>NZ_CP109199.1:7254131-7596196 GCF_036250065.1 Micromonospora sp. NBC_01699 | reverse complement strand
CGACGCCGAACGGCAGCACAGACAACGTCACGTTCGGCCGCTCGGCGGCCTCGATCAGGTGACGCAGTTGCCGGACCATCACCCGTGGCCCACCCAGCACCCGACGTAGGGCCGACTCGTCCACGATGACGTGCAGTTCGGGTGGCTCGTCGCGGGACAGGATCGCCTGCCGGCCGAGTCTCGCCGCAACCCTGATCTGGGCGTCCGCATCCGGTACGTCACACGCCCGCATGATCGCCTTGGTGTAGTCGGGAACCTGGAGCAGACCGGGCACGAGCATCGGCTGCCAACTGGTGATCCTGATCGCCTCGGTTTCGAAGCGGATGAACGTACGTGACCAGGGCGTCAGCCCGGAACCGTACGTCTCCCACCAGCCTCGGTCCTTGCCGCGTTCGGACATCGCGAGCAGGCGCTTGCGTTCGTTACCGATGACGCCGTAGATCACGAGTAGCGAGGCGACGTCCTCGGGCGGGATGCCCTGCTGGCCGGTCTCCATCCGGGACAGTCGGGACGGCTGCCAGCCGAGCTGCGCGCGCTGACCGCCGCACCGGTCAGGCCCTTGGCCTTGCGCAGTTGTCGCAGCTCACCGCCGAGTCCACGACCGACAACGGTCGGTGCGTTCTGCTTCGGCATGTCCGCTCGCCTCCACCTCGGGGTATTGACATCCGTACGCCAGAAAGCCAACCGAATCGCTAATGGCGGTGACAAGCAACCCCTTGGCGATCATCTGTGCGAGAAGTGTCAACAGGAGCGATCTCAAGCCGTACCGCTACGTGCCGACCTGGGCCCACCCGTACGACCCGGCGGACTCGCCGGGACCGATCGAGTCGGTGCTGGAGCGGTTCCGGCGCGGCCGTCCGGAGGAGCCCGAGCCGAGCGAGGCCGAGATCGAGGCCGGCAGGTACACGATCGTGCTGGTGCCGCCCGAGGCCGCCGAGGTGATCGGCTACGACCGTACGGATGTGGGGTTGCGGATGTTCCGGAACGGCGACTGGGACCACAACCCGAGCGACCTGGACGAGGCGGCCGACCTCATCCAGCAGGCGTGCGGCGAGCCGGTCACCCTGGTCGAGCACCACTCCGACCTGACCTACTGGAGCGCCCGACTACGTCCGGCCGCCGGTTAAAAAGGCGGTTCATCCCATCGGGGTGATGCGGGAGCAACGTCCGCCGGGTCAGGCTGACCCTGACCCGTAAGCGCGCTACGGGGTGGACGGCCAAGGGCGGAGGGAGGCGGATGGGTGGACCGGACGGGGGAGTACTTCGCGGGTCCGGCGCGGCAGCGTATCCACCTGCTGCCCCGCGACTTCTCGGCGACCGTACGCCTCGATCTGAGCCGGCCGGACGGGATGACCCGGTGGTATCTGACCGTCAGTGAGCACAGCATCTCGGTCTGGCCCGGCGGTGAGCGGGAGGCAGACTGCGTGCTTTCGTCCGACGGCGCGGTCTTCGACCGCCTCGTGGCGGGGGGCGACATCACGACGGCGACACTGCGCAACGAGGTGACGTACATCGGGTCGCAGCGTGCCCTGATCTATTTCGAACGCCTGCTGCCCGGACCACCCGGTTCGCGCGGCCCCGAGCGGGTGTCTGTCGGCAGAGCCGGACGGCACCACGTCGAGGGCGGCCAGAATGACGCAGTCTGACCAAATCAACATCTTGGAGGGGCTGACCTACATCGTCAGCGACCGGAGTGGTGACGTGGATCCGGCCCCCGGTGACCCGGACGGGCTGTACTTCCTCGACACCCGGTTCCTGTCCAAATGGGTTCTGACGGTCAACGGGGAGCGCCTGACCCCGCTCTCCGTCGACGATTTGCAGTATTTCGAGGCGCGATTCTTCCTCGTACCCGGTCAGCCCACGCACTATGTCAACACCACCCTTTCGGTGATCCGCCACCGCTCGATCGTGGCCGGCTTCGAGGAGGAGCTGACGGTCGTCAACAGCAGCGGTACGCCGGCCGAGATGACGATTCGGCTGGACGTGGCGAGCGACTTCGCCGACGTCGACCGGATCAGCCTCCCGGAGGTGCACGACGATCCGCGACCGGAGAAAAAGGGACACTTCTATCACGAGTCCGGTGACAGGCATCTGCACCTGTGCTACGTCCGCAAGGATTTTCACCGGTCGACCCTGGTGCGATCCAGTGAGTCGGCGGAGATCGACCAGGACGGGATGACGTTCGCCGTCACCATTCCCGGACAGGGGAAGTGGACCACCCGGCTGCGGGTGATAACCGACATCCGGGCGCCGGGTCGCGAGGACGTCGCCGGTGGGGCAGCCCTGATTCGAAAGACGAAGGAGGGGATGCGGGAGGAGTTGGACCAGTGGGTCGACCAGGCGCCTCGACTGGAGTGTGACTACGAACCCCTCGCCGAGGCGTACCGCCGGAGCCTGGTCGACCTGGCCGCGTTGCGGATTCCGGGGCTCGACGGCATCGGCCCGATCCCGTCCGCCGGTCTGCCGTGGCTGAACACGGTGGTCGGCCGACAGAACATTTTCACCAGCCTGCAAACGCTGCCGTACCTGCCCGAGTTGGCCTCGACCACACTGCGGACGTTGGCGACCTTTCAGGGGTCGAAGCTGGACGACTTCCGGGAGGAGGAACCCGGAAAGATTCTCCACCTGCTCCGCTGGAACGAGGCCGCCGCCTTCCAGGAAACCCCGAACGCCCGCTACTTCGGCTCGGTCGACGCGACGCCGCTGTTCGTCGTGCTGCTCGATGAGTACGAACGCTGGACCGGCGACGCCGAGCTGGTCCGCGAGTTGGAGAAGGAGGCTCGTGCCGCGCTCCACTGGATCGACGAGTGGGGCGACCTGGTCGGCGACGGTTACCTCTGGTACCAACCGCCCCGGGCATCGGGCAAGGAGCCCAACCAGTCCTGGAAGGAATCCGAGCGGGCGATCTGCTACGCCGACGGCAGGCTGCCCGGTTTCCCCCGGGCCACCTGCGAGGTGCAGGGCTACGCGTACGACGCGAAGGTGCGCGGTGCCCGGCTGGCCCGTACCTTCTGGGGCGATCCGGCGTACGCCGACCGACTCGAACGCCAGGCTGCCGAGCTGCGGGAACGGTTCAACCGGGATTTCTGGCTGCCGGACCGGCGGTACTACGCGCTCGCCCGCGAGGCCGACGGCAGCCGGGTGGACGCGCTCGCGTCGAACCTGGGACACCTGCTCTGGAGCGGCATCGTCGAGCCGGACCGGGCGGAGTCCGTGGTCGAGCACCTGCTCGGGCCCCGACTCTTCTCCGGCTGGGGAGTGCGCACGCTCGCCGCCGACGAGGCAAAACACAATCCGGTCGGTTACCACGTCGGCGCCGTCTGGCCGTACGAGAATTCGATCATCGCCGAGGGCCTGCGCCGGTACGGGTACGCGGCCGAGGCGGGCATCCTCGCCCAGGTGACGTTCGAGGCCGCGCGCTACTTCCAGGGGCGGCTGCCCGAGGCGTTCGCCGGCTACGACCGTGAACTCACCACCGCTCCGGTGCGCTATCCCACCGCCACCAGCCCCCAGGGGTGGTCGGCGGGCGCGGTGCTGTCGCTGCTGCGTACCGTCCTCGGCCTGGAGGCGCACGCGGATCACCTGGTGGTCAAGGCCGCCGTGCCGCCCGGCCTCGGGCAGATCGCCCTACTCCACGTACGCGGACCGTGGGGCATGGCAGACGCACTCGGCCGCCCCACCGCCTCCGGCCCGTACTCCTGACGGCCCGGCCGTGCTGTCTACCCGGTGACGGCCGGTACGGGTACGCCCAGCACCGCCTGTTCGTCCGGCCGGTGTACCAGTACGTCGGCCAGGAACGACTGCACCGCCGGGGCCAGTCCCACGTCCCGCCCGGCCTGCTCGGACAGCCGCCACCGGTGCTCGATCACCTGCACGAACAGCTCGGCCGGCTCCAGTTTCTTGCGCAGGTGAGCCGGCACCGCCCGTACGACGGGTTCGAAGACCTCGGTCAGCCAGCGGTGCGCGGACTGTTGCTCGTCGGACAGGTCGCTCTCGGCGCGGTACGTGTCCAGGTCGTTGAGCAGGCGCCGGGCCTGGTTCTCCTCGGCGTCGAGCCCGGTCAGCCGGAGCAGTCGCCGGCTGTGGTAACCCGCGTCGACCACCTTCGGCCGGACCAGGTACCGCCCATTGTCCACAAGGGACATCGCCACCTCGGCGACGTCGAAGCCCATCTCGTTCAGCCGCCGGATCCGGCCCTCGATGTCGTGCCGGTCGTCCCGTTCCACCTGCTGCTCGTACGTGACCTCGTGCCACAGTCGCTCATAGCGCTCGACCACCTGGTCGGCGACCTCCTCCGGGTCGATCGCCTCGTGCAGCAGTCCCGCCGCCTGGAGGTCGAGCGCCTCGCCGAAGATGTTCACCCGGGCGATCTCGATGTCCTCGCCGCGCTGGCCGTTGGAGAGCTTGGTGCGCAACGCCCCGGTCTCCGCGTCCACCAGGTAGGCGGCGAACGCACCGGCGTCCCGCCGGAACAGGGTGTTCGACAGCGAGCAGTCACCCCAGAAAAAACCGGTCAAATGCATCCGTACGATCAGCGCCGCGAGCGCGTCCAGCAGTCGTGTCATCGTCTCCGGGCGCAACGTGTGCGAGAACAGCGCCCGGTACGGCAGCGAGAACTGTAGATGCCTGGTGATCAGTACGGGATCCAGCGGCTCGCCGGCATCGTCCTGCCGGTCGGCGACGATCGCCACCGCCTGCACCGACGGAAAGTCGATCCGTTCCAACGCCCGGAGCAGGTCATACTCCCGCTCGGCAACCCGCTCACCGGTCTCCTTGACCGCGTACACGGTGTTGGCGAGACGTACGAAACGTACGATATGCCGGGAGATACCCTGCGGAAGTGCCACCAGATGGTCGGCCGGCCACTGCTCCAGCGGCGTCGACCACGGTAGATCGAGCAGCGCCGGATCCACGAGGGCCGAAGTAATCCGCACGCCCCCAGCATGCCGCCTCCACCCCCCACCCCCACCCCCACCGTGTCCCGTCACACACCCACCCCACCCCGCGCCGCCCCACTCGGGTAGAGAAAGCGTGGCCTTACCACCACTCCTTCCCGGTAATTGTGCGGATCTTGGGGGGAGGGGATGGAGGGTGCGTGCGTGCGGGAGGGGGTGCGGTGGGGCGGGGTAGCGTGGGCGGGTGCGAGAGAGTGGGCGGGGGACCGGAACGGTGCGGCGGTCGGGGCTGCGGCTGCGGCGGGTGTATCCGGGCGGCTGGTGGTTCGACGTTCTGCTCCTGATCGGCCTGGCCGGAATCACCCTCGCCCTCGCCAACGGTCACCTGTACGGCGTCGACCAGTCCGTACGTGAGTGGAGCGACAACCATCGGCCCGATGTCGCCTACTGGGTCGCCCGGGTGTTCAACTTTCTCGGGCAGGGTGGTGCGCTGCTCACCCCGGTCGCCGCGATCCTGGCCATCGCCACCGGCCTGCGGTCCCGCTCGATCCGGCCGCTGCTCGTCGTCGCCGCCGCGTTCGTCGCCACGTACGTCACCGTCGGGCCGTTCAAGATCTGGACCGACCGGGCCGCTCCCAGCTCCGAGCTGCCACCCACAGAGTCGGTCAAGATCTTCAACAGCCACCTGCCGGTCGACGAGTACAGCATGTCCTACCCGTCCGGGCACGTCGCCAACGCCATCGTCTGGTACAGCGTGATCTCCCTGCTCCTGGTGGCGCTGCTGCGTGCGCTGGGCCGACCGGACCCGCCCGCGGGCCTGGCGCTGGCGATCCGGATCGTGCCCACGGCGATCGTCTTCTGCACCACCACCTACCTGAGCTTTCACTGGATCACCGACAGTGTCGCCGGGCTCCTGCTCGGCCTCTTCATCGACCGGCTGATCACCCGGGTGCCGTGGGACGACGTTCCGTTGCCCGGCCTGCCGCGCAACGTCGACCGACCCGGGGTGTTCACCTCCGCCTCCTAGGCTCCGGCCCATGGAGCAACAGCGGTTGCCAACAGTGCTGGACCGGCGACTCGGCGTGCCCGACGCGGTGGTCATCGGACTCGGCTCGATGCTCGGCGCGGGCGTCTTCGTGGTCTTCGCCCCGGCGACCGCCGCCGCCGGCAGCGCCACCGGCCTGCTGATCGCGCTCGCGATCGCCGGCTTCGTCGCCTGGTGCAACGCGACCAGTTCGGCCCGGCTCGCCGCCCGTTATCCCGAATCCGGCGGCACCTACGTCTACGGGCGGGAGCGGCTCGGTGACCTCGCCGGTTTTCTTGCCGGCTGGGCGTTCGTCGCCGGCAAGACCGCGAGTTGCGCCGCGATGGCGCTCACCGTCGGCGCCTACCTCTGGCCGGGGCAGGCCAGAATCGTCGCGGTGGTTGCCGTACTCGCCGTCACCGCGGTCAACCTCGGCGGCATCGCCAAGACCGCCCGCGCCACCCGCTGGCTGGTCGCGGCCACCCTCGTGGTGCTCGGCACGGTCGCGATCATCGGTCTCACCGCCGGGTCCGCCGACCCGTCCCGGCTCACCGACACCGCCGGCATCAGCGGGTACGGCGTACTCGGCGCCGCCGGGCTGCTCTTCTTCGCGTTCGCCGGATACGCCCGGATCGCCACCCTCGGCGAGGAGGTACGCGACCCGGAGCGGACCATTCCCCGCGCGGTGCCGCTCGCACTCGGCCTGGTGCTGCTGATCTACCTGAGTCTCGCCACGATCAGCCTGTCGGTGCTCGGCGCCGACCGGCTCGCCACGTCGTCGGCCCCGCTGGCCGACGTGGTGACCGCCGCCGGCCTACCCGACCTCACCCCGCTCGTACGCGTCGGCGCGGCGGTCGCCGTCACCGGCGTACTGCTGGCCCTGGTCGCCGGGGTCGGCCGGACCATGCTGGCGATGGCCCGCCGCCGCGACCTGCCCGGCGCGCTCGCCGCCGTACACCCCCGTCACCGGGTCCCGCACCGGGCCGAGTTGCTGGTGGCGGGAGTGGTGATCGTGCTGGTCAGCCTCGGCGACCTCGCTACGGCGATCGGCTTCTCCAGCTGCACCGTGCTGGTCTACTACGCGATCACGAACGCGGCGGCCCTCACCCTCGGCCGTGACCCGAACCGCCGTCTCCCCGTACAAGCCCTGGCCGCCCTGGGCCTGGTCGGCTGCCTAACCCTCGCCGCCACCCTCCCCCTCACCAGCGTCCTGTCCGGCCTGGCCATCCTCACCCTCGGCGCCCTGACCCACACCCTCCTAACTCGGAACTAGACCTACCTCCTCCTTCCTCCCGACAAGGGCCGCTCCACCTGAACGCGATCTAGGGCAAATGGTTGCTAGTTGATCTCTATTAGCAACCATTTGCCCTAGATCGCGGACTGGGTGGAGCGGGGGGGAGGGGGGAGGGGCGGGGGGTTATGGGAGCCAGGTGCCGGCGCGCATTACGCGGAGGACCTGGAGGTTTTCGTCCAGTTCGACCAGGTCGGCGCGGTGGTTGGGGATGAGGGCGCCCAGGTGGTCGCCGAGGCCGATGGCGCGGGCGGGGGTGGTGGAGGCCATCCGGCAGGCGTCGGACAGGGTGATTCCGGCCTCGACGGCGCGACGCAGGGCGGCGTCCATGGTGAGGGTGCTGCCGGCGATGGCACCGTCGCGGGCCAGCCGGGCCGCCTGGTCGGCCACCACGACGGCCTGCCCGCCCAGCTCGTACTCGCCGTCGGGCATGCCGGCGGCGGCCATCGCGTCGGTGATCAGGGCGGACCGGTCCGCACCGCCGACGGAGGCGGCGAAGTGCAGCGTGCCGTCGTGCAGGTGGAGGCCGTCGGCGACCAGTTCGCAGACCACGCTCGGCGCGCCGAGCAGTGCGAACACCGGGCCGGGTTCGCGGTGGTGCGGCGAGCGCATGCCGTTGAACAGGTGGGTGGCGACGGTCGCCCCGGCGTTCACCGCGGCCACGGTCTGGGCGTACGTGGCGTCGGTGTGCCCGACCGCGGCGACCACGCCACGGTTGACGAGCAGCCGGATCGCGTCCAGCGCGCCGGGACGCTCCGGGGCGATGGTGACCATGCGTACGGCACCTTCGCCGGCCTCGATCAGCTCGGTGAGTTCGTCGAGCGACGGGTCGCGCAGGAACTCCGGGTTCTGCGCCCCGCACCGGACCTCGGACAGGTACGGACCCTCGAAGTGGACACCGGCGAGCACCCCCTCCTTGACCAGCGGGGCGTACGCGGAGGTTGCCTGCTGCATCAGCTCGGCCGGCGAGCTGACCAGGCTGGCCAGCAGGGTGGTGGTGCCGTGGGAGAGGTGGAATTCCGCCGCCGCACGGGCTTCGTCCGCGTCGCCGGTGGTGAAGGTGTGCCCGCCGCCGCCGTGGGTGTGGATGTCGACGAAGCCCGGCACGATCCAGTTCCCGTCCCGGATCGACGGGTACTCGGCGACCGCGGTGATCCGTTCGCCGTCGAGTTCCACACACCCCTGCCGGATGACCCCGGTCGGGGTAACCACCTTGCCAGTCACGCGTTCCGTCACGAGTTCTCCTACTACCGGTCGGGGGTGGGGGCGGCGCCGATGACGTCGAGGGCGAGCAGGGCGGCGCCGAGGCAGCCGGCTTCGTCGCCGAGCGTGGCCGGGACCAGTTCCGGCTCCCGGTGGAAGGTCAACCGGGTGCGCAGGGCCGCGCGCAGCGGGACGAGCAGTTCGTCACCGGCCTCGGCCAGACCGCCGCCGATCACCACCACCGCCGGGTCGTAGAGCGCCTGCGCGATCAGCAGCCCGTCGGCGAGCGCTTCCACGGTTTCCTGCCAGATCCGGGTGGCGAGCTTCTCCCCGGCCACCGCCCGGCGGACCACCTCGGCCGCGCTCGCCGGTTCGCCGGCCAGTTCGGTGTAGCGGCGGCCGACGGCGGCGGCCGAGGCGACCGCCTCCAGGCAGCCGACCTGGCCGCAGCCGCAGCGGGGCCCGTCCGGGCGTACGACGATGTGTCCGAGTTCGCCGGCCGCGCCGTGCGCGCCGACGAACGCCGTACCGTCGATGGTGAGCGCGGCGGCGATGCCGGTGCCGATGGCGACGAACAGTACGTGGCGGCCGCCCCGGCCGGCGCCGATCCGCGCCTCCGCGATGCCGCCCGCGCGCACGTCGTGGCCGAGCGCCGCCGGCAGCCCGAGGTGTTCGCCGGCAAGGGCCCGCAGCGGTACGTCGCGGAAGCCCACGTTCGCCGACCAGACCGCCACCCCGGCGGCCTCGTCCACCACCCCGGGTACGGCGATGCCGACGGCCACCGGGTCGAGCCCGTCGGTGCGGGCCCGGTCGGCCAGGCCCGCGGCGATGTCGAGGATGGTCCGGACCACCGCGTCGGGTCCCCGGTCGGCACGGGTGGGGTGCCGTTCGGTGTGGTGGCTGGTGCCGTCCGGGCGGACCAGTGCGCATTTGATGCCGGTGCCGCCGACGTCGAGCGCGATGACGACGGACGGGTCGGCGGGCGGGGTGGACCGGGCCGGCGGGGCGGCCTGGGTCACGTCAGCACCACGGAGCGGGTGAGGTTGCGCGGGGTGTCCGGGTCGAGGCCGCGGCTGACGGCGAGGGCCACCGCGAACCGCTGCGCCAGGATCAGGTCGGCCATCGGGTCGAGCGCCGTACGGCCGGCGGCCCAGTCGCCGAGCACGGTGTGGGTGCCGTTGGTGCGGCTGTGGACGAAGGCGGCGCCGGTGCTGGTGATCTCCTCGGCCAGGCCCTCGGGGATGTCGCCGAACGCCCAGACCATCCGGCCGGGGCCGGCGATGGCGATCGGGCCGTGCCGGTAGTCCATCGCCGGGTACGCCTCCGACCAGAAGGTGGCCGCCTCCCGGCACTTGAGGGCGGCCTCCTGGGCGAGCCCGATGGTCCAGCCCCGGCCGAGGAAGGTGGCCTGTTCGATCTGGGCCGGGTCGACCGGCAGCGGGGCGCGTACGGCCACCTCGGCGTCGTGGGCCAGCGCGTCGAGGTTCTCGCCGAGGTGTGCGCGCAGCAGTGCCAGGGCGCTGGTGGCGAACCGGGTCTGCACCACCGACCGCTCGTCGGCGAAGGGCAGTCGTACGTTCGCGGTGGCGAGGCCGACGGCGGGTGAGTCGGGGTCGCCGACGATGACCGTGCTGGGGGTCCGGCCGTCGACCGAGGCGAGCAGGTCGAGGACCTCGGTGGTGGTGCCGGAGCGGGTGATCGCGATGATCCGGTCGTAGTGGCGGCCGGCGGGGAACTCCGATGCCTGGAACGCGTCGGTTTCGCCGTGGCCGGCGCGCTCGCGCAGGGCGGCGTACGCCATGGCCATGAACCAGGAGGTGCCGCAGCCGACGACGGCGACCCGCTCGCCTCGCCGGGGTAGTGCGTCGGCCGACGGGCCGGCGAGTGTGGCGGCCCGCAACCAGCAGTCGGGCTGGCTGTTGATCTCCGCGTCGACGTACGCCATCAGGGCTCCCTCGCTGGCGTGAACTGCTGCGCGATACCGTTCGTTCCGACCGTCTTTCGCGCGTTATTCTGCTCGAAACACGTTCGGCATGGCAACTGTGGTGCGAGTTCGCGCAGACATACTCTTTGCGCCACCGTAGTTTCGCGCACTAGTGTGCACGCAATCAATCACCGTACGTGCATGGAGGCTCGCGGTGGACCGGTACGCGAGATGGAACGCCCTGCTGGAACTGCTGACCGAGAGCGGCCGGGTCAGTGTGGAGGATGCCGCCGCCCGGCTCGACGTCTCGCAGGCGACCATCCGGCGTGACTTCGACCAGCTCGCCCAGCAGCAGATGATCAACCGGACCCGGGGCGGCGCGGTCGCCAACGGCGTCTCGTACGACCTGCCGCTGCGTTACAAGACCGCCAAGCACTCGGCCGAGAAGCAGCGCATCGGCACCGCCGCCGCCGCACTGGTCGCGCCCGGCATGGTGGTCGGCCTCAACGGCGGCACCACCACCACGGAGGTCGCCCGTGCCCTCGCCGTTCGGCCGGACCTCAACACCAGCGCCGACGGCGCGCAGCTCACCGTCGTCACGAACGCGCTGAACATCGCCAACGAGCTGCTGGTCCGGTCCCGGATGAAGATCGTGGTGGCCGGCGGTGTGGTCCGCCCACAGTCGTTCGAGCTGGTCGGACCGCTCGGCGGGGCGCTGCTGCGCGAGGTGACCCTGGACGTGGCCCTGCTCGGGGTGGACGCGATCGACGTACAGCTCGGCGCGGCGGCCCATCACGAGGGTGAGGCGTCGATGAACAACCTGATGGTGGCGCGGGCCAAGCGGGTGGTGATCATCGCGGACTCGTCCAAGCTGGGCGGTCACGCCTTCGCCCGGATCTGCCCGGTCGAGCGGGTCGAGACCCTGGTCACCGACTCCGGGGCCGACCCGGCGATCGTCGAGGGCTTCCGGCAGGCCGGCGTACACGTCATCACCGCCTGACCGCAACGGCCGTTTTCCGTGTTCCGGCCCCCGAAGCCGTCGCATCGACTACGGTGGCGCGCGAGTCGCAACCGTTGCACGGGAGGTCGGCGTTGACGGCCGTACTGGAGATCGAGGGTCTGCGGAAGACCTACCGGAGCAGACGCCGGGGCACCCGACACGCCCTGGACGGCTTCGACATGCTGGTCGAGGCCGGGCAGGTGCACGGCTTCCTCGGCCCCAACGGTTCCGGCAAGACAACCACCCTGCGTACGCTGCTCGGTCTGATCAGGGCCAACGACGGCCGGATGGCGATCCTCGGCCGCGAGGTGCCGGCCGCCCTGCCCGAGGTCGCCGGCTCGGTCGGCGCGATCGTGGAGAGCCCGCAGTTCTTCCCGAACTTCACCGCCACCGACACCCTCTCCCTGCTCGCCGGTGCCGGCGGGGTGCCGCAGCAGCGGGTGACCGAGGTGCTGGAACTGGTCGGCCTGCGGGACCGGGCCGGGGACCGGGTCAGGTCGTACTCGTTGGGCATGAAACAGCGACTGGCGGTCGCGTCGGCGCTGCTGAAGGAACCGCGACTGCTGATCCTCGACGAGCCGGCCAACGGCCTCGACCCCGGCGGCATCCGGGAGATGCGGGCGCTGATGCGCAACCTGGCCGAGTCCGGCATGACGGTGGTGCTCTCCAGCCACATCCTGGCCGAGATCCAGCTCATCTGCGACTCCGTCACCATCATCTCGCGCGGGCGCCGGGTCGCCGCCGGACCGGTCTCCCAGGTCCTCGCCCAGCACGCCGGCAGCGGCCTGCGGGTACGCCTGGAGGCGGTCACCGAACTGCCGGTGGCGGCCGAGGCGCTGACCCGCGCCGGCGCCCGGGTGACCACCGAGGCCGACCACCTCATGGTGTACGGCGTCGAGCAACCCGCCCGGGTCAGCCGTACGCTCGCCGACCACCACCTGTACGTCAGTGAACTCGTCCCGGTCACCGCCGACCTGGAGAGCGTCTTCCTGGACCTGACCGCCACCGCGCCGGTGCCCGGCCAGCACCGTCAGGTCGACGAGTCCGCGCTCGTCGGCGGCACCGATCCAGGGGCCGCCGGATCCGGCGGCACGCCGGGAGGTTGGGGAGTATGAGCCTCTACACCACCGAACTGCGCCGGATCTTCAAGCGCCGGCTGACCCGGCTGATGCTCAGCCTGGTCGTCCTCGGACTGGCCGGCATCGCGATCGCCTTCACCGTGAACAGCCACCGGGTCGGTCCGGCGCAGGTGGCCGCCGCCGAGGTCCGGGCCGAGGCGGCGTACCAGGAGCAGTTGCGCTACCACGACGAGTCCGTACGCGCCTGCGAGGCGGCCAAGGCGGCCGGTACCGGCGCGGACCGGTTCCCGCCCGACTGCGGGCGGGAGTGGGCGCCGACCCGGGACAACTTCCAGGCACAGTGGTTCATGCCGTACCAGTTCGACTTCCGGGCCGAGTTCGGCGCCTTCATCGCCATCTTCGCCGGCATCATGGCGCTGTTCGGGTTTGTCGTCGGCGCCTCGTACATCGGGGCCGAGTGGCACAGCGGCGGCATGACCAACCTGCTGCTGTGGCGGCCGAAACGGCTGACCGTGCTGCTCACCAAGCTGGCCGCGCTGCTCAGTACGCTGCTCGGGCTCAGCGTGGTGCTCGGGGCGCTGTGGACGGCCGGCTTCTGGCTGATCGGCCGGTACGACGGGGTGACCGGGAAGCTGACCCGGGGCGTCTGGGAGTCGTTCGCGCTCTCCGGTCTGCGCGCGGTCGGCCTGGTGCTCGCGGTGGCCGCGATCGCCTTCGGCCTGGCCTCGCTGGGCCGGCACACCGCGATGGCGCTCGGGGTCGCGGTCGGCGTCACCGTGGTCAGCGAGATCGGCGTACGGACCATCATGAGCCTGATCGGCACCCCGTTCGGCGACCGGTACGTCCTGTCCACCTATGCGCTGGCCTGGTTCGAGAAGAAGTGGACGCTCTTCGACTACGAGGCGTGCAACTTCCGCCAGGGCGAGTGCGTCCCCGGCGAACTCGTGCTCACCTGGCAGGACTCGGGCCTGGTCTTCGGCATCGGCACGGCGGTCGTACTCGCCGCCGCGATCTGGGCGATGCGCCGCCGCGACGTGACCTGATCGGGATCATCCGTCGGCCAACCCCGCCGAGTCGGGGTCTGGGAGTTCGGGGCGGGCGCGATTAGGCTGGTGGGGCCGTACGGCGGGTGCGGCTGCCGAGGTCTGCGAGGAGCGCCATGAAGCCGGGTGCTGACGCTCCAGCCACGGACGGCGACGATCGCATCGAGCAGGGCGTCGAGGCGAGCACCGGGCCGGTCGTACCGGGTCAGCGGGTCGGTCCGGAGCACCGGACCGAGCCGGAGTCGCCCGATCACGACCCCGATCGGACCGAGCCGGAGTCGACGCTCACCCGGGAGTCGGCGACCGCTCCGGCGCGCGGGCTGACCGCGCGGGAGCGGGAGATCCTCGGCTTCGAGCGGCGCTGGTGGAAGCACGCCGGGGCCAAGGAACAGGCGATCCGGGACTCCTTCGACATCTCCGCGACGCGTTACTACCAGCTGCTCAACGGCCTGTTGGACAACCCGGCCGCGCTCGCCGCCGAACCCGTACTGGTGGCCCGGCTGCGCCGGTTGCGTGCCGCGCGCTCCCGCACCCGCCGCCGCTGAGTTCACCGTCCGCGGGCGGAAATTCCTACTTCTCGTACGCCTGTAGGCCGTTGCCGAGCGCGATGAAGGTGGGCGCCCACTCGCCGACGAAGATGCCCCAGCGGTCCGCCCGGTCGATCTCCGCCTTCTCGAACTGCTTCGACATCAACCAACAGCCGAAGGACAGGGCGATGCTGGCGAAGCCGGCCGCGTAGCAGTGATCCGAGCGCAAGCCCATGTCGTGCAGTTTCTTCAACATCTGGCCCCCCAAACACGAGGTGTCGTCACCCGGACACGGGTGGGCACACCGTTCTCGCTTGACGTTACCGTCGGTGACGGCGAAGGATCCTCGTGTTCGCGATAACCGGTCGCGCCGGCACGTACTTTCGCCGGCTGCGCGGGTATTCCACGGGTGGGAAGGGACTCAATCCCTCCGAGGGTGCGGGTTCGGTCGGGTAGACATGGATCAAGGCGAAACTTCTTCGACACCCCTTCGATCGAGCGCAGCCCCGCTGCCTCGCGGCAGAGCCGGAGACCTCAGGATGATGCAGGTATGGTCCGCCTCCGAAGCGGCACCGGACCGACTGGCCAACGAGGATCACGTCTTCCAGTACGGGCAACTGGTCGGCGTCCTGGACGGGGCGACCGTACCGGAGGGTTTCGACACCGGTTGCGTACACGGCCCGGCGTGGTACGTCCGCCGGTTGGCCGCGCGGATCGGCCTGGCCGCGGCGGACCGCCCCGGCGCCACGCTGATGGAGATCCTGGCGGCGGCGATCGACGCGGTACGGGGCGATCACGGCAACCGGTGCGATCTCGGGCATCCCGGCACCCCGTCGTCCACCGTCTGCCTGATCCGCGAGGGCAGTGAGCACGTCGACTACCTGGTGCTCTGTGACAGTCCGCTGGTGGTCGACCTCGGCAGCCGGTTGCAGGTGATCACCGACGACCGGCTGGAGACGACGATGGTCGGGCTGAAATCGGCCGCGTTCGCGGGCGGGGTGGGCCACGACGACGGCGACCCGCAGGCCCGGTTCCGCCGCTCGGTGACCTGGCAGCGGCAGCAGATGAACACCCCCGGCGGCTACTGGGTGTCAGCCGCCGACCCGGAGGCGGCGTACCACGCCATCGGCGGCGGGCTGTCGCTGGCCGGGCCGGATCGGGTACGCCGGGTCGCGCTGCTCACCGACGGCGCGTCGTACGCGGTGGACAAGCTCGGGCTGTTCGACTGGCAGAGCCTGCTGGCCCTGCTCACCGCCGAGGGGCCGAGCGAGTTGATCCGCCGGGTCCGCGCCGCCGAGCAGGACAACGGCGACGGCCGGGACCGGCACCGGTTCAAGCGGTACGACGACGCGACCGCCGCACTGTGCCGCTTCGACCGCTGACCGCCTGCCACCAGCGGACGGGCGGAAGGTCCACGGAGTCCGGCTGATCCGCGGCGGCGCGGTCTTGGCGGACCGATGAGTCGGCCAAGACCGCGCGCACGGGCGGCCCACCACCGGTCGGGCGGCGTACCACGGGAGAGCCTCGTGGGCTCAACGTCTCCGCTCCTCCAGCAACTGTTCGAGGTCGCGGTAGGACAGTTGCCGGCTCCGACGCGGCCCGGCCGACCTGCCGGCCGCCGTCCGGCTGTGCCGGGCGGGGGGCCGACGGCTCGGGGTGCTGCGGGCGAGCGGGCTCGGGGACATGCCGGGGAAGGTCGGTCGGGGCACCCGTCGGCCGCTCACCAGGTCGCCGTGCCGGCGGCGGTAGGTCTTCCCCACCGGCGGGCGGTGCTTGAGCCGCATCGCCGGACCCTCGACGAAGTGCCAGGACGGCACCGCGAACAGCAGCGTGCCGAGCAGGCTGAGGACGATGTAGCCGAACAGGCCGAACTGGGCCGCGCCGAGCAGCGCGATGATCTGCTGCACCGGGAACCCGTAGATGTAGAGCCCGTACGTGTAGTCCCGACCACGGCCGAACCGGGCCAGCCGCTGTGGCAGCGCCACCGCCAGGTAGAGCACCAGGTAGGCGATCGTCGGCGGGCCGATCGCGACGAACGCCCCGAACGTCAGCGAAGCCAGCAGCAGCGCGGCGGCCAGCGCGGCCAACGATCCGTGCATCGGGATCCGGTGCGGGTAGAGCCGGGCGGCGGCGCCCAGGACGAAGAGGAACCCGAGGTAGAGCGTCCAGTCGGCGGCGAACGATCCGATCAGCGGGAACGGGCCGACCGCGCCGTGCTGCGGTGGTCGGCTGGTCCAGTCCGGGGCGGTGAGCAGGTCGCGCAGGATGAACACGTAGCAGATGGCGGCGAGCAGCAGTATCGCCCTGGGCGCCCGGCGCAGCACCGCGGTGGCGATCAGTACGGCGATGATCCCGTAGAACGCCAGGTCGTAGCGGAGTGTCCAGAGTGAGCCGTCGAACGCGCTCGGGCCGCCCATCATCTGCCCGAACGGGGTGCCGGTGAGCAGCCCGGAGATGGAAAACTGCTCCATCGAGGCGAGCCAGTTGGTGGTGAGGTAGTCGAACGGACCGTCCGGGTGGCTCCAGAACCCGTCCAGGCTGCCACGTTCGTAGAGGGCGACCAGCGGGGCGAAGACGAGGGCGGTGACGAGCAGGCAGACCCACAGTCCGGGGAAGACGCGTACGAAGCGGGCCCAGGCGTACTGGCGGAACGAGTGGCGCAGACCGCTCTCGGTGATGAGGAATCCCGAGACGAGGAAGAACCCGTACAGCGACATGGTGCCGAGGTCGCTCTGCTCGGACGAGAAGCCCCAGCCGATACTCGGCTCGCCGAAGCCGAGTGGCTTGGCGTGCGCGATGATCACGCCGCAGGCCAGTGCCATCCGGAGTACGCCGAAGGCGTTCTGCTTGGCCGAGTACCGGTCCTTGAGCGTGGGAAGGTGGTGCCAGTAGGACCAGAACGCGCGCACTGACGGCTCCCTCACGATCGTTGGACGGACACGCCGGCCCCGGCGCTGCCGCCGATAGGTTGGGCGAGATTTGCCCGCCGCCTACCCGTACGGGCTGGCTGGGCTCATAAAGCATTATTACTACGGTTTGAGAACGATTTGACCGGTATTAGGGAACTCGTCCATCCCGTCCTCGGTGCGAGGTACCTACTGTCGGTCACCATCGGACCGGCCGTTCAGGCCCCGCCCCGGCTGTACCGGACAGGGCGTCCCGGCAATAACGGCAGCGCTTGGCCAAAGTGGTGGACGAGGCGGGTTCGGGCCGGGAACACTGCGGTCGTGAGCAGCAACGTACAACTGAAGCCGATCGACGAGCAGACCCTGGAGCCGTTGCTGTCCGTAGCCGTCGCGGAGGCGGAACCCGACGACGTGATGCCGCCGGTGACGGCCCCGGCCGGCTGGTCACACGCGCGCCGGGAGGCGTTCCGGGAGTTCCACCGAGCGCGGTTCGACGGGTTGGACGGCTCCGCCCGTACGCTCATGTTCGCGATCGTGGTCGACGGTGACGTGGTCGGGATGATCCGGATGAGCCACCACGACAAACCGGCGACCATGGAAACCGGAATGTGGCTGGGCAAGTCGGCGCGGGGCCAGGGCATCGCCGCCACCGCGCTGCGGCTACTGCTCGCCGAGGCGATCGGAGCCGGCGCCCGCCTGGTCGTGGCCGAGACCACTGCCGACAACGGTCCCGCGCTCGGCGTCCTCCGTCGGGCCGGTGCGGAACTCGAACGGGACGGCGAAGCGGTCAGAGCCCGAATCAGACTCGGCTGACCGTCGCCTCGCCCAGGACGACCTCGGCGCGGGTGGGCTCGCCCCGCCCGAGAAGCAGGACCGTCCTGTGCAACAGGCGCGACGCCGACATCCGTACTCGTACTACGCGGTCCTGAGCCGGCTGCGGTACGCGCGCATCGACGCCTGCGAGCCGCATGCGGCACTGCAATAGAGGCCGGAGGTGTTGCGGGTCTTGTCGAAGAAGCCGGAGTGGCAGGACGAGTTCTTGCATACCTTCACCCGTGACCAGCCCCCGCGCGCGGCCAGGTCGGCGACGGCGGCGAACAGCGAGCCGAACGCCCCCGGTACGCCGGACTGGGACGCGACGAGCGTGCAGCCCTCGGCGCTGACCCTCGGGGTGAGCGGGTAGCGCTCCGCGATGCGCTGGAGATACGTCTCGGCATCCGGTACCGCCGCGTCGTCGTCAACGCAGCCGGCGTGCGACCGGAGGATCGTCACGAAGGCCGCGCGCAGCTCCTGGGCGGCAATCGCGTCGGCATAGGTGGCGGTCGGGGCGGCGTCGGCGCGGCCGGCTCGGGTGAGCCAGTCGGCCAGCCCGGTCCGGTCGTCGAGCAGCTCGGGTTGTCCGTTGCCGGTGGGACGGGTGTTGACGAAGCCAAGGATCAGCTCCGAGCTGTCGCACACGCTGGGGGGACACGCGTACGTCTCCGTTCCCGGCATGGTCAACCACCTCCTCGTCCGACAAAGCTACCGTACCTCGGGCCCGATACCGAGGTGATGTCCTAAGTCTCAACGATACTAACGCGAGCCATCAAGATCGGCCTGCCGTTATGAGTGACGGTGCTACGGTCGTTGCGGCGGTGTGGAACGTGTCGCGCCTGAGAATGCTCGGCGGCCCGTTCCCGGGCCGCGTTACACGGGAGGTATTCATGTCATCGATCCTTATGGTCCTGACCTCGGCCCGAACCTGGACCCAGCGCGACGGGAGCCAGCGACCCACCGGCTTCTGGGCCGAGGAATTCGTGGTGCCGCATCGCCTCCTCACCGAGGCCGGGGTGGACGTCACCATCGCCACCCCCGGCGGGCTGGTGCCCGTCGCCGACGGGGGCAGCCTGGCGTTGGAGACGAACGGGGGCGACGCCGAGAAGGTGGCCGAACTGCACGCGTACCTGGAGCAGGTCGCCGGCCTGCTGGAGAGGCCCGTACGGCTGGAGGACGTCGATGCCACCGCCTTCGACGGCGTACTCATCCCCGGTGGTCACGGCCCGATGCAGGACCTGGCGGTGAACCCCGATGTCGCGCGGGTGCTGTCCACCCTGCTGCCGGACCAGACCAAGGTGGTCGCCTCCCTCTGCCACGGCCCGGCGAGCTTCTTCTCCGCCGGCAACCCCGATGGCAGCTGGCTGTTCAAGGGACGCAGGCTGACCGCGTTCACCGACGAGGAGGAGCGGCAGGCCGGTCTCGCCGACAACGCGACCTGGCTGGTGGAGCAGCGGCTGCGTCAGGCGGGCGCCGAGTTCGAGTCCGGTCCGGCCTGGGCGTCGTACGTGGTGGTCGACGGCAACCTGATCACCGGCCAGAACCCGGAGTCCAGCCGGGCGGGCGCCGAGGCAGTGCTGAAGGAACTGGCCACCCACGTCTGAGCGCCCGGCGCGGGTTCAGAAGGTTCGTCCGGCAGGGGCAGTGCGACGTCCGCCAGGTCGAGGAGTTCGTAGCGGAGCGGGCTGCCCAGCCGGGGCGACGGCGCCGGAAACGAAGAGTTCCACGGTAGTGTGGATGTCATGGTGGCGGCGTACGAGGAACTGCCGTTCAGTGAGTTTCTGCACCGGCCGGCGGCCGCTGCCGATCGACTGGACGTGGTACGAGCATTGCGGCTGCGACGCCGCGACGCCGGTGATCTCGCCCTGATGCGGGTCGACCAGATGGAACGCGACGGTGTGGTGGTGGACTTCACCGCACGCCTGTTGGCCGGTCTGGTCCGTTCCGAGCCGCTGGACGTGGTGCGCCGAGTCCTCGGCGAGGCGTTGCCCTGGGTGACCTTCCTGCCCGAGGCGGACGTGGACCAGTTGCTCTCCGAACTGGTGACGGTGGCCCAGGGCGCGGCATCCCTGGAGAACCTGTCCCCGATCGCGGTCCTGCTGACCCAGTGGCGGCACACCGCCGAGATCTACAGCGATCCGGCCCTGCTGGAGATCCTCACCCGCGAACCCGAGGGGGATTTCGGTCCGGTCCAAGCTCCGGATACCGAGCAGTGACGCCGAAGCGGGGCGACCGGGCGGCACCGCCGCCGATCGAGGGGGAGTTCGACCTCCGGTTCGCCACCTCGGCCGCTGCGGAGGGCTGGGAGAACCTCGCCCGCCAGACGCCCGCGAACCTGCGCCGGGCGTACGACGCGATCCGCGCAAAGCCGAGGGCCACCGCGTCACCGGAGCGGCACCACCGGCTCAAGGGCGCTCTGGCCACCGGGATGTGGAAGGGCCAGGCCCACGAACGCTGGCAGTACGAGGTTACCGGCGGCGGTCGCATCTGGTACCTCGTCGACGACACGAGCCGGACGGCGTGGATCACCTATGCCGGCACCGGACATCCACGGGAGACCGACTGATAATCCGGTGACTATCCGGGGCTGTGCTGCTCCGCGTACGCGGCGAGCCAGGCGACCTGGACGGGGTCGAGCGACGCCCGTACCCGTTTGCGGGCGGCGGCGACGTGCGCGGCGGTGACCGTGGCCGCGGACAGTGACTCCCGCATCGCGACCAGGGCGGCTTCCCGGATCAGGGCCGCGCAGTCGGCCGCCGAGAACCCGTCCAACGACTTCGCCACCGCCACCAGGTCGACGTCCGGCGCGAGCGGCACCGACTTCGCCACCGCCCGCAGGATGTCGGCCCGCCCACCATCGTCCGGCGGCGGTACGTAGACCAGCCGCTCCAACCGGCCCGGCCGCAGCAGCGCCGGGTCGACCAGGTCGGGCCGGTTCGTCGCGCCGACCACTATCACGTTCCGCAGGGTCTCCACCCCGTCGAGTTCGGTCAGCAGGGCGGCGACCACCCGGTCCGTGGTGCCGCCGTCGGTGGCCTGGCCCCGGGTCGGGGCGAGCGCGTCCACCTCGTCCAGGAAGATCAGGGTCGGGGCGGCGTCGCGGGCCCGGCGGAACAGTTCGCGTACGGCACGTTCGCTCTCGCCGACCCACTTGGAGAGCAGTTCGGCGCCCTTGACCGAGAGCACGTTCGCCCGCCCCGAGCCGGCGAGCGCGGTGACCAGGAACGTCTTGCCGCAGCCGGGCGGCCCGTAGAGCAGCACCCCGCGCGGCGGCTGCACACCGAGCCGGGCGAACGTGTCCGGGTAGGTGAGCGGCCAGAGCACCGACTCGGTCAGCGTCTCCTTCACCTGCGCCATGTCCCCGACGTCGTCCAGTGTCACCGTGGCCAACCGCAGCGTCGACGACGACATCGAGGTGGGCCGGACCACCTCCAGCGCGGCGGTGAAGTCGACCATCGCCACCACCGGCGATTCGTCGGTGCGTTGGCGCAACGCCGCCCGGACACCGGCCTCGCGGGCCAGCGCGGCCAGGTCGGCGGCGACAAATCCGGGCGTACGGGCGGCCACCTCGTCCAGCCGTACGTCCTCGGCCAGCGGCATCTTCCGGGTGAGCACCGCCAACTGCTCGCGTCGCAGGGCGGTGTCCGGCAGCGGCACGGCCAGTTCCAGCGACAGCAGGTCCGGTGCACGCAGCGACGGGTCGACCGCCTCCGGTCGGCTGGTCGTACAGACCACGGCGGCACCGGCCCGGATCGTGTCGCCGAGCAGCTGCCGGAACACCGTCGCCAGCGGCCCCGGTTCGTCGCGCGGGGCGAGCGCCTCGACATCGGTCACCAGGAGTACGGCCGGCCCGTGACCGCGTACGGAGGTGGTGAGCGCGTCCAGGCGGCGGGCGGCGGCGTCGTTGGTCAGCGCCGCCAACTCGGGCGCCCAGAGCGTCTCGATCCGGGCGCCGACCGTGCCGGCGACCGCCCGTACCAGTGCCGACTTGCCGGAGCCGGCCGCACCGGTGATCAGCACGCCGAGGGAGATGGTGGTGCCGAGCCGCCCCAGCACCTCCCCGTGATGGAACCCGAGGTCGAGCAGTTCGGTCAGCGCCTGCGCCTGGGCCCGTACGCCGGGCAGGTCGGCCAGGGTCGGCGCCGGCTCCGGCTCGACCAGCGGCAGGTGCGACGGCGCCGTGCTCCGGGCCGGTACGGCACTCCGGTAGCCGGACCGCTCCCGCCCAGGGTCCACGGCACCCGCCGGCGCGTCGGTGCCGGTCGGCTGCGGCATCCCGTTCGTCGCGGGACCGCCCGACCAGCCGACCACGGTGTCCATGGTGACCAGGGCGGCGGACGCGGGCTCGGCGGCGGTGACGGTGAGCAGGGTGCTCGTCCAGGCGTACCCCATGGTGTTCGCCAGGCTCCGCCGGGCGGCGTCGACCAGCGCCCGCACCCCGTCGTCCGGCAGTACGTCGCGCGGCAGCAGCGACACGTCGTCGCCCACCGTGACCAGCTTGCCGAGCAGGGCCAGCCGCAGCAGCTCCACCGGTACGACCGCGGCCACCTCCGGCGGCCCGGTCAGGACCACCCGGTGGGCGGCCAGCACCGGCACCGGTGCGACCGTCACCGGGTCACCGGCGCGCACGCCCAGGTTGCCCAGCAGGAGATCGTCGGCGTGCAACAGGTCCCGTCCGCTGGCCGGCTCCGCGCGGGCCACGATGCCGGCGGTGGTCCGGCGACCGGTCAGCCGTACGGGATCACCGGGATGCAGCCCCAGCGCGGTCAGTACGGTCGGATGCAGCCGGACGATGCCCCGGCGGGCGTCCAGGGTCGCCGATCGCAGGTTCGCGGTGAGAGTGAGATCGGGCTCGGCCACCGGCCGAGCGTAGCCGCCGCCGGCACCCCTGATCCGTGTTCCACCCGCCCGGCCGATCCAGCCGGGGCGGGACGGGTCACTGCTCCTCGGAGCCGCCGAGCAACGACGGGTCCCGCCGGATCAGCTCGGCCAGCCGGGCGGCCGAGTCGCCGGAGGAGTCGCCGGTCGCCGTCGACCAGTCCGGCATCGTCCGCACCGGCAGCGGCCACACGGGCGGGGCGGGTGCCGGTACGGGAACGGGTGTTGGAACGGGTGCGGCAGCTACGGGTCCGTCGCCCTGGGTCACCGTGACCCTGCCGTCGGACCAGCCGACCTGGACGTTGGCGTGCGACGTACCCTGCTCCATCGCCAGGCGGACCGTCAGCCCCGGATGGTGCGCGACCACCTGCCGGACCGCCTCGGCCACGTCGTCGACCGGCGTCCGCTGCGCCGGCACCGCCGGCCGGACGCTCTCGGCCGGCGGACGCAAGCCCTCGGTGGACGAGCGGAGGGTTTCGGTCGGCGGCCGGAGACCGGCGTTCGGGGACCGGGTGCCCTCGATCGGGTAGCGGGTGCCCTCGGCCGGATAACGCTGGCCGTCGGCGGGCGGGCGGTTGCCCGCGGGCGCGGGGCGGGCAGCGTTATCCGGGGTCCGCTCACCCTCCGTGGGCGTGGCGGATCGCCGCCGGAGCAACTCCTCCCGCCGGGCCATCCGGGCCAGCGCGTCGTCCAACTCGCCTCGCATCACGCCACCTTTCCCGACCGTCGTGCCCTGGGCACGGGCTTACGACTCCCGATCACGGATCGCCCGGTCCAGTGCGCGATCCAGGACGACCAGCAGGGCGTCGCGTACCGACAACCGGTCCCGGGCGTCGAACCGCACCAGTGGCACGTGCTCGCCGATCGCCAACGCCCACCGGATGGAGTCCAGATCGTGGGCGAGTTGTCCGTCGAACGCGTTGACCGCGACGACAAAGGGTAATTTCGCGCGCTCAAAGAAGTCGATCGCAGGGTAGCAGTCATCCAGCCGGGCGCTGTCGACGACGACCAGCGCCCCGAGCGCCCCCCGTGCGAGGTCGTCCCACATGAAACCGAACCGGGACTGACCCGGCGTGCCGAAGAGGTAGAGCTTCAGGCTTCGATCGATGGTGACGCAGCCGAAGTCCATCGCCACCGTCGTCGTGGTCTTCTCCGACCGGGTACCGGGATCGTCGACGCCGATCCCGGCGGTGGTCATCTCCGCCTCGGTGGTCAGCGGCGCGATCTCCGAGATGGCACCGACAGTGGTGGTCTTCCCGACACCGAACCCACCGGCGATGAGGATCTTCACCGGGATCGGTGCGGACTTGGGGCGACCTGGCGCCGCTCCGCCGGCTCCCATCGGCTCACCGTAGTCGACGCCGACAGCGGGCCGCGCATGGCGGGCGGTGGGCGCGGACGGCCCGACGTACCCCGCCGGAATGGCGTTGCCACCCGGTCCGCCGTAGCCGGCCGGTCCGCCGTACCGGCTCGGCGCGCTGTTGACGGGGGAGCCGGCGGCCGTCGGGGTGGCCGGCACCTCAGGAGATCGCACGAAGTCCATCGATCACTCGCAGAATGAGGTCGGGGTCGTGGGCATCCTCGATGTCGTACGTGTGCACATCGAGGTGACCGGTGGCCCGGAGGTCACCGACCAGAATCTTGGTGACGCCGAGATGCAACCGCAGCCGGGCGGAGATCTCGGCCACCGACATCGGTTCGGCGCAGAGCGTGACGATGTCCTGTAGCTCCGGTGCGAGTCGGCCCAGCGGCGGGCTGGTCCAGGACGGCCCGTCCGGTCGGGCCGTCACCTGCGTCTCCAGACAGATCGCCGGGTCGACGCTGTCCACCCGGCCGGCGGTCAGCACGAACGGTCGCAGCCCGTACGGCACCGGGCCGCCGAGTCCCGGGTCCGCGTTGTCGACGTCGAGCTCCGGATCGGGTTCGCCGGGTGTCGACGCCGCCGCCTGGAGGTAGGGGCGGATCCGGATGGCCGGCTCGGGCTCTCGCCCGGCGCCGGCCGCGGGCCGGGTCATGCCTGTACGGAGTTCTTCAACTCGACGATGAGCCGAGGCGTGAGCGCACTTCCCGCCCGGCCCGCGAAGAGCGTCATCTCGTACGCGACCGTGCCCAGGTTGGCTGAGCGGTCGGCGACGACGCCGAGTACGGAACCACTGCTGATCGAGCTGACCAGCAGGTATCCATCGGTCATGTCCACGATCACCCGGTTCAGTCCGCCGAGCGAGTACCAGTTGGCCGCGCCCCCGGCGAGACTGGTCATGCCGGAGACGACCGCAGCGAGCCGCTCGGCGTTGGACCGGTCCTTGATCGCGGACATCGCCATCAGCAGCCCGTCGGAGGAGACCGCGATCGCCTCGACCACCCCGGCGGTGTTGGTGGTGAACGAGTCCAGCAGCCAGTTGAAGGTCCGGGCTTCCTGGCTGAGCTCTCCGGTGGCCGTACCGGACTGCTCGCGGTCGATGCTGTCGCGAATGAAGGGGCTGGTCATCGTGGTGTTTCCTCTTCGTGACGGTGGTCGGTACGGACTTCGTCGAGGGCGCGGGCGACCCCGGCCTCGAACTGGGTGACGAGTTTCCGGACCTCGTCCGGGTCGTCCGGGCGGCTGCCGGACCGGTGCCGGTCCCAGCGCGGTCCCGGCCCGGCCGGCTCCAGGTTGCGCCCCGGCACCCGTCGGGTGAGCTGCACCGGTCCCGCGCCCACCGGGGCCACCTCCGGTGCCGTGCCCCGGCCCGCCCCCGCCGGCTCCCCGACCGGTGTGGTCGTTCCCGGTTGCTGGCGCTGGGCCCGTCGTACGCCGGCCTCGAACTCCTCGATCAGGGCGCGGACCACGGAGGGGTCGGCCGGCTGGGGGCCGCTGTTGCGGCCGACGCCCCGGCCGGCCGCGCCGGGTCCGTTGTTGGCCGGCAACTGCGCGCCGGGCACCCGCTGGCGCAGCCCGAGCGCCTTCGCGGCACCGGCGTCGTCGGCCGCCGACGCCGCCCTGGTGTCGGCCGGAGTGGCCGAGCCCTCAACCGGCACCCCGGCGAACGCGTTCCAGGGCTCGCCGGCCGCCAGCGATTGGCTGGCCCGCCGTAGCAGCGCCGCGTCGAACACCGGCTCCACCGGGCCGTCCGCCGGCGCGGCGCCCACATCGGTACGGGCGGCACCGCCGTCCCCGACAGCGGCCGGTCCGGCCGCGCTCGGCCGGGACGCGACGGGCACGGGCGGTGCGGACTGCGGTGCGGGCCGGGCCGGCGGCGGGGGCTGCACCGGCGACGGGGCCGGCGCGGGCAGGGGCGTGCTGACCAGTGCCCGGATCGGGTCGGCGATCGGGCCGATCGGAGCGGGCTTGCGGGTCGGCAGCGTTCCGGCCGGTGCCGGCTCGGCGGCCGGCGCGACGTCCGCCCAGGCGAGCGACGCCGACGGCACACTGGCCCGCGCCACGGCGACCGCCGACGGTTCGGTCCGACGCGGCACCAGCAGCCGGTCGGCGATCTCGATCTCGGCGGTGACCCCGCCGCCATTGGTCCCCGACAGGGTCACCCGCCAGCCGTGCCGGCGGGCCAGCCGGCCGACCACGAACAGCCCGAGTACCTCGGTCGGGGCCAGGTCGAGCCGTTCCCGCCGGGTCAACCGGGCGTTCTCCTCGGCCAGCCGCTCGCCGTTCATGCCGATGCCGTGGTCGACCAGGGTGAGCTTCACCCCGCCCTCGACCACCTCACCGCCGACCGTGACCCGGGTGTGCGGCGGGGAGAAGGCGGTGGCGTTCTCCATCAGCTCGGCCAGGGTCAGTACGAGGTCGCCGATGACCGCCGGTGCCACCCCCATGTCGACCCGTACCTGCACGTCGACGCGGGTGTAGTCCTCGATCTCGCCGAGGGCGAGCCGGACGACGTCGCCGAGCGGCATCGGCGCCACGTGCCCGTCGGCGCCGGCCGAGCCGGAGAGCACGACCAGGCTGCTGGCGCTGCGGCGCAGCCGGCTGGAGACGTGGTCGAGCCGATAGAGGTGCTGTAGGCGGGTGGGATCGGTCTCCTGGTGCTCCAGCCGGTCGATCAGCGCGATCTGCCGGCCGACCAGGTTCTGGGTCCGCCGGCCGACGTGACCGAACATCTGCGCCACGTTGCGCCGGCTCGCCGCCTGCCGTTCGACCAGGCGGGCGGCCGTACCCTGGACCCGGTCGAAGGCGCGGGCCAGGTCGCCGATCTCGTCGCGGGCCCGGATGTCGACCGGGTCGAGCCGGATAGCGGTCGACGACTCGGACTCGTCGTCGGCGATCCGGACCAGTTCCCCCTCGGCGACCCGGGCTACCCGGTCGGCCGACTGGGTGAGCCGGATCAGCGGCCGGGCGACCGTACGGGCCACCGCCAGGCTGAGCAGCACCACCACCAGCAGGGTGAGCAGGACCAGCCCGCCGACCCAGTACGCCGCGGCCAGCGCCGACCGCTGTTCCGCGGTCACCTGGGAGATGACGTCGGTGACGATCCGCTTCTCGACGAACTGCCCGAGGGTGATCAGGGAGGCGACGGCGGGAAAGAGCCGCTGCATGCTGAACCCGGCGACGGTGCCCTCGGGGTCCACGGCGAACCTGGTGAGGAACTCGGGGCTGGTACGGCTCGCCACCGCGTCCTCGACCAGCCGGTAGAGCGCGTTCTGCTCCGGGGTGGCGAAGGCGCTGAACCGGGCCGTGTTGACGGTCAGCGCCGCCATGTTGCTGATGTACGCGGTGATCGCGCCCTGGTTCTTGCTGGCGACAACGAGCACAATGATCGACGCGCCGGCGCTGATCCCCTCGTCCGTACGCAGCACCGCGTCGAGGGCGACGACCTGGCGCCCCTGCGGCGTGGCGGTGTCCACCCCGTACGTCAGTTGCAGGGACTCGATCAGCGCCACGTTGATCGGCCCGAACTTGCCCAGCACCTGGTCCGGGGTGGCCCGGCGGTTGAGTACGGCGGACCGCAGTTCGGCGAGTTGCTGCACGTCGGCGATGGCGGCGGTGACCCGGGTGGTCAGTCGGTCGCCGAGGTCGGCGCGCAGGTCGGCGATCTTGTCGCTGACCGTGGCCGTCTGCTGGATCAGCGCGGACCGGTCGGCGTGACCCATCAGGTAGCCGATGGAGAGCAGTCGTTCCTGCTGCAACTCCTGCACCAGCGAGCCGACCCGGCCGGCGGTGCGTACCGATTCGGCGGTGTCGGCGGCCCGGCTGGCCTGGTTCACCCGTTCGACCACCACCGGCACGGCCAGACCGACCATGCTGAGCAGCGGGATGATGACCAGCAGCGTGAGCTTGGCCCGAATCCGGAGCCTACCGAGCAGCATCGGAACGCCCCCAACCGCCGGGTCCGTCGGAACCCGCACCGGCGGTCGCGACCGGCCGGCCGGTCGACTGTCCACCGGGTGTACCGGCGGGGCCGGTGGCCGGCCAGTCGACCAGCGCGTCCCAGCGTCCGGGCTCGGTGCCGCCCGGCTCGGCCGGCGGTCTGTCGGCCGAGCCGGGGGCGGTCGGGTCGGGGCGGCGGCCACGGCCGCTGAGCACGATCGCCACGGCCAGGCCGGACATGAGCAGCAGCGCCAGCGCGCCGGCGACGTAGGTGATCTGTTGGCTGCGGGCCAGGCGGTCGTTGCGGGAGTCGACCAGGGTGGCGAGTTCGGTGAGGATGATCGAGGAGAGTTGTTCGGCGGCGGCGTGGGCGGTGACCCGGGCCGCGGCGATCTGGGTCAGATCGGCCTCGGAGGTGCCGTCGGTCAGCGCGGCCGACGCGCCCAGCGCCTCGATCGCGCGCTGGTAGCTGTCGAGCTGGTTGAGCAGGTTGCCGCCCAGGTTGGGACTGTCGGTGCTTTCCACCGCGGCCTGGAGGGACTCGATCAGGTCGGTGGCCGGGTCGAGCAGCGAGGTACGGGCGGCGGTCAGTTCGGCAACCGTGCGTAGTCGTTCGGTGGACTTCCGGGTGGCCCCGATCACCGCCAGATCGGCGAGTCGGCCGGCGGCGATCATGGCGGCGGGCAGTTCCTCGCCGACGGCATCCTGGAGGTAGTACGAGTCGGCCTCGGGGTCGCGCATCAGGCCGGAGCTTTCCCGTACCTTGCCCCAGAGGGCCAGCAGCAGGTCGGCGGCCTCGCGGTAGACGCCGAAGACCGCGTCCGGGCTGGTCGCACCCCGGTCGGGCAGAGACTCGATCTTGGCCCGTACGCCGGCCCAGCGTTCCCGGGTGCGCAGGTCGGCGCCGAGGCGGGTGTCGACGGCGGTGGTCCGTTCCACCGCGGTGGTCAGGGCCTCGCGCAGCACGGGCCGGCCGGCCACGGCCGCCGACTGGGCCTCGGTGAGGGCAACCGTCACGTCGGTGAGCGAGCGTAGATACTCGATCCCGTGCTGCTCCCGGGCGACCAGTTCCTGATCGGCGTCGACCGATCGTTGCAACTGCACGAAGAGCACGGCAACCGGCACCAACAGGATCACCACGAGGAACAGGCGCAGTGCGTTACCGGGCGCGTTCGGCCATCGTCGGGGCCGCTGCGCGGGAACTGTCATCGTGCATCTCCTCCGGCGACGGCCAGGGTGCGGTGGTGGTGAGCGCCGGGAGGCCGCCGGGGTCCCGCCCACCGGAGCGGAAAACTAACTGAACGCCCGACTCTGTCCATCCACGACGAACAGTCAGTTTCACGTCAGTTGCGCACCTGTGGTCACGGCTACTCAAAATCGTGACTCTGCGTGCTTATTGTTGAGCGACATGTATCGATTGAGCTGTATGTCCCGGTAGATCGGAATTCACATAGTCCGAATTTGTCCTGCCGTGCTTGCGCTTGGGATGTTCGTACGATGCGTTTTGCGCGCCAATCGGGTTGACCGGACGGACGTACGGCGGATCTCAGCCACGGCACAGGTTCGGGGCCGTACGGTGTGCCCATGCCTTCCGCGCTGCCGTCCCGGCTCCGCCATGCCCTCCACCGTGTCCGGTCGGGGGCGAGCATGTCCGGACCCGGCCGATCCGGGACCTCGTGGACGGCCCGGCTCGGCCGACGCCGGCTCGGCGCCGCAACCCTCGTCGTGGCACTGCTCGCGGCCCTGGTCGGCTGGGCGGTCTGGCCCGGGGGAGACTCCTTCCGCACCGAGGACCGGCTGATCAACGTCCGGTCCGGGCCGGACGGCAACCAACCGGTCGACCTGGACACCACGTTCTACCTGCCCGACGGGGCCGGCGCCGCGGCCAGGGTCCCGGCGATCCTGCTCCCGCACGGCTTCGGCGGGACCAAGGAATCGGTCCGCGCCGACGCCGAGGACCTGGCCGAACACGGGTACGCGGTGCTGGCGTACAGCGCCCGCGGGTTCGGCCGCAGCGGCGGGGAGATCCACCTGGACAGCCCCGACTTCGAGGTACGCGACGCCGCCCGCCTGCTCGACTGGCTCGCCGCCCGGCCGGAGATCCGCACCGACGCCACCGGTGACCCGAGGGTGGGCGTCGTCGGCGGCTCGTACGGCGGCGGCCTGGCACTGCTGCTCGCCGCCGCCGACCCACGGGTCGACGCGATCGTTCCGATGATCACCTGGCACGACCTGACCGCGTCGTTCCTGCCCGAGTCGAGCGGCCGATCCAACCTGGACGGGGTGTTCAAGAAGGGCTGGGCCGGAGTCCTGTTCGGCAGCGGCGGCACCGGCCCGGGCGGCCTCGGTGGCCTCGGACCCGGCGGGCCCGGCAACACCGCGTCGACCACCGGGCCGACCGCCGCCCCCACGGTCACGCCCAGCGTGGCACCCTCGACCCGACCCGGTCCGGGCATCGGTCCCGGTGCCGGCCCCGGTGTCGGACCGAGCAGCCCGGCCTGCGGTCGCTTCGCCGCCGACGTCTGCGCCGCCTACCTGGAGATCGCCACCACCGGACGGGCCAACGAACCGGCGCTCGCCCTGCTGCGCCGGTCCAGCCCGGCCGGCGTACTCGACCGGGTCAAGGCGCCGACCCTGTTGATCCAGGGCGAGGCCGACACGCTCTTCCCGCTCAGCGAGGCCGACGCCAACGCCCGGGGCATCGCCGCCGCCGGCACCCCCGTACGCGTGGCCTGGTTCACCGGTGGGCACGACGGCGGCGCCGGCCCGCGCAGCGACCAGGACCGGGTCAAGTTCCTCACCGTTCAGTGGCTCGACCACTACGTACGCGGCGACGCCGCCGACCCCGGCACCAGCTTCACCTGGTCCCGGCTCGCCGGTTTCGACGCGCTCGACCGGGGGCTGGTCGCCACCGGCTTCCGTACCGCCGACTATCCCGGCCTGACCGGCACGGACGCCGAGGCCGGCGGCGGTGTCCGGGAGGTCGCCGTCGGCGGCCCGCCGCAGCAGGTCGCCAACCCGCCGAACGGCAACCCGGCCGCGATCTCGACCGTGCCGTTCGCCGGGGCGCTCTCCGGCGTGGTCGGCGGGGTGGCCGGGGACCTGCCCGGCCAGCATGCCCGGTTCGTCACCGAACCCCTGGACGAGCCGGTCGACGTGGTCGGCGCCCCGACGGTGTCGATCCGGGCCGCGTCACCGACCGGCGAGGCGGTGCTCTTCGCCAAGCTCTACGACATCGGGCCGGACGGAACCGCCGAACTACCCGGCGGCCTGATCGCGCCGGTCCGGCTGACCGGCCTCCCGGCCGACCTGGCCGGTGCCGCGCCGGCCCGGGTGACCCTGCCGGCGATCGTGCACCGGGTCGAGGCCGGACACCGGCTCGCGCTGGTGGTGGCCACCTCCGACCAGGGCTACGCCACCCCGGTCGAACCGACCGTCTACTCGGTCGCGCTCGGCGGCGACCGGATCACCCTGCCCACGGTGAGCGGCGAGCCGATCCCCACCACCGGTGTGCTGTGGCGCTGGGCGCTGGCCGCCCTGCTCGCCGCGATAGCGGTCGGGCTCGTCGTGGTCCTGCTGGTGGTCCGCCGCCGGCACCGCCGCCACGACACCTCGGTGACCGCGGAGTACGCCGACATCCCGCTGGTCATCCGCGACCTGCGCAAGGAGTACGCGGACGGCTTCGTCGCCGTATCCCGGGTGGACTTCGAGGTGCACCGGGGGCAGGTGGTCGGCCTGCTCGGGCCGAACGGTGCCGGCAAGACCACCACCCTGCGGGTGCTGATGGGGCTGACCCAGCCGACCGCCGGCAAGATCTTCGTCTTCGGGCACCGGTTGGTCCCCGGCTCGCCGGTGCTGTCCCGGATCGGCTCGCTGGTCGAGGGGCCCGGCTTCCTACCGCACCTGAGCGGGCTGGCGAACCTGCGGTCGTACTGGCGGGCCACCGGGCGGCCGCTCGCCGACGCCCACTTCGAGGAGGCACTGGAGATCGCCGGCCTCGGCGACTCGGTACACCGCAGGATCAAGACGTACAGCCACGGGATGCGGCAGCGGCTGGCCATCGCCCAGGCCATGCTCGGCCTGCCCGAGCTGCTGGTGCTGGACGAACCGACCGACGGGCTCGACCCGCCGCAGATCGCCGAGATGCGCCGGGTGCTCCGCCGGTACGCCACCGGCGGCCGGGCGGTGCTGGTCTCCAGCCACCTGCTGGCCGAGGTGGAGCAGTCCTGCACCCACGCGGTGGTGGTCAACAAGGGCACGATCGTCGCCTCCGGGCCGGTCGACGAGATCGTCGGCGAGTCGCCCAGCGTGCAGTTCGACGTCAGCGACCCGGTCGCCGCGCGGGCCGTACTCGATCGGTTGGACGGGGTGCAGGTGCTGTCCAACGGGGACGGGGCGCTGGTGGTGGACGTGAACGGGACCGCCCGCAGCGAGGTGGTCGCCGAACTGGTCCGGGCCGGCGTGGGAGTCGACCGGGTGATGCCGCGCCGCCGGCTGGAGGACGCGTTCCTCGCCCTGGTCGGCGACAACTCCCGGGGCAGCGGGGACCGATGACGATGACCGATTCTCGGGAAAGCGGGGACCGCTGACATGGCCGGCACGGATCAGGTGACCGTCGAGAGCGCGGGTGCGGCGACGGGTTACCGGCCCCGGGCGACGCTCACGGTGGCGACCGAGTGGCGCCGGCAGTTCGCGCGTCGGCGTACGCAGTTGACGTTGGCGGCGATGGTCCTGCTGCCGATCATCGTGCTGATCGCGTTCCAGTTCAACGCGGGCGGTGACGACGACAACGGCAACAACGAGTTCGCCAGCCTGATCGACCTCGCCACCACGGGCGGGCTCAACTTCGCCCTGTTCTGCATCTTCGTGTCGTCGTCGTTCCTGCTGGTCGTCGTGGTGGCGCTGTTCTGCGGCGACACCGTGGCCAGCGAGGCGAGCTGGGGCAGCCTGCGTTACCTGCTGGCGGTCCCGGTGCCCCGGTCCCGCCTGCTGGCGGTGAAGCTGGTCGTGGCGCTCGCGTACTCCGGGCTGGCGTTGCTACTGCTGATCGGCACCGCCCTGCTCGCCGGCACCATCCGGTACGGCTGGGAGCCGTTGCAGAGCACCGTCGCCGCGCAGATCCCGGCCGGCGAGGGCCTGCTTCGGTTGCTCGGCATCCTCGGCTATCTGGCGGTGGCGCTGCTGGTGGTGGCCGGGCTGGCGTTCCTGCTCTCGGTCACCACCGATGCCGCCCTGGGCGCGGTCGGCGGCGCCGTGCTGCTCTGGATCCTGTCCAGCATCCTGGACCAGATCGAGGCCCTCGGCGTGGTCCGCGACTTTCTGCCGACCCATTACAGCACTGCGTGGCTGGGCCTGCTCTCCACCCCGATCCAGACCGACGACATCGTACGGGGCTGCATCTCGGCGATCAGCTACGCCACCATCTTCTGGAGCCTTGCCTTCTGGCGCTTCACCCGCAAGGACGTGGTCAGCTGACCGTCGGCTGGGGTGAGGTGCCGGCGCCGGGAATCGCTCGCCGAGTACGACAGCCGAGTGAGGGTCGGCGACATCCCGTACAGTTTATTTCGAATTCCTTTTTGCCGGCATAGCTCTTGAATGAAAGCAATCGAGCGTTACCGACTGCTTGGCAGACTATGCATCGACCAAGATGATTGTCTTGATGGCTGATCTATCGTGCGTCCCGCTGAGGTGATTAAGATTGAATCTGCCGGCGAGGCAGTGCCGGTGGTCAATCCGCCTAATCTCCAAGGAGGTCGAATGCTGTCATCGCCGTCAGTGAAGCGGATCACCGGGTTCCTCGTGGCCCTGTTCGGTAGCCTCGCCATCGCGCTCGCGCCGACTACCCCGGCCAGCGCCTACCCCGCCATCAAATACCTGGACTGCGAGTCCGGCGCATCCACCCTGGCCTGCTTGGTGGAGTACGCGGGCGCCGTCGAGCCGGTGACCATCCAATGGTTCGTCGACGGCGCCCACCGCCCCGCATGGGACGGCAAGACCAGCGTGCGTAAGAGCTGCTTGTTCAACATGTACTACGACGTGACGGTGTACGTGACCGACAGCTACGGCACGGCTTTCGCGTCGACTGCCGGGTATTGCCGGCGGGTCTGGTGGTAAACCCGTACCCCGCACGCCGCGAGATCTCCACACTTTCGCTGAAAGAGTGGTTGTTTTGCCCGCGACAGCCACTCCCTCCGCGAAAGTGTGCGGATCTTGGCTGGTTCGGGGTGGGGCGGGTGGCGGGCGCGTCGGGTGGGGTGTGGGTCACAAGGGGTGGTGGGGTGCTGGGTTGCGGCGGCGTTCGGCCGTAGGATCGGCCCTACAACTGAATACCTCATCCAGAGGGGCAGAGGGATACGGCCCGATGAAGCCCCGGCAACCACCCGCCGGCTCGATGACGAGCCGATCGTGGCAGGTGCCAAGTCCGTCCCCGCCGCACCGTGCGGCGTTGGGAAAGATGAGAGGACGACATCGCATGACTGCGATCCTCGGCGAGACCCAGAGTTCCGCTACCGCTGCTGACAGTGACGCGCCGGTAAATCCGGCCCGCGCGCTGGTCTGCCGGGGCTGCGGCGCGCAGTACCCGCTGATCGCGCAGCACGCCTGTTACGAGTGTTTCGGCCCGCTTGAGGTCGCCTACGACCAGGAAGCCCTGGCGAAGGTCACCCGAGCGGACATCGAGGCCGGCCCGCAGAACATCTGGCGGTACGCCGCGCTGCTCCCCGCCGGCCAGGACCCGGCCACCCGGGTCACCCTCGACCCCGGCCTGACCCCGCTGGTCGCCGCTCCGCACCTCGCCGCCGAGCTGGGCATCACCGCGCCGCTCTGGGTCAAGGACGACAGTGCCAACCCCACTCACTCGTTCAAGGACCGGGTGGTCTCGGTGGCGCTGACCGCCGCGCGCGGCCTCGGCTTCAACCGGTTCGCCTGCGCCTCCACCGGCAACCTGGCCAACTCGGTCGCCGCGCACGCGGCCCGCGCCGGGGTCCCCTCGATCGTGTTCATCCCGGCCGACCTGGAGCAGGGAAAGATCATCACCACCGCCGTGTACGGCGGCGACCTGGTCGCCATCGACGGCTCGTACGACGACGTGAACCGGCTCTGCGGCGAGCTGGTGGAGACCGACGAGTTCGAGGACACCGCGTTCGTCAACGTCAACGTGCGGCCGTACTACGCCGAGGGTTCGAAGACCCTGGGGTACGAGGTGGCCGAGCAACTCGGCTGGCGCATCCCCGAACAGGTGGTCATCCCGATGGCCAGCGGCGAGCTGCTGACCAAGATTGACAAGGCGTTCAGCGAGCTGGTCGAGATCGGCCTGGTCGAGGCGCCGGCCAACGGCTGGAAGGTGTTCGGCGCCCAGTCGGCCGGGTGTAACCCGATCGCGACCGCCCTGCACAACGACACCGACACCATCGTGCCGGTGAAGCCGACCGGCATCGCCAAGTCGCTCAACATCGGCGACCCGGCCGCCGGGGTGTACGCGCTGGAGGCGGTGCGGCGTACCGGCGGCTGGATGGAGTACGCCGACGACGACGAGATCCGCGACGCGATCCGGCTGTTGGCGCGTACGACCGGGGTGTTCGCCGAGACGGCGGGCGGGGTTACGGTGGCCTGCCTGCGCAAGCTGGTGGCGAGCGGACGGCTCGACCCGACCGCCGAGACCGTTGTCTACAACACCGGCGAGGGACTCAAGACCATCGACGCGGTGGCGTCGCTGGTGGGGCCGACGTACCGGGTCAAGCCGTCGCTGAAGGCGGCGCGCGAGGCCGGGCTGCTGGGCTGAAGTGGCTGGCCCGACGGCTGATGGCGACCCACTCATCGGAGGTCGCCGTCAGCCGATCGGACCAGGACAAGTGGGCTGATCGGTGGATCTATCCGATGCGGTGGGTAGCTGACGATTTGCCACCCGTTAGCAAAATACCCCGTGCGGGGCTTGACGGCGCGAACCGGGCGACGCAAAATGCTCCGTGCGGGAGGGCGCATCGCCGTAGACTTTTGAAGCTCTTACGACCCAGCGCCGGAGGCGTTGTGCGATCGTCCTCCCGACCAACGACCCCCGGCTAATTCATTCGCGTTCATCGCGGACGCCGGGCACCCTCGGGAACATGGACACCGTCGCCACCACCGTAGGGCTCATCGTTACCCCACTCGACGTCGCCGACGACCTCGCGGTCGAGCAGGCGTACGCGGTCCGGTCCGCGGTCATCGCCGCCGACCTGCCGGACTTCCCCCCGCTCTGTCGCCAACGCTTCTTCGGTCAGCTGCGCCATCCGATGCCCGGCGAGGAGACGCAACCCGTACTCGCCCACCTCGACGGCCGGGCGGTCGGATACATGAGCATCGAACTGCCCCAGCTGGAGAACACCGAGAACTCGTCGGTGGACATCGAGGTGCTGCCGGAGTACAGGCGCCAAGGGGTCGGCCGGGCGCTGCACGCGTACGCGCTGCGTACCCTCCGGGAACTCGGACGTAAGCGGATGAACGGGGTGTCGGCGGCCCCGTTGCCCGGTGAGCCGTCCCGGATCGAGCCCGGTCGGGAGTTCGCCACCTCGCTGGGTGCGAAGAACGCCCTGGTCGACGTCCGCCGCCGGCTCGACGTGACCACACTGGACCAGGCGCACCTCGACGAACTGCTCACCGCCGCCCACAACCGGGCCGACGGGTACTCCGTGGTGCGATGGATCGGGCCGACCCCCGACGAGTACCTGGACGACATCGCCTACCTCGACGGCCGACTGATCCTGGACGCGCCAATGGGTGACCTGGAGTGGGAGCCGGCCACACCCGACCGGGAGCGAATCCGGGCGGTGGACGAGGCGCTGCGCGTACGCGGCCGGCGGTTGTACAGCACCGCGATCCGCCACGACGCCTCCGGCAAGGTGGTCGCCTGGACCCTGATCGATGTCGGCGCGACGCCCGACTGGCACGCGTACCAGCAGATCACCATCGTCGACCCGGACCACCGCGGCCACCGGCTCGGCACCATCGCCAAAATCGAAAATCTCCGGTACGCCCTGTCCCACGAACCCGCCCTGCGCATCATCGACACCTGGAACGCCGCCGTCAACGACCACATGATCACCATCAACGAGGCAATCGGCTTCCACCCCACCGACGCCTGGAACAACTGGCAACTCACCCTCTAACCCCAATGCCGCTTAGTTAGGGGGGTGGGTCGGTTGTCAATCCTGTGGTGTGCAGGATGTTGACGGTGATGGTGTGGTGGTAGTTGGTGCGGTCGATGGTGCCTTTGGCGCGGTGTTTGGAGATGGCGCGTTTGACTACTCGTGGGCTTGTTCGGGCGCGTCGTTTCGGGAGGAGGTGGGTCAGGACCGCGCGGCCGATCACTCCGACGAGGTCGATGGTGGTGTCGGCGATGACCCCGGTGGCCAGGATGATCTGGTCCCGGGCGGCGTGGACCGCCACGGTGAAGCTGGCCTGGTCCGGGCTGGTCGGTTGGTTGGCGGTGGCGTCGGCCATAGCCAGCCGCACCGTTTGGTAGACGGTCAGCAGGGCGTGGACTTCCTGACTCACCCCGTTCGGGGTCCGGGCCCGTAGGACCCGTCCGCCGAGCAGGGTGGACTTCAACTCCAGGTACGTCGTCTCGATTTCCCAGCGTTGGTGGTAGAGCGTGACCAGGTCCAGAGCGGGGAATCGGTGGTGATCGGTGAGGGTGGTGATCAGCCGGTACCGGCCGACATGGTGTTTCCCGTCGAGGTGCACCAGGATCTCGGCGTCGACGACCCGGACCGTCATCGCGCCGATGACCGATAGCCAGGACCCGTCGTGGTGGCGGCGGATCACCGGTAGCCGCCGGTCGTCTTTGTCCCGCACGAGCAGGTCGACGCCGGTGCCGGCGAACTGTTCGATCATCGTGCGGGCGGCGAAGCCCCGGTCGGCCAGTAGGAGCATGCCCGGGTGCAGACAGCCCAGCAGACGCCCGGCGCAGGCGAGTTCACCGGTGGTGAGTGGGGTGAACACCGCGTCGATCAGTGTGCGGGTGCCGCAGGCCACGACCGCGACCAGCCGCACCATGGGATATCCGGACCCGCCGTGGGTGCCGGCCTGACGCGGGTAGACCGCCAGATTCGCCGTGCTGTCGGGCACGAACATGCTGGTGCCGTCGATCGCGCAGACCAGCAGACCCCGCCACCGCTGGGCCCCGGCGGGTGGACCCGCCAACAGCCGAAACAACGCCGCCAGGGGCTTGTCCCCGACCCGACGGCGGGCCTGGGACAGGGCTGAGGAAGTCGGCATCGCCACCGCCAACCCGTCCAGGCCGGCGACGAGCCGGGCCCATACCTGCTGGTAGCCCAACTCGGTGAACAGCCCCGCCGCGAGCAGCAGATATACCACCACTCGCGAAGGCACATCCCGCACCCGAGCCTGCACCGACCGGGTATCGGCCAGGACCGCGTCGACCATCTCGAACGGCACGTGCTGCGTCAACTCACCCAGATGACCCGGCGCGAACCGCCCCGAAGCCACCGCGATCGTCCGGGTGATGGCAAACTGTTCCAACGGCGGGGCTCCCGGTCCAGAGGCTGTCTTGGAGTGACAAACCTCTATACCGGAGCCCCGTCGTTCCTTCTGCCACGACACGCCCTTGACAAGCAGACCCAAGCCTTAACTACGCGGCATTGCCTCTAACCCCACCCCCACCCTCCCGCCCCCCACCCCCGCCTCCCGCCTCCCGCCTCCCGCCTCCCGCCCCCCTCCTCCCTCCCTCCCTCCGCGCCCCGCCCGTCGCCCCGTCGATCTAGGGCGAATGGTGGTGATCGGAGATCAACTAACACGTATATGCCCTAGATCGACGAGGCGGGGGGCGGGCGGGGGCGGGCGGGGCGCGGGAGGGCGGGGGCGAGGGGCGGGGGCGAGGGGAGGGGCGGGGAGGGGAGGGGGTGGGGTGGGCTGGGGCATGATGGCGGGATGACGGAGACCCCGCATCCCCTCTACGCCACGCACGCCGACACCCTCGCTCGGGCGCTGACCGCGATCACCGAGCGCGGGTACTGGTCGGCCTTTCCCGAGTCGCCCAGCCCCAGGGTGTACGGCGAGACCGCCGCCGCCGAGGGTGAGGCGGCCTTCCGCGCTTACCTGGACGCAGACTTCCCGCTCGACCAGCCCGGCACCGTGGGCCGGGTGGCCACCGAGGTCAGCCCGTTCGGCGTCAACCTCGACGTACGGTATCCGCACGTCGACGCGGACGTGCTGGTCAGCGCCGCCACCGCGGCCCTGCCGGGCTGGCGGGACGCCGGACCGCAGACTCGGGCCGGCGTCTGCCTGGAGATCCTGGCCCGGCTGCACCGGCACATCTTCGAGCTGGCCAACGCGGTGCACGCGACGAGTGGACAGGCGTTCGTGATGGCGTTCCAGGCCGGCGGGGCGCACGCCCTGGACCGGGCACTGGAGGCGATCGCGTACGCGTACGCGGAGATGACCCGGCATCCGGGCAGCGCCGAGTGGGAGAAGCCGGCCGGCAAGGGTGACCCGCTGCGGATGGTGAAGACGTTCCACGTGGTGCCCCGGGGCGTGGCGCTGGTGATCGGCTGCAACACCTTCCCGACCTGGAACTCGTACCCGGGTCTGTTCGCGTCCCTGGTCACCGGCAACCCGGTGGTGGTCAAGCCGCATCCGGGGGCGGTACTGCCGCTGGCGATCACCGTCCGGTACGCCCGCGAGGTGCTGGCCGAGGCCGGGTTCGACCCCAACCTGGTGCTGCTCGCAGCCGAGGAACCGGGCGAGAAGCTGGCGACCACGCTGGCGCTGCGCCCCGAGGTACGGATCATCGACTTCACCGGCTCGACCGAGTACGGCGACTGGCTGGAGAACAACGCGCGCCAGGCGACGGTCTACACCGAGAAGGCCGGCGTCAACACCATCGTGGTCGACTCCACCGACGACTTCGCCGGCATGTGTCGCAACATCGGCTTCTCGCTGACGCTCTACAGCGGGCAGATGTGCACCACGCCGCAGAACATCCTGATTCCGGCCGCCGGCATCGAGACCGACCAGGGTCACAAGAGCTTCGACGAGGTGACGGCCGGGATTGCCGGTGCGGTCGGCAAGCTCACCGGTGATCCGGCGCGGGCGGTCGAGTTCACCGGGGCGATCGTCAACGACGGGGTGCTGGCCCGGCTGGACGAGGTGGCCGGGCTCGGCGAGGTCGTGCTGGCCTCGCGTCCGGTCGAGCACCCGACGTACCCGCAGGCGGTGGTGCGTACGCCGACGATCGTGCGGCTCGGCGCGGACGCCGCGCAGACCTACGGCCGGGAGTGGTTCGGACCGATCTCGTTCGCGATCGCCACCGATTCCACCGCGCACAGCCTGGAGATCCTGCGGGAGACAGTGGGGGCGCGGGGCGCGTTGACGGCGGCGGTCTACGCCAGCGACGACAAGGTGCTCGACGCGGCCGAGTCGGCGGCAGTGGACGCCGGGGTGCACCTGTCCTGCAACCTCACCGGCGGCGTTTTTGTCAACCAGTCGGCGGCGTTCTCCGACTTCCACGCCAGCGGCGCCAACCCGGCGGCGAACGCGGCGTTGACCGACGGCGCGTACGTGGCCGGTCGGTTCCGGGTGGTCCAGTCTCGTCGGCACATCTGAGCCGTCCGACCGGTGGCCGGGATCCCCGCCCTGCTCACGCGGGGTGACGGGAACCCCGCCGTCGGTCGGCGGCCGGGTCCGTTCCCGCACGCGGGTTGAGCGGGGTGGGGATGGTGTTCCCGCGCGGGTTGAGCGGGGTGGGGATGGTGTTCCCGTGCGGCTGGTGCGGGTCGGGGATGGTGTTCCCGTGCGGCTGGAGCGGATCGGGATCGGTGGGTGGCGGGGAGCCGGTGCGGGGTTCGGGTCAGGCGCGGCGGCGCATCTGCAACTCGGTCAGCGTGGGCACTCGCGGGTGGGGCAGGCGGACGCCGGTGTCCTCGAAACCCAGGCGCTGGTAGGCGCGGATCGCCCGGTTGTTGCCGACCACCACCTCCAGCAACAGTTCGGGTCGTCCGGCCGCCCGTGACCAGGCTGCCACCCCCTCGATCAGGTCGGCGAGCAGGCCGGTGCCGCGCCTGGCCGGGGTGAGGTAGACGGCGAAGATCACGGTGAGTCCCGGCTCGGCGTGCACCGCGTGCCCACCCGCGTGCCCGACGAACCGGCCGTCGGGGTACGCCGACCGCGGTTCGGCGACGAACGCCGCGATCTGGCTGCCGTAGGCGTTCTGTCGTACTCGGCTCGCGTACTCGGCGTGTGGTCGGGCGGCTGCCTCGGCGACCGTCTCCAGGAAGGCCAGGGGTGCGTCGGCGAGCATCTCCAGTCGCAGCGCCCGCATCCGGGCGGCGTCGGTGGGTCGGATCCGCCTGACCCGTGGCCGCTCATCGACGCTCCCGTCGCCGGGTCGCAGACCGTCGACGGCGCCCGGACGGAGGCCGTTGCCGGGCCGCAGGCCGTCGCCGTCGGCGCCCGGACCGAGGCCGTTGCCGTCGTCGGCCGGGATGCCGTCGACGGGTGTGCGGGACACGGCGCCGGCGTCCGGTGGGCCGGTTGCGGCAGCGCTCGCGTCGGATCGGGCGGTTGCGGCGGCGCTCGCGTCGGATCGGGCGGTTGCGGCGGTCGCGTGCGGTGGGGCGGTTGCGGCGGCCACGTCTGGTGGGGCGGTTGCGGCGGACGCCGGCATGCTGGTCATGGGGCATGCCTACCCCCGACTGACCCGACGGGCAACCGGATTGCGGATCACGGTTGCGTCGCGCCCCGCGAGATACATGATCAATTGTACGACGTAAAGACGTCCGACGATGTAGGTGTAATCGTCGTCGGAGAGGTGCGCGTACCGGCTGCTGTCCCTTTTGGGGTAGTGCACCTCGGTCGGACCTCGTGTAGCGTGCGATTTCGGTTGCTGTATTCGTGGATCGATATGGGTCCCGAGTCGGCGGCTCCGGTCGGCGTACGCCGGGGCCGGGGGTGTTTGACCCAGCACGATCGAAGTGAGGAAGTGCACCGTGGCACAGGGCACCGTCAAGTGGTTCAACAGTGAAAAGGGCTACGGCTTCATTGCGGTCGACGGCGGGCAGGACGTATTCGTCCATTTCTCCGCGATCGAGATGGATGGCTACAAGGCGCTCGACGACGGCCAGCGGGTGGAGTTCGAAATCGCCCAGGGCCAGAAGGGGCCGCAGGCGGAGAAGGTGCGCCTCCTCGCCTGACCGGTTCGTCTGAACCGTCCGACCGGTCGGGAGTCCCGACCGAGTGCAACCGATAATCACAGCCGGAATCGATAACGACAGGGCGTCGGTCTCCCCGTGGAGTGCGGCGCCGCTGTCGCGCTTCTGTCTTGGTCGGTGTTTCGCTGCCGCCCCGGTTGATGTTCCGCTGCCGTGTGCCCGGGACCCAGGGGTGTCGGTCCGGTTGGCTGTGTGGCTCCCGTCGTCGCGGTGGGACGGGCTCGTGTGTTGGCCCGAGCCTGCCCCGATCCGTGACGCCCGAGCCCGCGCCGATCCGTGACGCCCGAGCCCGCGCCGATCCGTGACGCCCGAGCCCGCGTTAGTTCAGGTGATGTCCTGGCTCGTGTTGGTTCGTGTGGAGTCCGATTCGCATGCTGTCCAGTCTGCTACGCCTTGGGGGCTCTGCTGCCATTCGAGGGGTTCGCCCGGCTTGCGGGGTCGGTGCGCCGGATGTTCATCCGTGCGTCGTCCACGCGATGTTCCGCACCGGGTCGGGACCGTACGGGTCGCAGGGTGGTGTGGTCGGGCTTTCGGCGGTGATGGTGCTGGTCGCCGGGGTGGCGGATCGCGCGCGAAGGTAGGTCCGGTCGGTCCGGCTCCGGCCCACTCGCTTGCACTCGACATGGGAGAGTGCTAAACAAGTGATTGGCACTCGCGCGGTGTGAGTGCCAGAGGTCGGGGCGGTTAGGGCCACGGTCGCGCACCGGTGACGGAGCGGGGCACATGGCCGGTCGTCGCGGGCTGTCCGGCCCGACCGACGGACGTCACTGCCGCCTAGTGCGCGGGAGTCGGTCCGGTGCGTTCGCGCCGGACCAGACCGCGCGCCAGCGCAGTAGTGACGTCCGAAGGTGCGAAGTCAGGCGGCCGATCCGGGACCAACCGGCTCGGGTGGCCGTGAGTGTCCAGGAGGACAACGCCGTATGGCCAAGATCATCGCGTTCGACGAAGAGGCCCGCCGTGGCCTTGAGCGGGGCATGAACCAGCTCGCCGACGCCGTCAAGGTGACGCTCGGCCCCAAGGGCCGCAACGTCGTGCTCGAAAAGAAGTGGGGCGCCCCCACCATCACCAACGATGGTGTGAGCATCGCCAAGGAAATCGAGCTTGAGGACCCCTACGAGAAGATCGGCGCCGAGCTGGTCAAGGAGGTCGCCAAGAAGACCGACGACGTTGCCGGTGACGGCACGACGACGGCGACCGTCCTGGCTCAGGCGCTGGTCCGCGAGGGCCTGCGCAACGTCGCGGCCGGCGCGAACCCGATGGCCCTGAAGCGGGGCATCGAGGCTGCGGTGGCGGCGGTGGCGGAGGAACTGGCCAAGCTCGCCAAGGATGTCGAGACCAAGGAGCAGATCGCCTCGACCGCGTCGATCTCCGCCGGTGACACCACCGTCGGCGAGATCATCGCCGAGGCGATGGACAAGGTCGGCAAGGAAGGCGTCATCACCGTCGAGGAGAGCAACACCTTCGGGCTCGAACTGGAGCTCACCGAGGGTATGCGCTTCGACAAGGGCTACATCTCGCCGTACTTCTGGACCGACCCGGAGCGGATGGAGGCCGTCCTCGACGACCCCTACATCCTGATCGTCAACAGCAAGATCGCTTCGGTGAAGGACCTGCTGCCGATCCTGGAGAAGGTCATGCAGTCGGGCAAGCCGCTGCTGATCATCTCCGAGGACGTCGAGGGCGAGGCCCTGGCCACCCTCATCGTCAACAAGGTCCGGGGCACCTTCAAGTCCGTTGCCGTCAAGGCGCCGGGCTTCGGTGACCGCCGCAAGGCCATGCTGACCGACATCGCGATCCTCGCGGGTGGCTCTGTCATCAGCGAGGAGCTGGGCCTGAAGCTCGACGGCATCGGCCTCGACCTGCTGGGCCGCGCCCGCAAGATCGTGGTGACCAAGGACGAGACCACGATCGTCGACGGTGCCGGTGACGCCGACCAGATCCAGGGTCGGGTCAACCAGATCCGCGCCGAGATCGAGAAGAGCGACTCGGACTACGACCGCGAGAAGCTGCAAGAGCGCCTGGCCAAGCTGGCCGGCGGTGTTGCCGTGATCAAGGTTGGCGCGGCCACCGAGGTCGAGCTCAAGGAGCGCAAGCACCGCATCGAGGACGCCGTTCGCAACGCGAAGGCGGCCGTCGAAGAGGGCATCGTCCCCGGTGGTGGCGTCGCGCTGGTGCAGGCCGGCAAGACCGCCTTCGACAAGCTGGACCTCTCGGGTGACGAGGCGACCGGTGCGGCGATCGTCAAGATCGCGCTGGACGCCCCGCTGCGCCAGATCGCCGTCAACGCCGGCCTTGAGGGTGGCGTCGTGGTGGAGAAGGTCCGCAACCTGGAGCCCGGCCACGGCCTGAACGCCGCGAACGGTGAGTACGTCGACCTGCTCAAGGCCGGCATCATCGACCCGGCCAAGGTGACCCGTTCGGCGTTGCAGAACGCGGCCTCGATCGCGGCACTGTTCCTGACCACCGAGGCAGTGGTGGCGGACAAGCCGGAGAAGAACCCGGCCCCGGCTGCTGCGCCGGGCGGCGGGGACATGGACTTCTGAGTCCATCCACGTAACATCCGTAAGGGGCGGGCCGCGTCAGCGGTCCGCCCCTTACGTCATGTCGGTAGTCGTCGTTGATTGCGTTGCTTGTCCGTACGGGAAAAGGGCTTTCCGATCTGGATCGGGGCGTCGACCATCTCCAGCGGTTCATCGGATGCGAGTTCGTTCAGCCGATCCATTTCCGCGCGCTGCTCCGCGTCGCCGTAATCGAGGCGATGTACCGGCGTTTCGGCGGGAATCTCGGCTGCCATCCTGGCCCAGGCGCCCGCCGCGAGATCGTCAATCGGTTCGTCGTCCTTCGCCATGACTTCCTCCTTGGCTCAAACGGTAGGAGCCGGGAAGGCAACGGTGCTGAGAAACGGCGCTATAAACGGATATCTCCTATTCGCCCCTTTCGTGGCGAACCGCTGGTGTGTCCCGCCGAACCCGCAGGAGTGTCCCGCCGACCCGACGGGTCGTTCCGCCGGCGCGATGCCCGGTCAGAGTTGCTTGCGGTAGAGGAAGAAGACCCGCTCGATCCGCGCACCCGAGTTGCTGGCATAGAACGGGACCGGACCCACCCAGCCGATCTCCGCCCGCAGGTGTCCCGCCGCGCGCTGGTCGGCCAGACACCGCCGCAACAGCACCCCGCCGATCCCCAACCCCTGGGCGGCCGGGGCGGTGCCCATCGGGCCGAACCAACTCGGCCGCGACGACCCGTACGCGGCGAAGCCGAGCACCTCGACCGTCGAGCTGTCGACGGCGGCACCGCCCTCGCCCGTACCGGCGTCCGGGGCGGCGCCGTCGATGGTGGCGGCAACCCGGTCACGTACGGCGATGTGGCAGCCGGCGCCCGTACGCCCGATCGAGTCGGCGACCTCGCCACCCCAGGCCACCCCGAACGTCTCCCGCGCGAACCCGACCAGCATGGCCGCGTCTTCGGGCTCGGCCCGGCGTACCGTGACGCCCTGCGCGGCGAGCCGCTGTTCGGCGTCCTCGGTGCCGCGCAGTGCCGGCGACTCGTCGTAGGACAGGTCGGCCGTCATGTTCCAGGCGGTGTTCTCCTGCTCGTAGCCAAGCGCCATCGCGGCGCAGATGGCCGGCGTGTAGCGCACGTCGATGCCGGGCCAGACGTAGTGCGGCGGATTGCCGGCCAGCAGCACCTCACCGGCACCGAGCCCGGACAGGGCGCCCTCGATCCGGGCCAGCAGGGCCCGCCCGATCCCGCGACGGCGGTGCGCCGAGTGCACCGCGACCAGGTCGACGTGACCCAGGGACGAGTCGCGGTGGGCGATCGAGCCGAGCACCACGCCCACGGTGGCGGACTCCACGACGGCGACAAAACCGACAGTACGGCGGCGGGTCGGGGCACCCGGCAGCGTGGTGGTGTCCCGGAGCCGGGACACGATCGCCGCCGACTCGGCCGCGTCGTCCGGCAGGTCCAGCGCCTCGGCGCAGAGGGCCACCACCGCGGGTACGTCGTCGTCGGTCAGTTCGATGATCGAGAAATCGTGGTCCACGATCGCCGACCATAGGACACCGTCGCCCCGCCGCGCTGCCCGCCCTGTGTGGCCGTACCGGTTCAGCGCGACTGCCGGGCGGCCCGCACGGCGGCGTACGCGTCGACCAGACCGGCCCCGGTGAGGTTGCCGGGCGGGCCGCAGGTGGTGTCCGGTCCGGACGGGCCGTCGTCGGACGGTGCCACCGGTGCGGCGGTCTCCCGCAGGATCCGCCAGGTCCGGTCCAGGTCACCGACGAGCGCCGGATTCGCCGACCACATCAACGCCACCACCCCCGCGACGTGCGGGGTCGCCATCGAGGTACCGCTGAGGGTGGCGTACCCGCCGCCCGGCATCGCCGACAGCACGTCGGCGCCCGGCGCGACCAGGTCGGGCTTTGCCGCGCCGCCCGCCGCCGGCCCCCGACTGGAAAACGATGCCACCCGTCGCTCCCGGTCCACCGCACCCACGGTGAAGACATCGGCGTACGGTGCCGGCGGGTCGTCGATCGAGTCGCAGACCGGACCGGTGTTGCCGGCGGCGGCGGTGAAGAAGACCCCGGCGGCGGCGAAGGCGGCGGTGGCCGGGCGGAGCGCCCCGGCGTCGCAGCCCTCGATCGGCGGGCAGCCCCACGAGTTGGTCAGCACCTGCGGGGCGCGATCCGGCCGACCGTCGGTGAACGGGTCACCGCCGTTCGGGAACGGGGCCAGCATGAACTGGAGGCAGTCCAGGTAGTGCGCCGGGTTGCCGAGGTTGCGGTCGAGGTTGACGCAGCCGACCCAGCGGGCACCGGGAGCGACGCCGACGTTCTGCCCGCCGACCGCGGAGGCGAGCGTGTGCGTACCGTGGCCGCCCTGGTCGGTGGGGGAGCGGGTGCCGTTCCACGGGTCGTACCAGGAGTCGTCCCCGCCCCGGAAACCGGAGGCGAGGGCCGGGTGGTGACCATCCACACCGGAGTCGGAACTGCCGACCACGACCCCGGAGCCGGTGGTGCCCAGCTGCGACCAGACCCGGTCGGCACCGATCTGGGTCAAATTCCAAGAGGGTACGGCCGGCGCCGCCGCGCCACCATGACTGCTCCCGGGCCGCTCCGGCAGCGGGCGCAGTTGCTGGCTGAGCAGCACCCGGCCGACGTCGTCCCGCCCGGACAGCCAGGCCCGTACGCCCGGACCGCCGTCCACCTCGATCGCGTTGACCAGGTAGTACGGGGTGTAGTCCAACCGCCAGCGGTCGAACTGGCGGCGCAGGTCCACCTGCGACCGGGAGGCGGTGTCGACCAGCCGTTGGTAGACCTCCCGCACCCGGGCCGGCTGACCGGCCGCCCCGGTCGGTCCGGCCCGCAGGTCGTCCAGGGACGCCTGCTCCTTCAGCACCACAAAGAGCTTCTCGCCGTGGAATCCGGGCTGCCCCGGCCCGAGGTAGACGCCACCGGTAACCAGCAGCAGCACCACCGCCGGCACCGCGCCCGCCCGGCGACCCGGAACTCGGGACCCGGTGCGGCCGAAGGCGACGCCGTACGCGATGCCGAGCAGCAGCGCCAGGGCGAGGGAACCACCGGCGGCGACCGCCGCCCAGAACGGTACGTCCCGGCCGGTGGCCAGCAGGACCGAGATCTCCTCCGGGTCCACGAAGGCCAGCGGACCGAGTACGGCCACCCCGACCAGCCAGGCGGCGGGTGCCGATCCGCCGTCGCCAGCCGTTCCGGTGCCGGCCGTTCCGGTGCCGGTCGTCCTGTCGCCGGCTGTTCCGGTGCCGGCTCGACGCCCGACTCGGCGGAGGGCGGCGATGATGAAGCCGGCTGCCGGCAGGACGAGCAGCACGGCGAGCTGCGTACCGGCGGCTCCGGTGCCGCCCGCGACGAGCGCCAACGCGACGCCGGTCACCAGGCCGGCGAGCAGCACCGATCGGGCCGGGCCGGCGGGACTGCCGTCGGACCGGTGCTCGTACCCGGTCCAGAAGCTCCGGTCGAGCAGGCTGCTGACAAACCAGCCGAGGGCCGCTGCGGCAACCAGCGCCAGCGCGGTTTCGAGCAGACCGCCGAGCGCGCCCAGCCAGACCCAGGGCAGCAACAGTGCCAGCCCGGCGGCAACCGCCAGCCCGATCCCGGCCGACCCCGATCCGGGCGCGGGTGAGGTTGCAACCCCGGGCGCGGGGACCGGCAGCGCAGCGGGCGGCGGTGCAACGCCGGGCGCGGGGAGCGGCAGCGCACCGGGCGCGAGCGGTGGCAGCGTGGCGGCCCCGGGGGGCGGCAGGGCACCGGGCACCGGGCCACGGGATCGGCCGGCGTGCCGACGTACGAGGAGCGCGGCCAGGGTGGCGGTCAGGGCGAGTGCGGCCAGGTAGCCCTCGTTCTGCGCGGGCGGAATGGTCCGGAGCAGGCCGAAGGCGCCGAGGGCGAGCGCGCCGACCAGCCAGACCCGGCCGGCGGCCCGAACCGGAACCGACCGGGGCAGTACGCCGAGCAGCACCGCCGGTACGCCGACCAGCACCGCGTTGACCAGGCCGGTGACCGGCCACACCCACGCCGGCTGGGTCAGTCCGCCGACCAGCAGCACCTGTTCCACCAACCAGCCGACGGCCTGGGCGCCGACCGTCACCGCGACCGCCCAGCAACCGACCAGCACCGCCGCCACCACCGGCCACGGCCCCCCGCCCGACCGGCCCGCCACCGGACCCGGCCCCCACGGCGGTTGTCCCGGCGGCCAGGATGCCTGCCCCGGCGCCCACGGCGGTTGTCCAGGTGCCTGCCCCGGCCGCCATGGCGGTTGCACCGGCGGCCAGGCGGGCGACGGCGGGGGCAACGATGACGGTGGCGGGCCCGACCCGCTCGGGGACGCACCGGCCGGCGGTGACGCGGCCGAGGGGGAAACCGGTTCGTCGGCGGGTTGCGGGGGTCCGACCTGCATGTCCGAAACAGTACGACGGACCGGAAGCGCGAACCGTTCACCGGAGGCGGTTAACGTGGACAGGTGCGCGATCCGAATATCTCCCGGTACACCGCCGGCCAGCTCTCACCGATCCGCCGCGCGGCGGACCTGCGTCGCCTGCGCGGCGAGCGGTTCGACGTACTCGTGATCGGTGGTGGGGTGACCGGCGCGGGCGCCGCCCTCGACGCCGCGTCGCGCGGACTCCGGGTCGCCCTGGTCGAGGCGCGGGACTACGCCGCCGGTACGTCCAGCCGGTCCAGCAAGCTGATCCACGGCGGGCTGCGCTACCTGGAACAACTGGAGTTCGGGCTGGTGCACGAGGCGCTCACCGAACGTGGTCTGCTCGCCACCCGACTCGCGCCGCACCTGGTCCGGCCGGTGCCGATCCTGGTCCCGCTGCCCTCGGGCGCCGGCCCGTCGGCACTGCCGGCCCGCGCCTGGCGGCGCTCCTACTACGGTGCGGGGGTGGCCGCGTACGACGCGTTCGCCGGCCTGTTCGGCGGCGGTCGGGGGATGCCGCTGCACCGGCACCTGAGCCGGGAGGGAGCCCGCCGGCTCTTCCCGAGCCTGCGCGCGGACGCGGTCGCCGGGGCGATCCGCTATTACGACGGCCAGGTCGACGACGCCCGGCTGGTGGTCACCCTGGCCCGGACCGCCGCCAGCCTGGGCGCGGCCGTGGTGACCAGCACCCGCGCCGTCGGCCTGATCCGCCAGGCCCGCGAGGTGACCGGGGTACGGGTACGCGACATGGAGGCGCGGCCCGGCTCACCGGACGCCGAGTTCGAGGTGTACGCCCGTACGGTCATCGCCGCGACCGGGGTGTGGAGCGACGACATGTCGCGGATGCTCGGCGACATCGGCGCCCGGCCCGGACTGCGGGTGCGTTCCTCGAAGGGCGTCCACCTGGTCGTGCCCCGCTCGGCGATCACCGGCGAGGCCGGGCTGATCCTGCGGACCGCCACCTCGGTGCTGTTCGTGCTGCCCTGGGGCGGCCACTGGATCATCGGCACCACCGACACCGACTGGCGGCTCGACCGGGCCCATCCGGCGGCCTCGGCCAGCGACATCGACTACCTGCTCGAACAGGTCAACACCGTACTCGACCGGCCGCTGACCACCTCGGACATCGAAGGGGTGTACGCCGGGCTGCGCCCGCTGCTCTCCGGCGAGGCGGACTCCACCTCCAAGCTCTCCCGCGAACACGCGGTGGTCGAGCCGATGCTCGGGCTGCTGCTGGTGGCCGGCGGCAAGTACACCACGTACCGGGTGATGGCCAGTGACGTCGTCGACCGGGCGGCCCGTCGACTCGGCCTGGTCCGCCCGTCGCGTACGGCCGACCTGCCGTTGCTCGGCGCGGACGGCTTCCCGGCCATGTGGCGGGACCGGGCCGACCTGGCCCGCCGGCACGAGGTGCAGGTCGGGGTGGTCGAGCACCTGTTGGAGCGGTACGGCACCCTCACCGTCGACCTGCTCGCCCTGATCTCGGCGGATCCACTGCTCGCCGCGCCGCTCGCCGGTGCGCCGGAATATCTTGCCGCCGAGGTCGCGTACGCGGCCAGCGCCGAGGGGGCGCTGCACCTGGACGACGTACTGACCCGGCGGACCCGGATCTCGTTCGAGACCGCGCACCGGGGCACCGAGTCGGCCGAACACGCGGCCGAGATCATGGGCCGGGTGCTCGGCTGGGACGCGCCGATCCGGGCCCGCGAGGTGGAGCACTACCTGGCGCGGGTGGAGGCGGAACGGCAGTCACAGCGGATGCCCGACGACGCCACTGCGGACGCGGCCCGGCTCGGCGCACCGGACGTACGCGGGTTCGCCGCCGACCGGGGCGTCGACGTCGCCGGGGTGGAGGCGTCGAGCTGACCGGGCACCGACGCACGACGGGTCCGACGCACAACCGGTCCGGCGCGCCGGTGCTGGGCTGCGGTGGAGCCGGTCTGCCCGTACGGTGTGTCGAATGAGCGCCCGGCTGTGGCAACGTGCCGTACCCGTCATCGCGGTTAGCCTGCTGCTCGTGCCGTTGGCAGCCTGCGGTGAGGCCGATCAGGACCCGCCGGTCTGGGAGGCCGGCTCCTCGCCCACCGGCGGCGAAGCCGTCCCCAGCCCCGCGCCGACCCCGGTCGAGCCCTCGCCCACCGCCGCCGCACCAACCCCGAAGGCCAGCGCGACTCCCCGGCCGAGTACGAGCCGCAGTTCGAAACCGCCGACCATCGGCACCGCCCGCGTCTCGGTCGTCCGGACCGGCTCGGGTCAGGGGGCGCGGACGCTGTCGGTGGAGGGCGACGGGCGGTGGAGTTACCTGGCCGGCTCGCGGGACGACAACGGCACGTTGAAGCAGGCCCAGCGCGAACGGTTGCAGGCGCTGCTCGCCGACCCGAAGCTGGCCGCCGAGGCCCGGGATCGGGACCGGCCCCGCTGCCGCGACGCCGCGTCGTACGCACTCAACACCGGCCAGACGACGGTGGTCTGGCAGGTCTGCCCCACCGGTGTACCGGAGACCGCGACCGCTATCGTCCGCCTGCTGGAGGGCGTCACTCCGCTCTGAGCCCCAACCCGGCGGGACCGGAATCGGTTGGTGTGGTCGGGGGCGTCTCTGACAACCTGTCGGCGTGTCCGAAACCGACTCGCCGCCCCTTGATCTCGACGCACTGCGCCTGGCGACGCGGCGCGGCGTACGGCTGCGGTATTTGTTCTTCTGGGGTCATCGGCCGCAGCGCGACGGCAGCGTGGGTGCGGGGTGCCTGAGCCAGTGGTGGCCGTCGCCGTTCGAGGTCGACGGAATCCGGTACGCCACCGCCGAGCACTACATGATGACGGCCAAGGCGCGGCTGTTCGGCGACGAGTCGGTCGCCGAACGGGTGCTGGCGGCGGGTAGCCCCGGCGCGGCAAAGGCGCTGGGCCGCCGGGTCCGTGGGTTCGACCAGGCAGTCTGGGCGGCGCACCGCTTCGACCTGGTGGTGGCCGGCAGTGTTGCCAAGTTCGGCCAGCACCCGGACCTGCGGGACTACCTCGTCGGCACCGGTGGCCGGGTGCTGGTCGAGGCCAGCCCGGTCGACCCGATCTGGGGAATCGGCCTGGCCGGCACGGACCCGCTGGCGGCGGACCCGGACCGGTGGCCCGGCCTGAACCTGCTCGGCTTCGCCCTGATGTCGGCCCGCGCCCAACTCGCGGCCGAACAACGTCGGCGCTAACCGGCTAGATGACCTTGCCGGGGTTGAACAGGCCGGCCGGGTCGAGCGCGGCCTTGACCGCCTGATGGACCCGGATGCCGACCGGGCCGATCTCACGAGCCAACCAGTCCCGCTTCAGCAGACCCACCCCGTGCTCGCCGGTGCAGGTGCCGCCGAGCGACAGCGCCAGTTCCATGATCGCGTCGAACGCCCGCTGGCTGCGCGCGACGCTGGCCGGGTCGGCCCGGTCGACCACGATCAGCGGGTGCATGTTGCCGTCGCCGGCGTGCCCGACCACACCGATCAGCACACCCTGCTCGGCCGAGATCCGCTCGACCCCGTCGAGCAGGGCGGCCAGTTCGCTGCGCGGCACCGCCACGTCGTCGAGAAACAGTCCGCCGTTGCCGGCCGGGAACGCCTCGGCCGCGTACCGCTCCATCGCCGGGTGGGCCAGGCGCCGGGCCTGGAGCAGTGCGGCGGCCTCCACCGCGTCGCTTGCGGCGAACACCTCGTCCGCGCCGGCGAAGGTGCAGACCTCGGCCAGCCGGGCCAGGTCGGCCGGGGCCCGCGAGCCGGTGTCGACCGCCGCGAGCAGCAGCGCGCGGGCATCCGTACGCAGACCCATCGGCCGGTACGCCTCGATCGCCCGCAGGTGGGTCTGGTCCAGCAACTCCAGCAGGCTCGGCGAGAGCCCCCGGGCGGAGATCTCGGCGACCGCCGCCCCGGCGGTGGCGATCGACCCGAACACCGCGACCAGGGTCAGCGACTCCTCCGGGGCGGGCCGCAGCGACACGGTGATCTCGGTGATCACCCCGAGGGTGCCCTCCGAACCGACGAAGAGCCTGGTCAGGTCATACCCGGCCACCCCCTTGGCCGTACGTCGACCGGTGCGCAGCACCTCACCGGAGGCGAGCACCACCTCCAGGCCGAGCACGTACTCGCCGGTCACGCCGTACTTGACGCAGCACATGCCGCCCGCGTTGGTGGCCACGTTGCCGCCGATGGTGGACGACTCCCAGGAGCCCGGATCGGGCGGGTAGCGCAGCCCGTACTTCGCGACCTCGCCGGCCAGGGCGGCGTTGACCACGCCGGGCTGTAGCACGGCGATTCGGTTCACCGGGTCGATCTCCAGGATCCGGTCCATCGCGGTGAGACTGAGCACCACCGCCCCGTCGACCGCGTTCGCCCCGCCGGCCAGCCCGGTCCGCGCCCCCTGCGGGATCACCGGTACGCCGTGCGCCGCCGCCACCCGCACCACGGCGACCACCTCGGCGGTGTCGGTGGGGCGGACCACCACCGCGGGCATGCCCGACGCGCACAGGTCCGCCTCGTCGTGCCGGTAGCCGGCGAGCAGGTCCGGGTCGGTCAGTACGGCGGCCGTACCGAGGGCGGCGCGCAGGTCGTCGAGCAGGGGGGAACCGGCCATGGGTGGCAGGCTAGCCGCCGGACTACCGTGACGGCCATGGTGTACGTCGACCCGCCCGCCTGGCCCGCCCGTGGCCGACTCTGGTCACATCTGGTCAGTGACGTGTCCTACGCGGAGTTGCACGTCTTCGCGGAGATGGTCGGCGCACCTCGTCGGGCGTTCGACCGGGATCACTACGACCTGCCGGACAACCGGTTCGCGATGGCGGTCTGGCTCGGCGCCCGGGTCGTTCCCGGCCGCGAGATCGCCCGCCTCCTGCGCGCCGCCAACCTCCGTCGCCCCAAACACCTCTCCCCACCCTCCTAACCAACCCCGCCCTCGCCCCGCCCGGGTCGGGCCACTCATGTAGAGAAAGAGTGGTTATCCGGTCCGGGATAGGCACTCTTTCTCTACATCAGGGGCGAGCCGTTCGGGGTGGGGTGTGGGGGGTGGTTAGGTGGGTTAGTTCGCGAGTGAGGTTGGTGCGGGCGGGTTGTTCCCAGCGGGCGGCCAGGGTGGGCAGGCGGTAGCGGGTGGGCAGGTCGAGCAGGTCCCGGAGCACCGCCGCCCGGCCGGCACGGAAGTCCTCCGCCGGTACGTGGGCGTACTCGCGGCGGATCGCGGCGGCGTACTCGTCGTACGCGGCGGCGGGGGCGGCGAGGATGGCCAGGTCGGCGTCGCAGAGCAGCGCCCCGGCCCGGTCGGTCGGCTCGACCCGGTGTCCGGCGGTGAGCAGCACCAGACGTTCGACCTCGGCTACCGCCGCAGCCGGCAGGCCGAGCCCGGTGAGCAGTTCGGTGGCGAGGGCGGCGCTGGCCCGCTCGTTGGTGTCGCCCGGCGAGCGGGGGTCGTAGATCGCGTCGTGACACCACGCCGCGAGCCGGACCGGGTCGGTGTCACCGGTCCACCCCGCCTCGGCATCCACCACGTCCAGTACGGCAACCAGGTGTTCGACCGTGTGGTAGTGCCGGTGCGGCTCCCGCCACCGCCGGAGCAGGTCCTGCCCGGCCTCGTCCAGGGCAGGTTCGGCGGCCGTGGCACCCGCGTTCCGGGCGGCGGTGCGCCACCGCCCGATCAGTGCGCCCGGCCCGCTCAGCCCGGTCACCGAGTCGGCCCGATCGCCGCCACCGGGGTCCGATGGGGTTGACCGGGGCGATGGTGGGTAGTCCCGGCCATGGAGTCCGCCCGGAACAAGGTCCGCTCAGCCGCAGATCTTGACAGCGAGCGGGTCAACCACGTGGTGAGCGAGCTGAGCGAGCGCTCCAAGACCACGGTCCAGGATCGGATGCACGCGGTCCGGGCGAACTTCGTACTCGCCCTCCAGGCGGGGGTGGCGGCGCTGCTGTCCTGGTTCATCTCGCACGACATTCTCGGCAATCCCGACCCCGTCTTCGCCCCGATCTCGGCGGTCGGCACGCTCGCCGCCTCGCTCGGCCAGCGGCTGCGCCGGACGGTCGAGCTGATCCTGGGGGTCGCGGTCGGAATCGGGATCGGCGACCTGTTGATCGTCCTGGTTGGCAGCGGGCCGTGGCAGCTCGGACTGATCGTCACCCTGTCCATCATCGTCACCATCTTCCTCGGCGGAAGTGTCGCCGTGGTGACCCAGGCGGCGGCAACCGCCGTACTGCTGGTCGCGCTGGCCCCGAAGATGAGCAACCCGGAGTTCCCCCGGGTCATCGACGCGCTGGTCGGCGGCGGGGTCGGGCTGTTCGTGGTGGCGCTGCTGCTGCCACTGAACCCGCTGCGGATAGTGGACCGGGCGGCCCGGCCGGCGCTGGAGACGCTGGCCGAGCAACTGACCGTGACCGCCGACGCACTGGCCGAACACGACGCCGGCCGGGCCGCGGCGGCGCTGGAGCGGCTGCGCCGGGTGGAGGAATACATGGACGGCCTCCAGGAGGCGCTGGAGGGCGGCAGGGAGACCGCCACCCTCGCCCCCGCCCGGTGGAACCGGCGCCGGGCACTGACCCGGTACGCGGAGAGCGCCGAGTACATCAACCACGCCGTACACAACAGCGGGGTGCTGGTTCGACGGGCGGTGACCGCGCTGGAGGACGACGAGCCGATCCCGGCCGCGATGGCGTCGGCGGTGCGGCAGTTGGCCGACGCGGTCCGGCTGCTGCACCAGGAGCTCGGTGCCGGGCTGGACCCGGAGGCCGCGCGGGAGCGGGTGCTGCGCTCGGTCACCGCCGCCGGACGGGCGTACACGGAGGGGGTCGGCTTCTCCGGCAGTGTGGTGGTGGCCCAGATCCGGACCGCAGCCAGTGACGTACTCCGGGCCACCGGGGTCGAGCGGATCGAGGCGAACCGCCTGGTCCGGCAGGCGGTGAGCACCCAGACCAGCCCGACCCGCGCCGCCCGCCCATCCGCCCACTGACCGCCCGCCGGTCGAACTGGACAAGCCGGCGGGCCCGGTCGGGTCGGTGCGATCGCCGGAGCGGCTCGGCGCGGCGGGCGGGGCGGGCGGGCGACGGTGTCAGCGCAGGTCGGCCAGGGCGTCGAGCAGCCGGTCGACGTGGGCGGCGGTGCTGCCGAGGCCGATGCTGGCCCGCAGCGCGGTCGGCGGCAGGTCGGATCGACCGCTGCGCGCGGCGGCCTCGGCGAGCAGCCGCCGGGCCAGCGGGTGGGCGCAGAACAGGCCGTCGCGGAGCCCGATCCCGTGACCCCGGGCCAGGTCGGCGGCGACCTCGGCGGAGTCCCGACCGGCGACCACGAACGAGACGATGCCCACCCGTGGCGCGTCGGCGTGGAACGTACGCAGTTCGACGATGCCCGGCAGGGCGTTCAGGCCGGTCCGCAACCGGGCCAGCAGTTCCTGCTCGCGGGTGTGCAGTTCGGTGCGGTCCGCCTCGGAGAGCGCGGTACAGACAGCGGCGAGGGCGACCGCGCCGAGCAGGTTCGGGGTGCCGGCCTCGTGCCGTCCGGGTCCGTCCGCCCAGCGCACGTCGTTGGTGGCGGTGCCGACGCCGAGGGTCGCGCCGCCGCCGAACAGGTACGGCGGTGCCGCGTCCAGCCAGTCCGCCCGTCCGGCCAGTACCCCGGTGCCGAACGGGGCGTAGAGCTTGTGCCCGGAGACCGCCACGTAGTCGATCTCCGATTCGCTGATGTCCACCGGCGCGTGCGGTGCGAGCTGGGCCGCGTCGACCGCGATCCGGGCGCCGTAGCGGTGGGCGACGGCGGCCAGCTCGGTCACCGGCCACCGCTCGCCGGTGACGTTGCTCGCCCCGGTGACGGTCACCAGGATCGGGGCTGCCCGATCGGTGTCGCGGCGCAGTTCGCGCAGCGCCTCGCTCAGGGCCCGGATGGCCGCGGCGGGCGAGTCGGGCACCGGCAGCCGTACCGTGTTGGGCCACGGCAGCAGGTTGGCGTGGTGTTCGCCACCGAAGGTGACCACCGTGGTGCCGGCCGGGACGGCGCGGGCCAGCAGGTTGAGCGCGTCCGTGGTGTTCCGGGTGAAGATCACTTCGTCGTCCGCTCGGGTGCCGAGGAAGTCGCCCACCGTCTGCCGGGCCCGTTCGTAGGCGAGCGTGCTGCGCTGCGACAGCGCTCCGGCGCCCCGGTGCACGCTGCCGTACCAGGGCAGTAGCTCGGCCACCGCGTCGGCCGCCACCCGGGCGCACGGTGCGGTGGCCGCGTAGTCGAGGTTGACCAGGTCGGGCACGCCGAGCACGTCGAGCGGCCCGGCCGACTCCGGCGACGCGGCGGCGGACCCGGTCGGGGCCGTCGGGCGCGGCACGGCACGTGGGCCGGCCGGCGAGGACACGGGTACGAGGCTGGAACGCATGGGTACGACCTCCGGCAATCCAGGGACCCCGGTTGCTGAGGGGATGGGGCCCGCGCTTGCCCAGCACCCGGATCGGGCTGGGCCCGGTCATCACCCAGGGCACCCCACCGCGAACTCGACGAGGGTTGCCGGCCAGCAAGCTGGGGCTTCGCACACCGTCCGGTCGACCGTCCGGCGGTTGCCGGTGGTCGGTCGCGGTTGGTGCGCGTTGGTCGCTGGCACTCGTGACCTGCCTGGCAGCATAACCGGGCGGCTTGCGGTCCGACCAGCGGGTCGAGGGTGACTACGCTGACGACATGGCCGACACCCCGCCCGGCGGAGATCCCTACCCGCCGCAGCCGACCCCGCCTGCCGTGCCGACCCCGCCGATCAGCGCCGTCCCGCCCCGGGTGGCCAAGTTCGCCGGTCGGGGGCTGACCTGGCGGCGCGGTCTGGTGCTGGCCGGGGTGATCCTGCTGATCGCCGGCTGCGCGGTCTACATGGCGATCACGCTCGGCGACGACCTCGGCGCGCAGGCGCTGATCATCGGGTTGGTGGCGGCGATCCTGCCGGTGCCGGTGCTGGTCGCCTGCTTCCTCTGGCTCGACCGGTACGAGCCGGAGCCGATGGCGTACCTGATCTTCTGCTTCGCCTGGGGCGCCTTCGTCGCCACCGCGGCCTCGTTGAACGTGAACCGGGAGACCGCCGAGCTGTTCGCGGGCTGGGGTCTGCCGGATTCGCTGGTGGCGGTGCTCGGGGCGCCGTTCATCGAGGAACTGACCAAGGCGCTCGGGCCGCTCCTGCTGCTGCTGTTCCGGCGCCGGGAGTGGTCCGGCATCACCGACGGCATCGTCTACTGCGGACTTTCCGCGGTCGGCTTCGCGATGGTGGAGAACATCCTCTACCTCGGTGGCTACGGCTACGCCGCCGGTGCCAGCGAGTACGGCCCGGCGACCGGGGTGCAGAACGTCTTCGCCATCTTCATCGTCCGGATCCTGCTGACCGGCTTCGCCCACCCGCTGTTCACCGCGATGACCGGGATCGGGCTCGGCATCGCGGCCCGCTCGGCCGACCGGCGGATCCGGATCTTCGCCCCGCTGGCCGGACTGCTGGCGGCGATGATGCTGCACGGCACGTGGAATCTGATGCCGTCGCTGGCGGCGGCGCTCGGGCAGAACCTGATAGTGCTCTACGGGTACATCGGGGTGATGGTGCCGATCTTCTTCGGCATGGTCGGGTTGGCCGTCTGGCTGCGTGGCTGGGAGGGCCGGCTGACCGAGCGGCGGCTGCCCGACTACGTACGCGCCGGCTGGCTGAGCCCGCCGGAGGTGGCCGCGCTGGGCAGCCTCGGCCGGCGGCACTCGGCCCGGCGGTGGGCTCGCCGGGTGGCCGGTGATCCCGGTCTCAAGGCGATGCGTGGTTTCCAGTTCTCGGCCACCCGGCTGGCGCTGCTACGCGACGGGATGCTGCGCGGGCTGGACACCAAGCCGGCCGACCGGGCCCGCACCGCGTACGAGGAGCGGCAGTTGCTCGACGCGATCTCGGCGTACCGGTGGGTCTTCGTGGGTCGGGACCCGCAGGCGCCGGTCGGCGTCTGGGACGGGGCCCGTTACCACCTGAGTTTCCCGGACGGGGTGGCCCGCACCGTCGAGGCGCCGGCCGAGCCGGTGGTGCCGATCCCGGTGGTGCTCACGCCACCACCACCGCCCACGCCCACCGGCTACGGCCCGTACGGTCCGCCCCCGCCCGGCTACGGTCCCTCGCCCGGCGGCTACCGGTAGCGCCCCCGGCCAGGGGCCAAGGGTCAGGGGTGCCGGTGGGTCACAGGTAGAGGCCGGTCGAGTCGTTGTTTACCCGCTCGGCGGCGACCGCGTGGACGTCGCGTTCGCGGAGCAGGACGTACTCCCGGCCGTGCAGTTCGACCTCGGAGCGGTCGTCGGGGTCGAACAGGACCCGGTCGCCGGAGACGATCGAGCGTACGTTGGGCCCGACACCCACCGTGGTCGCCCAGGCGAGCCGGCGTCCCATCGAGGCGGTCGCCGGGATGACGATGCCGGCGGTCGAGCGCCGTTCACCTTCGCTTCCCTCCAGGCGGACCAGGACGCGGTCGTGCAGCAGGCGGATCGGTAGGCCGTTGTCGAGGTCTGGGTCGACGGTCACGCCCGGAACGCTACCGTGCGGCCGCAGCGGCGGCGGTGGAGGTCGAGGTCACGCCCGGCGGGAGGGTTGCCGCGCTGCTCGTGAGGGCAAACTGGGGGAGAAATCAGGGCTCGGCCGGAAGGTTCCGGTAGGTTCCTGCCGGTTACCGTAGGTGAGCCGGTTTCCCAGCCAGCCTGATCGGGCCGGTTCTCCAGCCAGGAGGTGCGCTTGAGCCGCTTCGAGCAGCTGCGGGCGAGGGCCCGCCGCGCGTACGAGTCCGGCCGAGCCTCGGTCCGGGCCGCGCGTCCGGCTGCCGGTGCGCAGGTGACCGTGGCCGACGAACCGCCGGCGCCGGAGCAGCAGTCGTCGTTCGTGCCGCCGCCCCGGACGCCGATCGGCGGCGACCAGACGGCCGGGGTGCACTCCTCCACCTCCAGTCGGGACGACGCGGACGTGCCGAGGGCGCTGCGGATCGCCGGGGCCTGGTCGTGGCGGCTGCTGGCGATCGGCCTGGTCACCTACGCCCTGATCAGGATCATCGGCACGATCCGGATCGTGATCATTCCGTTGGTCATCGCGCTGCTGCTCTCCGCCCTGCTCGCCCCGGCGGTCGGCTGGTTGCTCCGGGCCCGCTTCCCACGCTCGCTGGCGACCGCGCTGGTGCTGGTCGGCGGCCTGGCGGCGGTGGTGGGCACGCTCACCCGGGTGGTGACCGAGTTCATCGGCGGGGTGCCGGAGCTGAGCAAGAACGCGTCCGAGGGCATCCGGCAGATCCAGAACTGGCTCCGTACCGGGCCGCTGCACCTGTCGGACAACCAGCTCAACTCGTACATCGACGAGGCGCAGAAGTGGATCGACGAGAACACCCAGGCGCTGACCAGCGGTGCCGTCTCCACCGCCACCACCCTGTTCGAGCTGCTCACCGGCGCCCTGCTGGTGCTGTTCGCCACCTTCTTCTTCCTGCGTGACGGGGAACGGATCTGGCGGTTCCTGGTCCGGCTGCTCCCGGTCAACGCCCGCTGGCGCATCGACGACGCCGGTCGGGCCTCCTGGGCCACCCTGGTCGCCTACGTACGCGCGACCGTGCTGGTCGCCTTCATCGACGCGGTCGGCATCGGCATCTTCCTGGTCATCTTCGAGGTGCCGTTCGCGTTCCCGCTCGCCGCGCTGGTCTTCCTCGGCGCGTTCATTCCGATCGTCGGGGCCACCCTCTCCGGCGTGGTCGCGGTGCTGGTCGCACTCGTCGACAGCGGTCCGGTAACCGCGCTGATCATCGCCGGCGCGGTGGTCGGGGTGCAACAGATCGAGGGCCACATCCTGCAACCGCTGATCATGGGGCGGGCGGTCGCGATCCACCCGCTCGCGGTGATCGTCGGCATCGCCGCCGGGGTGGTGCTCGCCGGGATCGTCGGCGCGCTGGTCGCCGTACCGCTGATCGCGGTGCTCAACACGGCCGTCCGGCGGTTGGCCCACCGGCGCCCGCCCGAGGTGCCGCCGGACGCGGTCGTGGTCGCCTCCACCGCCCCCTGAGCGGCCTCCCGCTCACTCCTTGGCGAGGCGTTGCAACGCGCCACGGGCCACCTCGGGGCGGGTGGTGTACCAGAACGGCGGCAACGAGCGGCGCAGGAAGGCGCCGTAGCCACGGGCGGTCTCCAGCCGCGAGTCGAGCACCGCGACCACCCCCTTGTCGCCGGTCGACCGGATCAGCCGGCCCACCCCCTGGGCCAGCCGGACCGCCGCGATCGGCACACTCACCGCCGCGAAACCGGACCCGCCGGAGGCGTCGACCGCCGCCGCCCGAGCCGCCGCCAGCGGCTCGTCCGGCCGGGGGAACGGCAGCCGGTCGATCACCACGAGCTGGCAGGCGTCGCCCGGCACGTCGACGCCCTGCCACAGCGACATCACGCCGAACAGGCAACTCGCCCGGTCCTCGCGGAACCGGCGGACCAGCAGCGGCAGCGACTCCTCACCCTGGAGCAGAATCGGCAGGTCGGTCCGCGCCCGGAGCAGCTCCGCGGCCTGCTGCGCGGCCCGTCGGGAGGAGAACAACCCGAGGGTACGGCCACCGAGCGCGGTCACCAGTTCGAGCAGTTCCGTACCGGCGGCGTCGGGCAGGCCCGAGGCGGCGGGGCGGGGCAGGTGCGCGGCGACGTACAGGATGCCCTGGCGGCCGTAGTCGAACGGTGAGCCGACGTCGAGCGACCGCCATCCCGAGCCCGACTCGCTCTCGATCAGGGCGCCGCTGCCGCCCGGCTTCGCCGCCGGGGTGGCCTTGGCCGCCGGGGCGGTCCTGCGCGCCGGAGCCGTCGAGGCAGCCAGTGCGGCGGCTGCCGGCGACGGCGGGTCGACGGTCACCGGGCCGAGGCCGAGGGCTCGGGCGACGGTGTCGAACCGGCCACCGAGGGCCAGGGTGGCGGAGGTCACCACGACGGTGCGCTCGTCGTACAGTTCGTTGGCCAGCATCCCGGCGACCGAGAGCGGCGCGACGACCAGGGCCCGGCGCCCGGCCCCCGGACCGTCGGACTTCTCCACCCAGGCCACGTCGTGGTCGGCCTCCTCCAACAGCCGCTGGGCGGTCTTGGAGAGGTCGTCGAGGACCGCCTTGGCCTGCTGCTTGCGTACCGGATCGGGGTCGTCGGCCTTGATCTCGCCGACCTTGTCCAGGGCCGCGCGGGTGGCCGCGTCGAGCAGGGTGCACGCCTCGCGCAGCGGACCCGGCAGCCCGGCGGTGATCCGCCCGGCCGGCGCCTCGGCCAGCCCGACCGCGAGCGCGTCACCGGCCGCGATCAGCGACTCGGCGACCTCCGGGGTCAGCAGCGGCCGGGCCCGTCGGGCCGCCCGGTCGACCTGATCCGGTACGAGTTCGGCCTGGGAGGCCGAGGAGACCCGGTCGGCCAGTTCGTGCGCCTCGTCCACCACCAGCAGCTTGTGCGGTGGCACGATGTGCCGGTCGGCCAGCAGGTCGACGGCGAGCAGGCTGTGGTTGGTCACCACTATGTCGGCCTCGCGGGCCCGGACCCGGGACGCCTCGGCGAAGCACTCCGGCCCGTACGGGCACCGCCCGGCCCCGACGCACTCGCGGGCCGGCATCGACACCAGCCGCCACGCCTGGTCGTCGACGCCCGGATCGAGCTCGTCCCGGTCACCGGTCTCGGTCTTGTCCGCCCAGGCGCGCAGCCGTTCGACCTGCTTGCCCAGCCGGCCCGCCTCACCGAGCCACTTGGTGCCCCCGCCGCGTCCGGGCGTGTCGAAGAGGGTGTCCTCCGGCTCGTCCTCAGTGGAGTTGTCCAGCCGGGCCAGGCACAGGTAGTGGTGCCGGCCCTTCAGCACCGCGTAGGTCGGTCGGCGGCCGAGCACCGGCTCGACCGCGTCGGCGAGCCGGGGCAGGTCGTGCTCGACGAGCTGCGCCTGCAACGCGAGGGTGGCGGTGGAGACCACCACCGGCCCGTCCACGGTCAGCGCCGGGGCCAGGTACGCCAGCGACTTGCCGGTGCCGGTGCCGGCCTGCACCAGCAGGTGCTCGCCGGTGTTGATGCTCTCCTCGATCGCCGAGGCCATGAGCTGCTGACCCGGCCGGGCCGAGCCGCCGGGCACCGCGCCGACCGCGGCGGCGAGCAGTTCGTCGGTGCTCGGCCGACCGGCGCGCCGCCGCTTGCGGGCGGCCGGTGCCGGGGGCTGTCCGGAGCCGGTCTTCCCGGAGTCGGCGGTGTCGTCGGTGGTGGTCGGAGCGGTCACCGTAGGACCGTACCTGGCCGTCCCGACACCGAACGCGTACCTCGCTGGCGAGGGCCTTCGTACGGGCGCGGAGTGGGCACCATCGGTTAGGGTGCGGGCATGTCGAGCGATGTGGTCCGGGTCGTTTACCAGAAGTACGACGGCACCGCGCACCGGGACTACCCCGCCCGCCGGCTGACCGAGGACGACCTGGGCATCTGGCTGGGGGTGACCGCCGGCACCGAGTCGGTCTACCATGGCCGCCCCTCGGTCGAACAGATCCCCTTCGTCCTGCTGGTGCCGCATGCGGCCTGGTGGACCGGCATGTTCAACCCGCCGCCACGGACCAGTGAGGTCTACTGCGACATCACCAGCCCGGCTCGCTGGGAGGGGGACACGGTCCACCTGATCGATCTCGATCTCGACGTGGTCCGGCGCCGGGCGACGGGTGCGGTGGAGCTGCGCGACGAGGACGAGTTCGCCGAGCACCGGGTCCGGTTCGGCTACCCGGAGGACGTGGTCGTCCAGGCCGAGGCGGCGGCTGAGTGGCTCTACGACGCGCTCGGCGACGGGACCGAGCCGTTCGCCACCGCGTACCGGAAGTGGCTGGCGCTGGTGCTCTGAGCGCCGGGTCCGGCGGGCGGAGGTGGCCCGGTGGGCCGGTGGCCCGGTGGCCCGGTTCAGGGTTGGTCCGGCGTGTCCGGGTCGAGCACCGGCACCCGGCTCAGTTTCGCCGGGTTCGCCTGGTGGAAGATGCCGGTGATCTGCCCGTCGGCGACGGTGTACCAGGTCACCAGGCGCAGTCGCCCACGGTCGCGGTGATCGCCCTCGAACTGCAACCCGAGGGTGTCGTTGACCAGCACCGGCCGGGACCGCAGGCCGGTTGCGTCCAGCACCGTACGGCGGAGCAGGCCGAGCGTGAGCCGGGCCACCTTGAGCACCCCGACGACCGGGTGACGGGCGGTCGGCAGGTGGCCGCCGCCGTCCCCGACGAAGACCACGTCCGGGGCGAGAACCGCTACCAGCCGGTCCAGGTCGCCCGATTCGGCGGCGGCGAGGAACGCGGCGAGCACCCTGCGCTGCTCGGCCAGGTCGGCGGTGTGCCGTGGTCCCCCCTCGGCAACCGCCCGCCGGCCCCGCGAGGCGAGCTGCCGGGCGGCCGTCGGCGTGCTGTGCAGCACCCCGGCGATCTGGGTGAACGGCACCGCGAAGACGTCGTGCAGCACGAACGCGACCCGCTGTTCGGGGGTGAGACGTTCGAGCACCACCAGCAGCGCGATGCCGACCTCCTCGGTCTGCGCCACCCGTTGCGCCGGGTCGGGGGCGAACCCGCCGGCCGCCGGGAGGTGCCCGGCGGCGCCGGAGCCGGCCGGGCCGTCGGGCAGCCGGCCGACCACCGGCTCGGGTAGCCACTGCCCGGGGTACGCCTCGCGGCGTACCCGGGCGGAGCGGAGCAGGTCGAGGCAGATCCGGCCGGTGGTGGTGGTGAGCCAGCCGCGCAGGTCGCGGATGTCGGCGCGGGCCGCCGGCTCGGCCAGCGCGCGGGCGTAGCGCAGCCAGGTCTCCTGGACCGCGTCCTCGGCGTCGGCCCGGCTGCCGAGCATGCGGTAGGCCACCGCGGTCAGGTGGTCCCGCTCGGCTTCGAACTCGGTCGCGAGGTCGCGCACGCCCGCCCTCCTGCCTGGATCGTTCGCCCGGTGGGTGTCGCCGGCCGTCGGTACCGACCCGCCTGTCGGCTCCCGCCGCCGGCTCCCGGTGGGTCTCCGCGACGAATTCTCCGCCTACTCCGACGGGACGGGCCACCGAGATGTGACCCGTGGTCGCGTCGCGGTGGGGCGCCCGGTCGGCGATGATCGGGGGATGAGTGAGCGCGCCGGATTGCCGGCATGAGCGGGTCGAGGCGGTCGATCCGCGAGTTGCTGCGGGTGCCGACCGGCGGTACCGGGTTTGACCTGGGTGCGATCCATCCGCGTACGACGCCGGGGTTGCCGCCGGCCGGGGTGGTCGGGTCCGATCCGAAGGACTGGGCGCGGGAGCAGGTACGGGCGATCGGGGCGGAGCTGGGCCGGCAGCAGGAGATGTTGTTCGCCTCGGCCAAGGTCGACCCGGCGTCCGGGCGCCGGCTGCTGCTGGTGCTCCAGGCGATGGACGCCGGTGGCAAGGACGGGACCATCCGGCGGGTGGCCGGCACGATGAACCCGTTGGGCCTGCACATCAAGTCGTTCGGGCGGCCGACCGAGGAGGAACGCCGACACCATTTCCTCTGGCGGATCCGTCGAGCGCTGCCGGCGCCGGGGTACGTCGGGGTGTTCAATCGATCACACTACGAGGACGTCCTGGTGCCGAGGGTCGAGGCACTGGTCCCCGAGCACACCTGGCGGGCCCGGTACGACGAGATCAACGAGTTCGAGGAGGAACTGGCCGACGGCGGGGTGACCCTGCTCAAGGTGTTCCTGCACATCTCCTACGACGAGCAGTTGGACCGGTTGCTGAGCCGGCTCGACGATCCGGAGAAGCACTGGAAGTACGAGCCGGGGGACGTGGACACCCGGGCCCGCTGGTCGGACTACCAGGCCGCGTACGCGGAGGCGCTGGCGCGGTGTGGCACCGCCCGGTCGCCGTGGTTCGTGGTGCCGGCGAACCGGAAGTGGTATCGCGACTGGGCGGTCGCCAACCTGCTGCGGGAGACCTTCGCGGGGTTGGACCTGAGCTATCCGGCACCGACGTTCGATCTTGCGCGGGAGCGGCGGCGGTTGGTCGAGTTGCGCCCGTCGGCGCCGGAGGGTTCAACGGGCGGTAGATGAACAGCAGGTAAACCGAAAGTGAATCACGGCTGGCCAGAGGTGGGCCGGTGGTTGCGCGATTTTGTCGTTTCCTAGCATTCCCCAAGGCAGGTCCGTTGACGCCCGCCACCCCCACCGCCGACGCGACGAGGTCCGTGCCGTGAAGTTTTCCTTCCGCCCCACCGAGGGCGCCTTCTACGAGCTCTTCACCAGGGCCGCGCAGAACCTGGTGCGGGGCACCGAGCTGCTGAACGAACTGGCCCTGCCCGGGGTCGACGTGCAGTCGGTGAGCGAGCGGCTCACCGAGGTCGAGCACGACAGCGACCAGATCACCCACGAGCTCTACAAGAAGATCAACTCGACCTTCATCACGCCCTTCGACCGGGAGGACATCTACCGGCTCGGGTCGCTGCTCGACGACGTGATGGACCACCTGGAAGCGGTCGGCAACCTGCTCTACCTCTACGGGCTGACCAAGCTCCCGTCACTGCCGCGGGAGATGCACGAGCTGGTCAACGTACTCGACCAGCAGGCGAAGCTGACCGCCGAGGCGATGCCCCGGCTGCGCTCGATGCGCGACCTCGAAGACTACTGGATCGAGTGCAACCGGCTGGAGAACGACGGCGACCAGGCGTACCGGATGCTGCTGGTCCGGCTCTTCTCCGGCGAGTACGACGCGTTGACCGTGCTGAAGATGAAGGAGGTCGCCGACGAGCTGGAGGCGGCCTGCGACGCCTTCGAGCACGTGGCCAACACCGTCGAGACCATCGCGGTCAAGGAGTCCTGATCCCGGTGACCCCTGAACTGATCGCCGTACTCGCGGTGATCGCCGTCGCCATGCTCTTCGACTACACCAACGGCTTCCACGACGCCGCGAACGCGATCGCCACCAGCATCTCCACCCGCGCGCTCACGCCCCGGGTCGCGCTGGCCATGGCGGCCGTCGGCAACTTCATCGGCGCCCACCTCGGCGGCAACGTGGCCAAGACCGTCGGTGACGGACTGGTCGAACTGCCCACCGGGCTGGCCAGCCTCGGGGTGGTCTTCGCCGGGGTGCTCGGCGCCATCTGCTGGAACCTGCTCACCTGGTACTTCGGCATCCCCTCCTCGTCCTCGCACGCGCTGTTCGGTGGGCTGGTCGGGGCGACCCTGTGCGCCACCCTGTTCGGGGTCGGTGGCACCGTGCTCTGGGACGGCATCCTGATCAAGGTGGTCATCCCGATGGTGGCCTCGCCGCTGGTCGGGTTCGCGCTCGGCGCGCTGATGATGCTCGCGGTGATGTGGATCTTCCGGCGGGGCAACCCGGCCAAGCTGAACCGGGGCTTCCGCTGGGCCCAGACCGCCTCCGCGATGGCGATGTCCATCGGTCACGGCATGCAGGACGCGGCCAAGACCATGGGCATCGTGGTGCTGGCCCTGTTCGCCGGTGGCTACCAGGACAGCAAGACGCACATCCCGGAGTGGGTGTTCTGGACCTCGGCGACCGTGCTCGCGCTCGGCACCTACGCCGGCGGCTGGCGGATCATCCGTACCCTCGGTCGGAAGATCATCGACCTCGGCCCGCCGGAGGGCTTCGCCGCCGAGACGGTGGCCAGCATCGTGCTCTTCACCACCTCCCGGCTCGGCCTGCCGATCTCCACGACCCACACCATCACCTCGGCCATCATGGGCGTCGGCGCGACCAAGAAGCTCTCCGCCGTCCGCTGGGGCGTAGCCGGCAACATCGTCATGGCCTGGATCCTCACTTTCCCCGCCGCCGCCGCCATCGCCGCCATCTGCTACCTCGCCGTCCGCCCCCTCTTCTAGCCCGTCCCTGAAGCGCTCATACCGAGAATGAGTGGTTATCCGCGCGCGGATAACCACTCATTCTCTGTATCCGTGCCCCCGACGGGGCGGGTGGGTCAGGGGTAGGTGACTCCGATTTGGGTGCGGATGGTGTCGAGGAGGTTCATTACTTCGAGGGTTACGGCGTGGGGGACCAGGGGGCTTTGCTTCAGGCCGGTGGTCAGGCAGCGTTGGACCTCGGCGGCCTCGTACTGGTAGCCGTTGCCCACCAGGTCGGCCGGCAGCGGCTCCGGGTCGGCGTCGGTGCGGTGCAGGGTCGCGGCGCTCGGGCGGAAGAACGGCTCGGCCAGCTCGATCCGGCCGGTGGTGCCGGTGATCGTCGCGGTCAGCGGGGTCGCGCCGACGATGCCGCAGCTCAGCGACGCGACCGCGCCGGAGTCGTAACCGAAGACGATGCCGGTGTTCTCGTCGACGCCCTCCGGCCCGAGCGACGCCCAGGACCGGATGTGGTCCGGTCGGCCGAGCACCAGGTGGGCCAGGCTGATCGGGTAGACCCCCAGGTCGAGCAGGGCACCGCCGCCGAGTGCCTTGGCGCGCATCCGGTGCTCGGGCGGGAACGGCCCGGCCACCCCGAACGCGGCCTGCACCCCGGTCACCGCGCCGATCGCGCCCTCGGCGATCAGGTCCAACACCCGCAGTACGGTCGGGTTGCAGCGCATCCACATGGCTTCCATCAGGAAGACGTCCCGCTCCCGAGCGGTCTCGATCAGGGCGGTGCTGGTCGCCAGGTCCAGGGTGAACGGCTTCTCGCAGAGCACCGCCCGGCCGGCCGTCAGGCAGGTCATGGTGGCGTCGTAGTGGGCGGCGTGCGGGGTGGCCACGTACACCACGTCGACCTCGTCGTCGGCGGCGAGCTCTGCCCAGGAGCCGTACGCCCTCGGGATGTCGTGGTGGTCGGCGAAGAGCCGGGCGGCGTCGGCGGATCGGGAACCGACGGCGACGACCTCGGCGTCCGGCAGGAGTCGCAGGTCCTCGACGAACCGCGCGGCGATGTTGCCGGTGGCCAGGATGCCCCAGCGGGTAACGCCCCCGGAGCCAGCTTGCTGAACCATGTCACCCCTTCGACTACGGGCCGCCGGTCACGTCCGGCAATCACGTGCCCGTGAGAACCAGTCCGAAGCATCCCCCGCGACCGAGCGGGACGCCAACTACGCGGGTTCCGTGCGGGACGGCAGGTGTCCGGCGGTGGGGAAGGCGACGACGCCGGGGTGGTTCGTGCGTCATGGGTGGGCGAGGTGGGAGGTGCCCGATCGGGCGGTGGTAACCGGCACGGTCTGGGCGGGGGTGTGGACCGCGTCGAGCCGGGCGCGAGCGGGAGGGCCCTGACCGGGGCGTCGGGAAACTAACGCGTTCAACTCGTACATCGTCTTTTGCGTACGTACACCAAAGACGATGTACGAGATAAATGCGTGGTATTGGTCGGGCCCCCGAGGGCGTCGGTTGACGAGTCTTTCACGTCGACGGCCCGGGGGGACCATCGGGTGTATGGTCGCGGTGTGATCAAGACGCGCCTTGATCTTGACCGGATCCGCGCGGCCCGCGGCGTGATCGACCCCATCTTTCTGGACACGCCGATGTACCGGTGCGATGCACTGGGAAGCCAGCTTGGCTGCACCGTGAGCATCAAACTGGAAACGGCGAACCCGGTCCGCAGCTTCAAGGCCCGGGGTACCGAACTCGTGGCGAGCCTGCTGACCGAGCAGGGCCGGAACGCCGTGGTGTGCGCCAGCGCCGGCAACCTCGGCCAGGCGCTCGGTTGGTCGGGCCGCCGCCGTGGCATCGACGTGACGGTAGTGGCGTCGCGGCGGGCACCCGTTGCCAAGCTCGATCGGATCCGCGCGCTGGGCGCGGAGTTGGAATTGGTGGACGGCGACTTCGAAATGGCCCGCGAGCGGGCCGCGAGTATCGCGCGATGGCGGGGCATACGGCTGGTCGAGGACAGTCTGGACGTCGAGACGTGCGAGGGAGCCGCGACGATCGGCCTTGAACTGGCGGGCGGAGAATCCGCGTTCGACGCTGTTCTGATCGCCCTGGGCGGCGGTGCGATGGCTACCGGCGTGGGCTACGTCCTGAAGACCCTGGTGCCCGGAGTCGAGGTGATCTGCGTACAGCCCACGGGTGCGCCGGCGATGACTCGCTCCTGGCACGACCGCCGCGTCGTCACCACCGAATCGACCGACACCATCGCCGACGGCGTCGCCGGCCGGTACCCCATCCCAGCGGTCCTGGACGACCTCCTCACGGTGGCCGACGACGCCGTCCTGGTCCGGGAGACGTCGATCATCGCGGGTATGCAGATGCTCCTGGAGCACGCGGGCCTGGTTGTCGAGCCATCAGCCGCCCTCGGCGTCGCCGCCGTCCTGGAAGACCGCGATCGGTTCGTCGGCCGTCACGTCATCACCGTCATCTGCGGCAGCAACGTCGACCCGGATGCCTATCGCCGCTGGGTCCATCGCTGATCTCGTTACCCTGCACGGGTTCGATGTCGAAGATCGAGAGGATCCGTGAGCGTGGCGCGTACAGCCGATCGAACCGGCACCTCCGAGACGGGCGGCCCCGAGCACGGTGTGGCGCTGGTCGAGCGGCTGATCGCGTCGATCTCGACGAAGCCCGCCGAGCTGAACAATTCTCGACGGCCCCGGCACCGGCCGGCGTTGGCCCGTCGGTGTGCGCCCCGTCCACCGGTCAAGATCTCCCACTAGGCTCGGCCACATGACTATCGACAGCGGTGGGCCGCCGACTCGACCGGCGGCCACCCCGCCGATGTTCGCCGCCCCGGAGTCGCTGGTCGAGCACGCCCGCCGGTTCTACGCCGCGGGCGGGCCGCCGGCACCGCCCAGGATGGCCGCGACGGTCCTGCTGGTCCGCCCGGTCCCGGCCGCTGACAGTGACAACAACTTCGAGGTGTACGTCATCCGCCGGCTCGCCTCGATGACGTTCGGCGGCATGTACGCCTTTCCCGGCGGCGGCGTCGACCCGTCCGACTCGAAGGCGGCACTCGACTGGTCCGGTCCCTCCGCGGCGGACTGGGGTGACCGGCTGGGGCTGGCACCCGACGCCGCCCAGGCGGTGCTCTGTGCCGCCGCGCGGGAGGTGTTCGAGGAGGCCGGGGTGCTGCTCGCCGGACCCGGACCGGGCACCATCGTCGGTGACGTGAGCGGTGCCGACTGGGAGTCGGCCCGGCAGGCGCTGGTCGAGCGGCGGGCCGGTTTCGCCGAGTTGCTCCGTGAACAGCGGCTCACCCTCCGGGCCGACCTGCTACTGCCCTGGTCCAGGTGGGTCACGCCGGAGTTCGAACCGCGCCGCTTCGACACGTACTTCTTCGTTGCCCTGCTGCCGGCGGGGCAGCGGACCCGCGACGTCTCCGGGGAGGCCGACCACACGATGTGGATCCGGCCGGCCGAGGCGCTGGCGCGGGCCGACGCGGGCGAGATCGCGATGCTGCCGCCGACCAGGGTCACGCTGGCCGAGATCGCCGCCTGTGGCGGGCGGGCAGGGCTGCCGGCCGCCTCGGCGGAGCGGGATGCCGCGACCCCGGTGATGCCCCGGTTGGACCTGGCCCCGGACGGTACCGGCCGGTTCCTGCTCGCCTGAGCCTCATCGGTTGGGGGCCGTAGAGACGGAAAATGGTCCCCCGGCGAACCCAATGGGTCGCCGGGGGACCGGTACGCCTCGTGCCGCCGGTCAGCCGAAGCGGCCGGTGATGTAATCCTCGGTCTTCTTCACGCTCGGGTTGCTGAAGATCTTCTGCGTGTAGTCGTATTCGATCAGGCGGCCGGGGTCGCCGGTGCGCTCGATCGAGAAGAACGCCGTACGGTCCGAGACCCGGGCCGCCTGCTGCATGTTGTGCGTCACGATGATGATCGTGTAGCGGTCCTTCAGCTTGAACATCAGATCTTCGATCGCCAGCGTGGAGATCGGGTCGAGCGCCGAGCAGGGCTCGTCCATCAGCACGACCTGCGGCTCGACCGCGATCGTCCGGGCGATGCAGAGCCGCTGCTGCTGACCGCCGGACAGGCCGGCACCGGGCTTGCCGAGCCGGTCCTTGACCTCGTCCCAGAGGTTCGCCGAGCGGAGGGCCTTCTCGGCCGCGTCCTCCAGCACCGACTTGCGCCGTACGCCGTTGAGCTTCAGTCCGGCCACCACGTTGTCGAAGATCGACATGGTGGGGAACGGGTTCGGGCGCTGGAAGACCATGCCGATCAGCCGCCGTACGGCGGTCACGTCGACGTCGTTGTCGTAGATGTTCTGGCCGTCGATGGTGAGCTTGCCGTCGACCCGGGCGCCCGGCAGCACCTCGTGCATGCGGTTGATCGAGCGCAGGAAGGTCGACTTGCCGCAGCCGGACGGCCCGATCAGGGCGGTCACGGTCTTCGGCTCGACGGTCAGGTTGATGTTCTCGATCGCCTTGAACGACCCGTAGTACGCGGTGACGCCCTCCGCCTCGACGCGCTTTGCCATGGTGATTGCTCCTCCGGGGTTCAACGGGAGATCTGGCTGCGGCGAGCGAGCAGCTTCGCCGCGATGGTGAGGACGAGAACGAGGGCCACCAGGGTCAGCGCGGCGGTCCAGGCCCGGTCGGGGGAGTACCGTCCCGCCTCGGTCGCCTGGCCGTAGACGAACAGGGACAGCGACGACTGGTTGTTCTCGAACGGGTTGAAGTTGATCGCCGCGGTGCCACCCGCGACCAGTAGCACCGGTGCGGTTTCGCCGGCGGCGCGGGCGATGGCGAGCATCACGCCGGTGACGATGCCGGGCAGTGCGGTCGGCAGCACGATCTTCATGATCGTCTTCCACTTCGGGATGCCGAGCGCGTACGAGCCCTCCCGCAGGGGTGCCGGCACCAGCCGCAGCATCTCCTCGGTCGACCGGACGATGGTCGGCAGCATCAGCACGCTCAGCGCCAGTGCGGCGGCGAAACCGGAGTAGCCCGGTCGGCCGTCCGCGCTGAACCAGGGGGAGACGATGAGCACCCAGAACGAGAGGACGAACAGGCCGGCGACGATGGACGGGATGCCGGTCATCACGTCCACGAAGAAGCGGATCGTGTTGGCGAACCGGCCCCGGCCGTACTCGACGATGTAGATCGCGCCGGCGACACCGAGCGGGACCGTGATCAGCGTGGCGATGCCGACCTGCTCCAGCGTGCCGATGATCGCGTGATAGGCGCCACCGTTCGCGTCCCGGGCGCCGATGTTGTTCATCGAGCTGCCGAAGAAGTCGCCGTCCAGCCGCGCGACTCCCTTGGAGACCAGCGTCCAGACCACCGAGGTGAGCGGGAGTACGGCGAGCACGAACGCGGAGTGGATCAGTGCACTCCAGGTCCGGTTGTTGGCCGCCCGCTGGCCCTCGACGTTCCGGGCCACCAGGTAGAGGCCGAGCAGGTAGAAGACGGCGCCGAGGACGACCGCCAGCACCCAGCCGCCGATACCGGTGCCGTAGACCACGACGGCCGCGAGGACCAGCGCGAGTACGGCGATGCCGATCGGTGCCCACTTCGGGAGCCGACGGCCCCGCAGGTCCACCCCGGTACCGCTGGGGCTTACCAGTGTCGATGCGCTCACGCTGCCCCCTCGGTGAATTCGCGGCGGCGGTTGAGGATCGCTCGGGCGGTCATGTTGACCACGAGGGTGATCGTGAACAGCACCAGACCGGAGGCGATCAGGGCGCCGCGGCCGATGTCGTTGGACTCACTGAAGCCGTTGGCGATGTTGGCCGCGATCGAGTTGCCGCCGGATTCGATGAGGTTGAACGAGATGGCGAAGGTGGCGCCGAGGGTCATCGCCAGGGCGATCGTCTCGCCGAGTGCGCGACCCAGCCCGAGCATGACCGCGGCGACCACACCCGGCCGCCCGTACGGCAGCACCGAGGTGCGGATCATCTCCCATTTGGTGGCGCCCAGGGCGAGGGCGGCCTCCTCGTTGGCGGTCGGGGTCTGCATGAAGACCTCGCGGGAGAGCGAGGTGACGATCGGCAGCACCATGATCGCCAGGACCAGGGCGCCGAGCAGGATGGCCCGGCCGAACGGTCCCTCCCCGCCGAAGAGCGGGATCCAGCTGAAGTATTTGTTGAGCCACACGGAGAGTTCGGTGACCGGTCCGCTGAACACGTCGCGACCCCAGAGCCCGAAGACGACACTGGGTACGGCAGCGAGCAGGTCGATCAGGAAGCCGAGCGTGGTGGCGATCCGCCGGTGAGCGTAGTGCGAGAGGTAGAGCGCGATACCGAGCGCCACCGGCACCGCGAGTAGCAGTGCGATGACCGCGCTGAGCACGGTGCCGAAGGCCAGCGCGGCGATACCGAAGCGGGGTTCGCCCTCGTTCGGCGCCCAGTTCCGGTAGGTGAAGAAGTTCTCGTGGTTGGCCTGTAGGGCCGGCACCGCCTTGCTGACCAGGAAGATCGCGATCGCCACGATGATCACCAGGACCATCGTGCCCGCGGCCAGGGTCAGCACGCGGAATAGCTGCTCGGCACCGAATGCCCGGCGTCGGGGCAGTGCGCCACCGCCGCCCAGTCCGCCCCCGTCGGGAGCACGGTGGGACGGTATCGCTGAATTCTCGGCCGTTTGTGCCGAAGCACCGGCGGGTCGGTCGTGACTCGTCGTCACGCCCGATCCGCCGGTGCCGGCGTCGGCCGAGCGGGGAGGGGTTTCACCCATCTGCTCGCTCGCTCCGTGTGGTGTCCGGGGGCTGGATTACCGGGGTCAGGCGATGGTCTTGACTGCGGCCTCGACCTTGGTGCGGACCGTCTCCGGCAGCGGGGCGTAGCCCAGGTCGGCCAGGTCGGCCTGACCCTCGCTGCTGGCCGCGTGGCCGAGGAAGCCCTTGACCAGCGCCAGCTTGTCGGCGGCGAGGCCCTTGTTGCAGACGATCTCGTAGGTCACCAGGACGATCGGGTACGCCCCGGCCTCCTTGGTGTTGTAGTCGATCGACATCTTCAGGTCGTCGCCCTGGCCGGTGACCTCGGCGCTGGCGATGGTCTTGGCGGCCGACTCGGCGGTCAGCGCGACGAACTCGCCGGAACCGTTGGCGACCTTGGCGGTGCTGAGGGAGGAGTTCTCGGCGAACGAGAGCTCGACGTAGCCGATGGTGCCGGCGGTCTGCTTGACCAGGGCGGCGACGCCGTCGGAGCCCTTGGCGCCGGTGCCGCCCGGTGCCTTCCACGCCTTGGCCTTGCCGAAGGTCCAGTCGGTCTCGGCGGCCTTGCTCAGGAACGCGGTGAAGTTGTCGGTCGTGCCCGACTCGTCCGAGCGGTGTACGGCCTGGATGGCGGTCGCCGGCAGGGTCGCGCTGGGGTTGTCGGCCTTGATCGCGGCGTCGTCCCACTTGGTGATCTTGCCAGCGAAGATCTTCGCCAGGGTGGCCGGCTTGAGCTGAAGGCCGTCAACACCGGTCAGGTTGTAGGTGATCGCGACCGGGCCGATGACCATCGGCAGGTGGATCGCCTTGCCGGACGGGCACTTGGCGTCGGCCTGCGGCTGCTCGGTGTCCTTGAGCGCCGAGTCCGAGCCGGCGAAGTCAGCGGTGCCGGCGATGAAGGACTGGATGCCCGCGCCGGAACCCGAGGGGTCGTAGTTGATGGTCACGCCGGTGCACTGCTGCTGGTAGGTCTTGACCCATTCGGCAACGGCGTTCTTCTGCGCGGACGAACCCGCGGCGTTGATGGTGCCGGTGGCGCAGTCGGCTGCGGCGGCGGACCCGGAGGCCGAGGGCCCGGCGGGCTCGTTGTTGTCCGAGCCGCACGCACTGAGTGCAAGTGCCGCAGTCAGAGCGAGGCAGGCAAGAATGCCGTGCCGCTGGAGCTTCACCTGAGGGGTTTCCCTTCACATGGACGGAGCGCCGGGAACTGTGCCCCGGGAGCCGGCTATTCCGCTGGCTACTAGGCAAGTTAGAAGTGCCAGGTAGCCGGTTCGCCGGGCACGAGTGAACGAAGGGTGAACAGGTGCGGCCGGTCAGATGGACCGCAGCTGAGGGCGAGTTGTCCGTTCCGTGAACTGAGGGGCTGGTGTTCGCTACGTCCGTTATGCGGCGCGTCGGTACTGCACGTGCGTCGTCCAACGGGAAAAGCCGAGTCGCCGGTAGAGCGCCACCGCAGATGAATTTGATTCGTCCACATAGAGCATTACCCGGGTCAACCCACGGTCACCGAGGTAACGCAGTCCGGCCGAGGTCAGTGCCCTGCCCAGGCCCGTGCCGTGGGCTTCCGGCTCGACCCCGATCACGTACACCTCGCCGACCGGTTCCTGTCGTGGCCCACCGGGTTCGGCCCGGTTCGAATCGCCGTGCACCTTGGTCCAGTGGAAGCCGAGCAGGCGGCCGGTCGACTCCTGCACCGCGAGTAGGAAGCCGGCCGGGTCGAACCACGGCTCCGCCATCCGTACGGCGAGGTCGGTGGCGGTCCACCGGCCCTGTTCCGGGTGGTCGGCGAAGGCCCGCCGGTTCACCCCGAGCCACGCCTCGTCGTCGGCGCCCGGACGGAACGCCCGCAGGACCACACCGGCCGGCAGCACCGGTTCGGCGAGGTCGTCGCCGAGCGGCCGGCGCATCTGCCACAGCTCGCGGTCACGGCCGAAGCCCAGGTCGAGAGCGAGCGCGGCGGCCGACGGGTGGTCGCCGTGGGCCCACAGCCGCAGCTCGGTGCCGACGCTCGCGGTGGTCAGCGCGGCGACCAGGGCCCGGCCCAGTCTGGCCCGCCGGTGCGCCGGATGTACGACCAACTCCGCCTCGGCCACGGCCGGGTCACCGGTGCGGTCGAGCTGCGCGTAGCCGACCGGTGTGCCGTCCTGGTCGCGTACGACCAGGTGCTCGACCCCGGCGGCGCCGTCGGGCCGGAGCCGGAGCGTCACCTGCTCGGAGATCGGGTGCGCGCCGTCGGCCCGATCCGCGGCCCGGACCAGGTCCAGGATGTCGCTGATCTCCGCCGGGCCGAGTCGATCGGTCCGGACCACCTCGGGTGCGGTCATGGTCACCCGGCCACCGTAGCCCGTCGGTACCAGGCGTACCGGGTCGGTTCAGCCGGTCGAGGGCGACATCACTGGACGGGCGGGTTCGGCACGTCGGTCCGGGTCGGTGGCGTCTCGGCGGTCGGCCGCTCGTCGCCGCGCGCGGTCGGATCGGGTACGCGGGCCGACCCGCCGCCCCCGCCCGCCGCCGCGTTCGTGTGGTTGGTGTCGGCCGAGGCGGGCCGGGGTAGTCCGGTCGGCAGGGACTCCAGTTCGAACCGGCGGAGCAGGTTGGGCAGGATGGTCCGGAGCGCGCTGATCGTCTGCTGCCGGTCGCCGCCCGCGTCGTGCATCAGCACAATGGCACCGGCACCGACACCGGCCGTGACTATCGACGCGATGTTGCCGGCGCCGGGCCGGGTCCAGTCCCTGGGGTCGACGGTCCAGTGCAGCGAGGTCATGCCGAGTTCCCAGGCGGTTGCCACCACACCGCTGGTCCAGGCTCCGCCGGGCTGGCGGAAGTAGACGATCCGGGCGCCCGGCACCGCCGCCCGGATGGCCGCGTTCGTACGGGCCAGGTCGGTCCGGATCGCGGTCCGGGTACGCGCACCGAGTCCGACGTCGTGTGACCAGGAGTGGTTGCACAGGGTGTGGCCGGCGTCGACGATCGCCCGTACCAGCTCGGGGTGTGCCGAGACCTGCTGACCGACCAGGCAGAACGTCGCCTTGACCCGGTACCGGGCGAGCAGTTCCAGCACCTGCGGGGTGTACTCCGGGTCCGGCCCGTCGTCGAAGGTGAGCGCCACCTCCCGTGCCCCGGTGGTGATCCGGCTGCCGTACGGGCCGTCGCGTTCCAGGGCCAGCCGGGGGCGGTCGTCGGCGGGCGTGGACTCGCCGTCGGGGGCGGCCGACGGAATTGGCGACGGGGTGGCCGACGGGGTGGGCGATGGTGCGGTGGGGGTGGGTGTGGGTGAGTCCGTGGTCACCCGGGACGGGCCGGGCGAGGTGGCGACGCGGTGTGGATCCGATCCCTGGTCGCGGGTGCTGGCCGCTCGGCCGAGGACGTACACCCCACCGAGGATCGAGCCGATCGCCAGCGTGAGCACCAGGATCAGGCGCAGGTTCGCCGTGCCGGGTCGGTGCTGTGCGTACCGGTATACCGACGCCCGGCGGCCACGTATCGATGCCACTGCCGTCCCCCCTTGACGCCGCACCTGAAGACCTAGGGTACGTACGATTTGCCAAGTAAAGGGTGCTTTCCGGCATTAGGCCGATATGGGGCCACCGATACGCCGAACGCCACCCGGTGAGGTCACCGGATGGCGTTCGGGATGCTGTGGTGCGGGGCGGTGCGGGGGGTCAGACGGACAGGGCCGCGGCCACGGCCGGCTCCGACTCCGGGAGCGAGCGGGAGGACGACGGCGGTACGACGAACTTGTAGCCGACCTGGCGAACCGTGCCGATCATCGACTCGTACTCCGAGCCGAGCTTGGCCCGCAGCCGCCGGACGTGTACGTCGACCGTGCGGGTGCCACCGAAGTAGTCGTAGCCCCACACCTCACGCAGCAACTGGTCCCGGGTGAAGACCCGGCCGGGGTGCTGGGCGAGGAACTTGAGCAGCTCGAACTCCTTGTAGGTGAGGTCGAGCGGGCGACCCTTCAGCTTGGCCGCGTAGGTGTCCGGGTCGATCGACAGCTCACCGGCGCGGATCTGGCCGCCGGCACCGGCGATGGCGTTGGTGAGCCGGCCCACGGCGAGCCGCAGCCGGGCCTCGACCTCGGCCGGGCCGGCGCTGGCGAGGATCACGTCGTCCACGCCCCAGTCGGCGTTCAGTGCGATCAGACCGGCCTCGGTGACCACCGCGATCAGCGGTACGCCGAGCCCGGTGGCGTGCAACATCCGGCAGGTCGCCCGAGCCTCGCTCAGCTCGGAGCGGGCGTCCACGAGTACGGCGTCCGGGCTGGGCCCGGCCACGAGGGTCCGGACGTCGCGTGGTGCGGTACGAATCGAGTGGGGGAGCAGGTCCAGAGCGGGCAGCACGGCCGAGGGCTCGCCTGCACGCGCGGTGACCAGCAACAGGATCTCCACACATCACCTCCGTCCCGGCGGCGCATCGCCGCGCGGTGGCCAGTGGGTCTCCGGCTCCTGGCCGGCTTGCTCACTGGTTAATGGTGTCGGTCCCGGCGTCGCTGACGGGGCGGGGTAAGGCCCGAGCTTAACGGATCCAGCGCGGGTCGATCCCGGACGATCGCCCCTTCGGTTGTGTTCTCCACCTCAACGGGGGAGGTTTTTACCTGGCCGTAACCAGAATCCGTGCGTCTGCGGCCCGATCTGGCACGATCAGTGCGTGTTCCCCTCGACGTCACCCGAGACCGGTCGCGATTCCTGGGCCGACGGGCCCCGTACCGGACCGGCCGGGCCACCGCCCGGCCCGGCCCCCCGCGGCGGTTATCCGCCCGGACCGGGCCCGTCCGGCATGCCCTTCGACGAGCCGCCGGTCGCCGTGGACGAGGAGCCCGAGCCCGAGACGGGGCGGCGGCGGCTGCGCGGCAAGCGCGGCTCCGACGACCCCGTACCCGGTAGTGGCCTCGACCCGGAGACCGACGACGAGGACGAGGAGGAGTTCGAGCCGGTCCCGATCCGCCGTCCGCTCGCGCTGGCCGTCGCCGGCTTCGCCGGCCTGCTCGGCCTCGGCCTGGTCTTCGGCGCGCAGACCTCCGGTCCGGGCGCCCGGATCCCGTTCGCCCTGGTGGTGTTCGGGGTCCAGCTGCTCTACATCCTGGCCTGGACGATGGCGATGCGACCGCCCGCGCTGCTGCTGGTCGCCGGGGTCTCGGTGGCCGTCGCCGCCGGGGCGGACGTGGCCGCGATAGTGCCGGACGTGGCCGCCCTCGGACCGGTCGGCTTCGTGGCCGTGGCCGGCTTCGTGGTCGGCGTGCTCGGTCAACTGGTCCGCCGGACCGACCGGGCCCGGGTCACCGAGTCGCTCGGCGCCACCCTGCTGATCGTGATCGGCGTGGTCGCGTTCGCGAGTCTGATCGTGCTCAGCCGGTTGCCGATCGGCACCCAGGCGATCTTCGTCTGCCTCGGCGGGAGCGGGGTGGCGCTGGTCGTCGCCCGGCTCACCGACGCGGTGCTGCCCTGGCCCCGGCTGGCCCCGCAGGTGCCCCGAGGGGCGGCCGGGGTGGTGCTCGGCGCGATGCTCGGCACCCTGGCCAGTAGCCTGATCGGCGGCTACGTGGTCGGCTTCACGCCGACCAGCGCCGCGATCGTCGGCCTGGTCGCGGCGACCGCGGCGGTCCTCGCCGACCTCGGTGTGAACTACTCCGAGGCGGGTCGCCTGATGGCCGGCGAGCCGCCGACCATGTGGGTGGCCCGGCACATGCAGGGCCCGCTCGGCGGCTTCGCCCTGGCCGCCCCGGCGGCGTACGCGATGACGGTCTTCTTCCTCTGAAGCACCGGCGGCGGCCACCGGTTCGCCGATGCGGGATCATGTGACTTCCCCGGTTGAGGTTCGCGCGGGCCGGGTACATAGCGGTTCCCCGATCGGTCGCTCCGCCGATCCGGGTAGGCGGAGGCGGGTGGCGTGGCAGACAGTTATCCGGCACAGGGTGAGAGTTATCCGCGGCGGTTGCCCCGGTCGCACCGGACCGACCGGCCGCGTCGGCGGGGGCGCAAGCTGCTGATCGTGCTGTTGATCCTGCTGCTGGTGTTGATCGCCGCGCTGGTGGTGGCCGACCGGTACGCGGTCGGCTTCGCCGAGCGCGAGATCGCCACCCGGATCAGCCAGGAGACCACCCGTCAGGGGATCAAGACCGCTCCGCCGGACGTCACGGTCAACGGCACGCCGTTCCTCACCCAGGTGGTCGCCGGCAACTACGAGTCGATCGTGATCGTGCTGCGGGACGTCGAGGCTCCGGTGCCCGACGTCCAGACCACGGTGAACCTGCCCGAGCTGCACATCGACGCGCGAAACATCGCCGCGTCGATCAACACCCTGCGTACCGGCCAGGGTCAGGTGACCGCCGGGACGGTGAACGGCACCGCGACCATCTCGTACGACAGTGTGGTGAAGCTGATCGACCAGCCCGGCATCCGGTTGAAGGAGGAGGGCGGCAAGCTCCTGGTGGACGCCCCGCTCCAGCTGTTGGGGCAGCAGTTCACCGTGCACGGCGCGGCCAACGTCAAGATCGAGGGCGCCGAGGTGGCACTCAGCTTCAGCAACGTGACCGTCGACGGACTGCCGGAGATCCCGCTGGCCCGGCTGGCGGTGCAGGAGGCCGCCCGCCAGATCGCGATCCGGCTGCCGCTGCCGGAACTGCCGTTCAACCTCCAGGTGCAGGAGGTCACACCGCTGCCCGGCGGGCTGGCCGTACGGGCCACCGCGAAGGACGTGCCGCTGAGCTAGACCAGGCCCCGACGAGGCACTTTCCCGGATCGTGGTCGGCTGGTGACGCGTTTATTTCCGGCTGGTAAGCTCCCTGCCCATGGGGACGCTCCTCACCAAACGGCGCGCGGTCGACCTGTGCCGCGTGGCCACCTGCCTGTGTCGCCCCGTCATCTGACGGCGGGGCTGCTCTCGCGTACCCTCTGATTTTCCTCACGCCCGGCAGCGGCGCCGTCGCACGAACCCGTGATCCTCTCGTTCTGGGTCCCGCGCGTGGTGCGACGAAAACTATCGATACCTCGCGCTGGCTCACCAATCCATCATCCTAATTAGGAGTGATTCGATGAGTCGCGACACCGCACTCGTCTCGGCCGACTGGGCCGAGAAGAACCTCGACACCCCGGGCGTGGTCTTCGTCGAAGTTGACGAGGACACCACGGCCTACGACGGCGGCCACATCGCCGGCGCGATCAAGCTCGACTGGCGCAAGGACCTCCAGGACCCGGTACGCCGGGACGCGGTCAACAAGGAGCAGTTCGAGGCCCTGCTCTCCGAGCGGGGTGTCGGCAACGACGACATCGTCGTGCTCTACGGCGGCAACAACAACTGGTTCGCCGCGTACGCGTACTGGTACTTCAAGCTCTACGGCCACCGCGACGTGAAGCTGCTCGACGGCGGTCGCAAGAAGTGGGAGCTGGACGCCCGTCCGCTGGTCTCCGACGCGGTCTCCCGCCCCGCCACCCAGTACGTCGCCCAGGAGCCGGACCTGAGCATCCGCGCGTTCCGCGACGAGGCGGTCGCCGCGATCGGGGTCAAGAACCTGGTCGACGTCCGCTCGCCCGACGAGTACGCCGGTCGCCTGCTCGCCCCCGCGCACCTGCCGCAGGAGCAGTCCCAGCGGGCCGGTCACATCCCGACCGCGGTCAGCGTGCCGTGGTCGAAGGCGGCCAACGAGGACGGCACCTTCAAGTCCGACGACGACCTGCGCAAGATCTACGGCGAGGCCGGGCTGGACGACAGCCTCGACACGATCGCGTACTGCCGGATCGGCGAGCGCTCCTCGCACACCTGGTTCGTGCTCAAGGAGCTGCTCGGCCACCAGAACGTGAAGAACTACGACGGGTCCTGGACCGAGTACGGCTCGCTCATCGGCGTGCCGATCGTGCTCGGCGACGAGCCGGGGAGGGCCTGAGCCATGACCGCTCCCACCGCCGCCAGCTGCGCGGCACCGGACCAGTCGGCCCCGCTGCCGGCCGGGCTGGACCTGAACCGGGAAACCGTCATCACCGGCGTGGTCCGGGCCGACTCGGGCGACGCCGTTCCCGGTGCGTACGTCCGGCTGCTCGACTCCACCGGCGAGTTCACCGCCGAGGTCGTCACCTCGCCCGAGGGCCAGTTCCGGTTCTTCGCCGCGCCCGGCACCTGGACCCTGCGGGCCCTGTCCCGGCACGGCAACGGGGACGTCCTGGTCACCGCCGGCCGGGGCATCAACGAGGTCGGCGTCACGGTCCTCTGACCGGCTGGACAGCATCGCGGATCGCCGCCCGGACGCAACGGTCCGGGCGGCGATCCGCTTTCCGGCGTACGCCCGCAGCTGCCGTGACAACGGCGGTGGCCGCCGGACTCGGGTGAGTCCGACGGCCACCGTGGATCAGTAGCGGGTCAACGGGTCGGGATCAGATCCCGCCCACCCGGGTGTCGCAGGGCGTCACCGGTTCCAGACCCCAGTTGATCGTCGAGACGAAGCCGGCCGAGATGGTGATCCGCTGCACCTCGGGGATCCAGCCGTCCTTGGCGACGATCACGTCGTACTTCCCCTTCGGCAGCCAGAGACCGTAGGCCCCGGCGGCGTCGGAGGAGATGGTGTAACCGGTGGCCGGGTTGCCGTTCAGGTTCGCCCGGATCGTCGCCTTGACCGGCACGTCCGTACCCGAGCAGCTCTCGCCGAGTACGGTGCCCTGGACCTTGCCCCAGCCGTTCGGCGGAGACACGTTCATCTCCACCGGCACCGACGAGACCGGGTACGGGGTGTCCGAGCCGATACCCAGCTCGGCGGTGTACGTACCCGGCTGGAGGACACCGGCGTCCGCCGTGGCGGTCAGGGTGACCGTCACCTGCTTCGAGGCGCCCGGAGCCAGGGTGAAGGTGGACGGCGCCGTGGACAGCCACGACACGTCACCCCCGCCGCCCGCCTGGTCACAGAGTTCGAGACCACCGAGGTACTCGGTCTCCACCGAGCCGACGAACGAACTCGGCGAACCACCGATCTTGTACGCACCACACGCGCCGGCACCCCGGTAGCGGGTGAACGCCGCGTTCGGCAGGTCCTGCCAGGCACCGGCGGCGGGGTCGTACGCCACCGTCCGGTTGGTGATGGTGGCGGAGTTCGCGGTGACCCCACCGGCGATGACCAGCAGGCCACCGGCGGCGGCGTACTGCGAGCCCCACAGGTCGATCGGCAGGTCCGGCAGCGCCGTCCAGGTGTTGGCGGCCGGGTCGTACTCGAACGCGTCGGTAGTGGTCGCCGTGCCGGCCGTACCACCGCCGCAGTAGACCTTGCTACCGATGCCGCCGCAGGACATCCAGCCGATGACGAACGGGTAGTCCGCACCGACGCTGAAGGTGCCAGCGGCCGGGTCGAAGATCACCGTGTTCTTCGAGCTGGTGCAGCTACCGTCGGCGCAGCCGCCGACCAGGTAGATCTTGCCGTCGAGCACCGCCGTACCGGCCGCCGAACGCGCCGCCGGGTTGGTGACGCCGGCGAGGGTGCTCCAGGAGCCCGCCGCCGGGTCGAACACGTCGACCGTGGCGACCGGGGTGCCGCTGGCACTCCAGCCACCGATCACGTAGAGCTTGCCACCGACGGCCGCCGCGGACGCCTTGGAACGGCCGGACGGCATGTCGGGCAGCGTGCTCCAGGCGTTGGTCTCCGGGTCCAGCACCCAGGTCTTGCGCTCGTTGCCGCTGGCGTTACCGCCACCGACGGAGTAGATCTTCCCGTCGATCACGGCGGCGGCGTTGTCGAAGACGGCCGCCGGGGTGTTGGCCACCCGGGTCCAGGCGGGGTCGACCGCGGGAGCGGCCGCCGCCGAGTTACCGGCCGGGCCGTACGCGACACCGTTCTGGGCCGGGCTGAGCCCCTTCACGCTGTACTCGTTCAGGGCCGCACCCTGCCGGGACAGCAGCTCGAACGTACCGTCCCGCTCCAGCACCTCCACCTGCGCCGGCGCGTTGCCGGTGTTGGTGACGGTCACCTTGGCGGTGCGGGTGCTGCCGTACGGCTGGTGCGACTCGATCTGCGGCGGGCTGACCGACAGCCGTCCCGCCTTCAGGGCGAAGTCGGCCTTACGGACGTCGTTCGCGACCACCGGAACGCCCTTGGTGACCGAGGTGTACGGCGCCTTGCTCGCGGTGAACGGGTGGGTCCCGGTCAGGCTGGAGAAGAACGAGTAGAAGCCGTCGCCGATGTTCGGGTCGTCCGACGTGGCCGCCGAGACGCCCTTGTCCGCCGGGGCGTCACCGCTGGTGACGGTGACCCCGTTGAGCGCGGCACCGGTGTTCTGGTCGGTGGTGAAGCCGGCCACGATGCCACCGGGCAGCGGGGTGCAGACCCGGTTGACGATCGAGACGTTGTCCACCTCCCACCACCAGGCGTAGGTGCCGTTGAACCGGAACCGCAGCTGGGCGGTGGCCGCCCCGGCGAGCCCGGTCAGCGGGACCTCCTCGACGCGGGGGCCGCGCCGGCTGGCGGTCTGGTGCCAGATGTTGGTCCAGGTGGTGCCGTTGGTGGAGATGTCGATGTCGGCCGTGTCGGAGAGCCCGACCGCCCGCCAGTCGCTGTTGAACTTCAGCGTCGGCGCGCTCACCCCGGTCAGGTTCAGCGTCGGGCTGACCAGGTCGGCGTCCTGGGTGTTGCTGGTGCCCAGGATGTCGCTGTCGATGATGGCGAAGTTGCCGGCGCCACCGGTCAGGTTGCCCCGGTTGCCCGGGTCGTCGAACTCCCAGCCGCCGTCCTCGGTCCGGTTGACCGTGGACCAGCCGGCCGGGGTGGCCTCGGCGTCGAAGGTCTCCGAGAGCAGCGGGGCGCCGAGGGTGGCCGAGTAACCGGCCGCCAGGCAGTCCGCCGCCACCGGTACGGCGATGTCCAGGGTCTTCGCCGCGCCTTCGAGGACGAGTTCCTTGGTCACCACGGTGTAGCCGGCCGCCTTCGCGGTCGTGGTGACCGAGTAGGTGGCGTTGCCCGGCACGGTGAACGAGTAGCGGCCGGTGAACGGGTCGGTGAAGATCGGCCCACCGGGCCGACCGGGCACCTCGATCTTGGCGTAGAGCGGCCAGCCGTGGCCGGAGCCGTCGGTGACCTTGCCGGAGACCGTCACCGACTGCGCCCCGACCAGGGCGAAGTCCTTCGTCACCGAAGTGCCGTCGGGGACGGCGACGGTGGCGGTCTGGGTGTGGAAGCCGAACGCCGCCACGGTGAGGGTGGCGTCGCCGGTCGGCAGCCGCAGCGTGTACTCGCCGTCGGTGCCGGTGGTGGCGGTACGGGAACCGACGCTGACGGTCGCGCCGGCGATCGGCTCGCCGCCGTCGGCCTCGGTCACCGTGCCGTTGACCTCACCGGCGCCACCGCGCGGGGCGTTGAAGACCGCCTCGTACGCGTTGAGCCGGCCCTCGCCGAAGACGTTGTTGTCGTCGACCGTGCCGCCACAGGTGAGCGCCGAGACGTCGGTGGCGGTGTCGTCGAGCAGCGCCTCGGTCGCGGCGATGTCGTTACGCAGCGCCGGTGCGGCCGACCAGATCAGTGCGACCGTGCCGACGACGTGCGGTGACGCCATCGAGGTGCCGCTGAACGACGAGTATCCGCCGCCCGGAACGCTGGACCGGACGTTGCTGCCCGGGGCCGAGATGTTCGGCTTGATCGAGCCGTCGATCGAGGAGGTGCCCCGCCCGGAGAAGGACGAGATGTTGTTGTTGATGTCGTACGAGCCCGTCCCGTACGCGTTGGGGTAGTCGCCCGGGTTCTCGGTGCTGTTGCAGCCGGCCGTGCCGTTGTTGCCGGCGGAGAAGCCGGGGAAGATCCCGGCGGCCCGCCAGGCGGCGACCGTCTGCTCGTACCACTCGTCGCCGCGGCCGCCGCCCCAGGAGTTGTTCACCACGTCGGGGCGAAGGTCGGGGCGGGGGTTCTGGCCGGTGATGTCGGTCGGGGCGACCACCCACTGGCCGGCGGCGAGCAGCGACGCCTCGGAGCAACCGGTGGTCTCGCAGCCCTTGGCCGCGATCCACTTCGCACCGGGGGCGACACCGATCTGGTTGGCGCCACCGTCGTCGCCGACCATGGTGCCCATGGTGTGCGTACCGTGGCCGTTGTTGTCACAGGGGGTGTCCCCGGCACAGATGTTGGCCGGGTCGAAGAAGTTGTAGTTGTGGTCGAAGTTGCCGCCGCCGAGGTTGCCCCGGTACTTGCCGACGACCGCGGCGTGGGTGTACTCCACACCGGTGTCGATGTTGGCGACCACCACGGTCTCGCCGCGTACGCCGAGCTCGTTCCAGACCCGGGGGGCCTGGACGTTGTCGATGTTCCACTCGACGGCGTTGGTGCCCGCACCCGCCGGGTCGGCCGGGGTCGGCTTGATCAGCTCGTAGCTCCGGGTCGGCGCGATCCGCTCGACCTCGGGACGTGCGGCGATCGTGTCGACCAGCGCCCGGTCACCACCGGTGACCAGGAGGGCGTTGGCTACCCAGAACGCCTTGTAGCTGGCCTTACGGTCGTCCAGCGTGGCCTTCAGGTCGCGCTGGGTCCGGTCGGCGGTGCTGGTGAGCGTCTCGAAGACCTTGGTGGCCCGAGCGTCCGCGTCCCCGACCGTGGCCGCGGCGCTGAGGTTGGCCTTCTCGCGCAGGTAGATCGTGAAGTTGGTGTTGCCCTTGGTGCCCAGCTCGCTGAGCACCTGCGGGTCGATCGTCGCGGTAGCTGCGGGCGCCGCGAAGGCGAGCGCTGGTTGGGCCGTGATACCGAGGACGACAGCCGAGACGACGGCGAATGATCGCCAGAGTCTTGATCGGCTCTCTGGTCGGTGTGACATCTGTTCCTCCCCACTTTCGGCGCCCCGATCGGTTCGGGACGCCTGCCGCGGCACCGGGTTGTCCGGCACCGCGTAGCACGCGTAGGGGCCTCGTTGGACACGCAGAGCATCCCCCACATCGGCTAGGAGTCATGCTCTGGCGCGTAGCGGTAGTGATCAATGGAAGTTGTCGGCCAGTATTCGGGCAGTAACTGGTCGAGATCTGGGCGGCCAGGAGGAGATCATGGCATCGGCCGGTGTCGTTGTTGACTCCATCGATCAAAGGGGATTGGCTGTCCCCACGCGGCAGAGGGGGAGGTTGCGGGTGTCCAACAATGAGGTTCCGCTCGTCGTGTGCGTGTCGTCCGATGTGGCGGTACGTGAGCGGGTGGTCCGCCGGCTCGACGACTTCGGCACGGTGGTGATCTGCGCGGACCTGTCGGAACTGCGGGCGATGCTCTTTCCGGGTGCGGGCGCCGAGCCGGGAGTCGGACTGGCCCCCGTCCACCTGGGAGAACTCAGCGTCGATCCGGGTGGCCACCTGGTCACCTGGCGCGGCGAACCGCTGGCCCTGACCCGGCTGGAGCGGGAGTTGCTGGCCCGGTTGGCCACCCCGCCGGTCGGGGTCTGGACCTACGAACGGCTCTTCGGCTCGGTCTGGGGTGGTGCGTACCTCGGCGACACGGCGATCCTGCACTCGGCGGTCAAACGCCTGCGGCGCAAGCTGCGCGCGGTCGAGGGCGGCCCGCAGGTGCAGACCGTACGGGGTGTCGGTTACCGGCTCGCCTTCGGTCGAGGCGGCTGAGCGGGCGCCCGGAAACGACGACGGCCGCCGTACTCCCACCGGAGTACGGCGGCCGTCTCTGACAAAACGGCCCGCTCGGCCGATCGGCCCGGGCCACCGACCGCGACACCTGATCCGGTTGCCAGCGCGGTCGTTGCCGAGGTTCCCCTGGGTACGCGTTGACCAGCGAGTGGTCGACGTTTTGACCATGATCAAGACCATGGGTTGGCAGTATTCGGGCAGTATTCAGCCTGAATTCGATCACCTTGACGTCCCTGGGAGGGCGCCCATCCAATTTGAAGGGTGCCCACAGGCCGTTGACTCCGTCAACCGAAGCGCGTTGGCTGATGCGAGCCGAGGCGTGAGGGAGGATCCGGTTGACCGAGACCGAGGTACCGCTCGTCGTATGCGTATCCACCGACGCGGCCGTTCGTGCCAGGGTACTGCGCCGACTCGACGACTTCGGCCGCGTACTCATCGTCGCGGACCTGGCGGAACTGCGGGCGACACTGTTCCCACCGGGGGGCGTCCCGACGGGTACACCCCCGCTGTCACCAGCGCTGCCGGTGAGTATCGGCGAACTCCTCGTCGACCCCGGCGGCCACCTGGTCACCTGGCAGGGGGAGCCGCTGGCGCTGACCCGGCTGGAGCGCGAGCTGCTCGCCCGGCTGGTCGGACCGCCGCTGATGGTCTGGACCTACGAACGGCTCTTCGACTCCGTCTGGGGCGGCGCCTACCTCGGCGACACCGCGATCCTGCACTCCGCGATCAAGCGACTGCGCCGCAAACTGCGGGCCATCGAGGGCGGTCCGCAGGTGCAGACCGTACGCGGTGTCGGCTACCGACTGATGCCCGTACTCTGACCGCCGCCCGGCCGTACTTTGACCTGCGCTGACGTGTCACGATGGCGGGCGTGAGTACAGACGCGGTGGCGTACCCGCCGCCGGCCGCATCACCGGAGCCGGGGCCGGGATCCCCCCGACCACGGCGGCGCTGGCTGCTCGCCGGGGTGGCCGCCTGGGCGGTTCTGCTGCTGGTGGTCGCCTATGTCTCGATCCGCCGGGACACCCCCACCGTCCGCGAACAGCGCGACATCGTCGCCGCCATGCCGGTGCTGCACCGCGCCCTCGGCCAACTACTGGCCGGCGCGGGACCCGAACCGGTGGTCGAGATCAGCGGTCCGACGGTGGAACGCGGCTGCCGGATCACCCCGGTACGCGACGGTGCGGACCTGGTCGGCACCATCATCCTGCGCACCGCCGAGGCCGACGCACCGGTCCTGCTCGACCGGATAGCCGCGCGGTTGCCCACCGAATACCGCCCGCGCGTACGGCACAACCCGACGGTCGGCACCCACACGCTGCGCGCCGACGCGGGCGAGTTCGTCGCCATCTACGGCGACGTCACCGACCCCGGCGTCGTCGAACTCGCCGCCGAGAGCGGCTGTCGCCCCATCCCCGACGGCGCCGACTTCGCCGAACCCCTGATCGGGCTGCCGGTCGACGCCGAGCCCGGCCGGGTGCTGGCCGCCCTCGGCGTGCCGATTCCCAGCTCGACCGAACGCAGCGGCGGTGTCCCCTGCCCCACCGGCGGCACCGCCCACACCGCGAGAGCGACCGCCCGCACCGCCGTTCCCGCCCCGCTCGGCGCCACCCTGCGCCCCTTCGCCGGCCCCAACGCCACCATCATCACCGAAGAACCCGACCTGTACGCCTACCGCACCCCCACCCTCAGCGTCGTCGTAACCCGCACCCAAACCGAAACCCACGTCTCCACCACCACCCCCTGCCCCTAACCCCCTCCCCTCCCCTCGATCCCCACGGTTGATCATGAAGTTAGCAACCGATTTCCACGCTCGGCGGGTTGTTAACTTCATGATCAACGTGGGTGGGCGTGGTTTGATCCTGCGGGGATGGTGGTTGTGAGGAGGGGGGCGGGGATGGGGGGCTACGGGGGTTTGCTGGCGGTGGCGCATGAGGCCGTCGATCTGGCTCGGGACATGATGCGTACGCTGCGGCCGGGAGTCCTGACCGGCAAGGGTGACCGGGACATGGCCTCCGAGGTGGACTTCGCCATCGAGCGGAAACTGCGCGCCTTCCTGGCCGACCGTACGCCGCAGATCGGCTTCCTCGGCGAGGAGGAGGGGACCAGTGGGGTGGGCGACGAACTCACCTGGTCACTCGACCCGGTCGACGGGACGGTCAACTTCGTACACGGGTCACCGCTGTGCGCCGTCTCGCTCGGTCTGATCGCCCGGAAGCAATCCGTGCTCGGGGTGATCGACCTGCCGTTCCTCGGCAACCGCTACTCGGCGGCGCTCGGGCACGGCGCCTTCGCCGACGGCGAGCGGATCCACGCCAGCCAGACCGCTGACCTGGCCGAGGCGCTGGTCGCGCTCGGCGACTTCGCGGTCGGGGCGGGGGCCGCCGCGCTGAACGCGCCCCGGCTGGCGATCACCGCCGCCTTCGCCGAACAGGCGCAGCGCGTACGGATGTTCGGGTCCGCCGCGATCGACCTGGCCTGGCTCGCGCACGGGCGGCTCGACGCCTTCGTGATGCTGAGCAACAAGCCGTGGGACACCAGCGCCGGTGTGATCATCGCGCGGGAGGCGGGCGCCCGCCTCGCCGACGCCGACGGCAGCCCGCACACCGCCGACTCCGGCGCCACCATCGGCGCGAACGAGGCGCTGCTGCCGGCGGTGCTCGCTCTCGTCCGGCAGGCCCCGCCCGCGAGCTGGCCCCACGGCAGGTCCCGACCCAGATCAGGGACGCCCGGATGATCAAGATGCTCCGGTAGGGCCGGTGTCCGCTGACCCAGATCCGGCCCGTACTACTGACCGACCCGGAGTCGGCCCGGCGGGTCAGCGGGACGCCGATACGACCCCTAGCATCTGATCATGAGTATCGATCGATACAACGCCGATGACAGTGCCGAGCATCGGTTCCTGGCTCAGGCCGTACGCCTGGCCGCCGACAACGCCGCCACCGGCCAGCTCCCGTTCGGCGCACTCGTCGTACGCGACGGCGAGGTTGTCGCCACCGGTGTCAACACCGCCCTGCGCGACCACGACCCGACAGCCCACGCCGAGGTCGCGGCCGTCCGCAACGCCTGCCGGGAACTGGGCGTCCTGCACCTGACCGGGGCGGTCATGCTGTCCAGCTGTGAGCCGTGCGCGATCTGCCACGCGGTCGCCGCCAGCGCCGGGATCACCCGGATCGTGTACGCCGCACCGAAGGAACTCGTGCCGGACCTCGGATACCCCGCACCCTCGGACAACGGCCCGCTGCTGACCGCGATGCAGCAGGCCCTGCGCGGCCTGGCCCCGGAACAGGTGATACACCTGCCGGTCGACGCCGCGGACGAACCCTTCACCCGGTACCTGTCCACCATGGAGGCACACTCGTGAAGCTCGGTCTCAACATCCGCAACTTCGGCCCCGCCGCCACCCCGGACAACCTACGGGCCTGGGCACGATTCGCCGAGGACACAGGTTTCGCCGTCGTGATGATGTCCGACCACGTTGCACCCACCCCCGACGTGCAGGCGATCTACCCCACCCCGTTCTACGACCCGTTCACCACCCTGTCCTGGCTCGCCGCGCAGACCCGCACCCTGGAACTCGGTACGTCGGTCACCGTGTTGCCGTACCGGAATCCGCTGTTGACCGCGCGGGTGGCGGCGAACCTCGACCAGTTCAGCGGCGGCCGGTTCATCCTCGGTGTCGGCGTGGGCTGGTCGAAGCCGGAGTACGACGCGCTCGGTGTGCCATTCGAGCGGCGGGGCGCGATCACCGACGAGTACCTCGACGTGATCAGGGCCTTCTGGGCGAACGACCGGATCTCCGCCGACGGCCGGCACGTGTCGTTCCGGGACGTCAGCACCGCTCCCCGGCCGGTCCGGACACCGCCGATCTGGGTCGGTGGCACCTCACCCGGCGCGATCCGCCGAGCGGCGAGGTACGGCGACGCCTGGCACCCGAACAACGCCGGCATGTCCTGGCTGCGCGACGAGGGTCTGCCGGCGCTGCGAGCCGCCGCCGAGGCGGCCGGTCGACCGGTCCCGGAGTTCAGCCCCCGGTTCCAGATCCAACTCACCGACCATCATGTTTCCGCCGACGACCGCCCGGTCGGCACCGGCACGCTCGCCCAGATCCGGGCCGACCTCGACGAACTTGCCACGCTCGGCTGCGCGTACGTCGTCCTCGACACCAACCCGGACGCGCCGGACGACCCGCGTCCGGTCACCGAGGACTTCGGCGTCCTCGAACGGGTCGCCCGATCGGTGACCTGATCGGGCGGCGCCGCGTCGAGGGTGGGAATCCTCCGTCGGGCGGGGACGAGCGCGGGGTTCCCGGCCGGACCGGCACAATGACCGTATGCGCATCCGTCCGGCCCGGATCGACGAACTGCCCCTCCTACAGGAGATCGAACGGGCCGCCGGGGAGTGCTTCCGGGACATCGGAATGGTGGAGATCGCCGACGACGACCCGCCGGGCCTGGCCGAACTCGGCGCGTACCAGCGGGCCGGCCGGGCCTGGGCGGTGGTCGACCCCAGCGACCGGCCGGTCGGGTACGTGATCGCCGACGAGGTCGACGGGAACCTGCACGTCGAGCAGATCTCGGTGCACCCCGCCAACTCGCGGCGCGGTGTCGGGCGGCGGCTGCTGGAGCACGTCGCGACCGAGGCGGTGCTCGGCGGGATGGCGGCGCTGACCCTCACCACCTTCGTGGAGGTGCCGTGGAACGCGCCGTACTACCGGCGGTGCGGGTTCCGGACCCTGGAACGGGACGAGCTGACGCCCGGACTGCGGGCGATCCAGGATCGCGAGGCCGAACACGGGCTGGACCGCTGGCCGCGTACGGCGATGCGGTGGGATCTGACCGGCCGGGAGGAACCGTCCGGTCAGTAGACCAGTGCCTGGGCGCCGTCGGCCATCGCTTCCTCGACGAAGGCCGCCGCCCCGGCGATCCGTACGCCCGGGAGCACGTCCGGCGCGCCAATCTCCCGCCGTGCCGCACACTGGGAGCAGACGGTGACCCGACCAGCGGTCAGGATTACGTGTAGCAGTTCGGCCAGCGGGGCCGAGTGCGGCAGCTCGAACTCGGCTGCCCGGCCGGGCAGCGCGAACCAGCTCGACTCGCCGGTCAGCCACAGCGACACGTCCACCCCTGCGGCTACGGCCGTAGCGGCGACGGTGAACGCCTGGGCACACCGCTCCGGCGAATCGGAGCCGGCCGTGGCCTTGACGACGAGAGTGCGTGCCATACCGACCAGCATAGGATGACCTTGTCATGGTTACCGAGATTGGGTTCGTCAGCCTGCTGGTGGCGGGCTTTGGCCTGCTCGCCGGTGGCCTGGTCTACCTCGCCGTACGTATCTCGAGAGGACGCTGGTGAGCGCGGAGAGCACCTCCCCGGACAATCCGATGGCACCGCCGCCGTGGCTGAACGCGCCACCGGTCGAGCCGTACCCGTTCGAGGAAACGTACGACCTGCGGGTTGGTCCCGACCTGCACCCGGCACTGCTGGGCCTGCTGCCGTACGTGGGGCTGTGGCGCGGGCGCGGGCGCGGCGGATATCCGACGATCGAGGACTTCGACTACGGCCAGGAAATCAAGATCAGCCACGACGGGCGGCCGTTCCTGCACTATGAGTCGCGCGCCTGGCTGCTGGACGAGGAGAGCCGTCCGGTCCGGCCGCTCGGTCGGGAGATCGGCTGGTGGCGGCCGGTGATGGCCGACGGTCGGGCGACCGACGAGATCGAGGCGCTGATGAGCATCCATACCGGGATCATGGAGCTGCACGTCGGCAAGCTCACCGGCCTCCGGCTCGAACTGGTCACCGACGCGGTGGTCCGTACCGCCACGGCGAAGGAGGTCACCGCCGGGCATCGCCTCCTCGGCATAGTCGAGGGCGCCCTGCTCTACGCCCAGGAACTCGCCGCGGTCGGCCACCCCCTCTCCCCCCACCTCTCCGCCCGCCTCACCCGCGTCGGCGGCTGACCCGCGCTCATCGAGGCTGAGAAGCCCACTAGTACGGAGAAAGAGTGGCTACCCGACTCGGGATAGTCACTCTTTCTCCGTACTAGTGCGGATCTTGGGGTGGGGGTCAGGCGCTGGGGAAGGCCAGGAGGTTGCGGAGGGTGGGGGTGTGGGGGGACGGGGGGAGGGGCATGCCGTCCAGGGTGCGGATTTCGGCCAGGCCGCGTACGGACGAGGTGAACCAGGCGCCGAGGCAGATTCCCTCGCGCAGTTCGGCCGGGGTGATCATGCGTTCCTCGGCGGACAGGCCGAGCGAGCCGGCGTGGGCGAGCAGCCAGGCGGCGGTCACCCCGGGCAGGATCCCGGTGCTGGCGGCCGGCACCGTGCAGAGGGTGTCACCGGCCAGCCAGACCAGGTTGGCGCTGGGCCCCTCCAGGGCGTAACCGTCGGTCGAGGTCCAGAGCACGTCGTCGACCCCGTTCGCCGCCGCCCAGCGGTGGGCCGCCAGACTCGTCCCGTACGAGGTTGATTTGACCCCGGCGAGCAGCCAGGGCAGCCCGGCGCGGGCCCCGGCCGGCACCCCCAGCGGCAGCGTGGCGACGTTGAGGCCGGCGGTACGGGCCAGCCGCTGCGCGGGCGTGACCGGTGAGACGGTGGCGAAGACGGTCGCCGGCCCGCCGATCCCCGGGCCCCGGGTGCAGACCAGCCGGAGCGCTCCCTCGGTCTCCGCCGGCCAGGCCGCGCAGGCGATGCTCAGCAGTTCGGCCAGTTCGGTGGCGTCCGGCAGCAGCAGGTCGACCGAGGCGGCGGCGCGGGCCAGCCGGGTCAGGTGCTCGTCGCGCAGCCACGGGCGACCGGCCCGGACGTGCATGGTCTCGAACAGGCCGTCGCCGTGCAGCACCCCCCGGTCGTCGGCGCGCACGATCGGCTCGTCGGCCGGCAGTACGCCCCGGCCGAGTACGGCGACGATCTGCTGCCCGGACACGACTCCAGAGCGTAGCGGTGGCCGGGGCGCCGGTCCGGGCAACCGGGGCCTGGTGCCGGAATCGGGGGAAAGCGGTTCGGGGATCTACACTCGTACGGTGTCGGAATCATCGCTGGCCGAGATGTTGCGCTCCCGTGGGCTGCGCCTGACGGCGCAGCGGCAACTGATTCTCGAAGCCGTCCTCGAACTGGGCCATGCCACTCCCGAGCAGGTGCACACGGCGGTCCGCGGGATTGCCGCCGGAGTGAACATCACCACTATTTACCGCACCCTGGAATTGCTGGAGCGGCTCGGGCTGGTTACCCATACGCACCTGTCGCACGGTTCTCCGACGTACCACGGGGCCGGTGCGGACCAGCACGTGCACCTGGTGTGCCGGTCGTGCGGGGATGTGGACGAGATGGAGCCGGAGCTGCTCCGGCCGCTCGCCGACCAGTTGGCCGGTGACCGGGGGTTCCGGGTCGACGTAGGGCACGTGGCACTCTTCGGCGTCTGCCGTAGGTGCGGGGAGCAGCAGGACTAGTCGACGGCGGGGTACACAAATGATCGACATCGCGGGCGCGGTGGCCATCGAGGTACTGGACGAAACCACGCCGGACCAGCCGGGACCGGAACACGTCGCGGCCGGCGTACGCGGGGTTGCCGCCCACTACGGTGACCCGATGCGCGAGCAGCGCCACCTCGCCACCGACGTGGGCCTGGTCGACCGCTCCCACCGGGGTGTGATCGCGGTGCCCGGCGTCGAACGGGCGAGTTGGCTGCACACCCTCACCAGTCAGCACCTGGCCGACCTGAGCGCCGGACAGGGCAGTGAGCTGCTGGTCCTGTCCCCGCACGGGCACATCGAGCAGCATGCCATGGTCGCCGAGGACGGCGAGACCACCTGGTTGGACACCGAGCCCCGGGACACCGCGGGCCTGCTGACCTACCTGGAGAAGATGCGTTTCTTCACCCGCGTCGACCCGCGCGACGCGACCGCCGAGTGGGCGGTGCTGTCGCTGGTCGGCCCGCGCGCCGCCGAGGCCGTCGGCACGCTCGGCGTCACCGGGCTCGCGGAACCGGACGCGCTGCCGGTGCCGGGTCCGAAGTTCGCCGGCGGGGCCGTGCCACCCCGACCGACCACGAGGTACGACGTACGACCGTTGCCGGGCGGCGGTTGGGCCCGTCGGGTCGAGCTCGGGGTGGACCTGCTGGTGCCCCGGGGCGAGGTGGACCGGGTGGTCGCCGACCTGACCGGGGCCGGGGTGCCACTGGCCGGGCTCTGGGCGTACGAGGCGATCCGGGTCGCCGCGCGGCTGCCCCGGGTGGGCTTCGAGACCGATCACCGTACGATCCCGGCCGAGGTGGACCTGATCGGGCCGGCCGTGCACCTGGACAAGGGCTGCTACCGGGGGCAGGAGACGGTGGCGCGGGTGCACAACATGGGCCGCCCGCCCCGCCGGCTGGTCCTGCTGCACCTGGACGGGATCAGCTCCGACCAGCTACCGGCGGTCGGCACGCCGGTGGCTGACGGTGACCGTACGGTGGGCTTCGTCGGCACCGCCGTACGCCACTTCGAGCTGGGGCCGGTCGCGCTCGCCGTACTGAAGCGGAACGTGCCGGAGGACGCGCGGTTGCTGGTCGGCGGGACGGCGGCGGCGATCGACCCGTCCTGAGTCGTCGAGCGGCGGCGTACGGCTGGTGTGGCGGGGGTCGGGGGCGGCCTGGTTAGGATCGCCGGCATGACAACAGGGACGTTGATCACGGTTGCCCCGACCGGGGCGGAGTCGACCAAGGCCGAGGTGCCGGCGCTGCCGGTGACCCTGGACGAGCTGGTGTTGACCGCGAAGGAGTGCGAGGCGCTCGGCGCGGCCGTGATCCACGTACACATCCGGGACGGTCAGACCCGGCCGACGCTCGACCCGGCGCGGCTGCGCGACACCGTCGCCGCGCTGCGGGAGAGCACCGACCTGATCGTGCAGCTCTCCACCGGTGGCGCGGTGACCGATCCGGAGGTCGAGCGGCTGGCGGTGCTGGACGCCGGCCCGGAGATGGCCTCCTGCACCATGGGTACGGTCAACTTCGGCGACGACGTGTTCCTGAACCGGTGGGAGTTCATCGTCGAACTGCACACCCGGATGCGGGAACGCGGCATCGTGCCCGAGTACGAGATCTTCGACCTCGGCCAGCTCACCACCCTGCGCCGGCTGTTGGACCGGCACGGCCTGCCGGCCGGTGGGCACGTGCACGTCGACTTCGTGATGGGGGTGCCGGGCGGCATGCCGGGCACCACCGAGGCGCTGGTGGCCTGCCGGCAGGCGTTGCGGGACCTGCCCGAGGGCAGCACGTTCTCCGCCACCGGCATCGGGCGCAGCACCATCGACGTGCTGCTCGCGTCGCTGTCCGCCGGTGGTCACCTGCGGGTGGGGATGGAGGACACCATCACGTACGCGAAGGGCCGGCCGGTGGAGTCGAACATGCAGTTGGTGGCTCGCGCCGTCGGCTTCGCGCAGCTCGCCCAGCGCCCCCCGTTGAGCACCACGCACGCCCGTGAGCTGCTGGGACTGCCGCCTCGAAACTGAGGGCTCCCTAAGGTGGCGGTCGGGCGACTCGCTACCGTCTGCGCCATGGCACACAGCTACACGGGTGGCGCACCGCTCGCCGAGGTGGTCCGGTCCGGTTTTGTCGAGGGGTTGCACCGGGGTTCCGTGGTGGTCCTCGACGCGACCGGGACCGTCGTCGCCTCGGCCGGTGACGTGCTGTCACCGATCTTCCCGAGGTCGTCCAGCAAGCCGTTGCAGGCGATCGGGATGCTCCGCTCCGGGCTGCGGCTGGTCGACTCGGCCGACCTGGCGCTGGTCTGCGGCAGCCACTACGGCGAGGACTTCCATCTGGCCCGGGTCGATGCCCTGCTGCGCAGTGGCGGCCTGACCGAGTCGGACCTGCGGTGTCCGCCGGACCTCCCGATCGGGGAGGCGGCGCGGGCCGCGGTTCTGCGGGCCGGTGGTGGCCCGGCCCGGATCCGGATGAACTGTTCCGGCAAGCACGCCGGCATGCTGCTGACCTGCCTGGCGGCGGGTTGGCCGGTGGAGGGGTACCGGGAGCCGGAGCATCCGTTGCAGGAGCGGTTGCGGGCCGCGGTCGAGGAGTTCACCGGGGAGCCGGTCGCGGCGGTCGGGGTCGACGGTTGCGGCGCACCGGTGCTCGCGGTCTCGCTGACCGGGATGGCCGGCGCGTTCCTGCGGTTGGTGTCCGGCGCGCCGGGTTCGGTGGAGCGGACCGTCGCGGACGCCATGCGTACGCACCCGGAGCTGGTCGCCGGCACCGGTGCCGAGGACACCCGGCTGATGACCGGGGTTCCCGGCCTGCTCTCAAAGGTGGGTGCGGAGGGCGTCGTGGTGAGCGCGGTGCCGGGCGTCGGCGCGGTCGCCATCAAGATCGATGACGGTGCCGGTCGACCCCGGATGCCGGTGCTCGTCGCCGCCCTCCGCAGGCTGGGCGTGACCGCCGCCGTCCTGGCCGAGCTGGCCGAACTTCCCCTGCTCGGCGGCGGCGTCCCGGTCGGCGCGATCCGCGCCCTGCCCACCTTCTGACCGGGGCTACCGGAGGAAGGCCAGCAGGGCTTCGTTGACCGGGGTGGGGCGTTCCAGCGGGAGCAGGTGGGCGGCGTCGGGCACGTCCGGCAGCCGGGTCGCCCCGGGCACCTGCGCGGCGATCAGGTCAGCCAGCACCGAGATGTCCGGTACGTCCGCAGCACCGGCTCCGACCAGCACCGGCACCCGGATCTCGGCGAGCCGGTTGATGGCGGGTGGGTCGAGTTCGCGTACCTCGATGTTGCCCAGTGCCGCCTCGGCGGCCAGTGCCCGCCGGTCCATCTCGCGGGCGAAGTCCAGAAACGCCGGGTCGGGGTCGGCCGGTTGGCGACCCGGACCGACCACCCAGAACCGCACCTCGGCCTCGGCCGTGGCGTCGAGGTCCTCGTCGTCGACCTCGCCGATCAGGGTGTCCCAGAGGTCGTTGGTCTCGTCCGACCATTCATAACCGGATACCGCCGAGCCGAACAGGGCGAGTGCGGCGACCCGGTCGGGGTGGGCGAGCGCGGTGTTGATCGCCACCGCGCCACCGAACGAGCAACCGACCAGGGTGGCCCGCTCGATGCCGAGCGCGTCGAGGAAACCGACCACGTCGTCGTGGTGGGCGAAGGCGTGCTCCGGCAGGTTGGACTCGCCGTACCCGCGCAGGTCCAGGTTGAGCACCCGGTGCCGACCGGCGAGTACGTCGACCTGACCGCACCACATCCGGCGGTCGGCGATGCCGGCGTGCAGCAGGACGACCGGGTTCCCGTCGCCCAGGTCGTCGTAGGCCAGCGTGGCCCCGTCCAGTTCGATCTTTGACATCAGGCGAAGTTACGCACTCTTGTGGTTGATATGCAACGCGATTGCCTGACCTGTACGGATCGGTGCTCCGGGATGAGACTTCGCTAACTCTTGCTAGCACTTTGCTTGCAATAGCTAGCATCGGCGAATACCGTCGAGCACATGGCGAACCCCAAGGACCTACCCCGCGACGTCGGTGGGTTCATCCGTGACCTGCGACGCAACGCGAAAATCTCGCTGCGCCAGCTCGCCGACCAGGCCGGGGTCAGCAATCCCTACCTGAGCCAGGTCGAGCGCGGGCTGCGCAAGCCGAGCGCGGAGGTGCTGCAACAGCTTGCCAGCGCGCTGCGGGTGTCGACCCCGGTGATGTACCTGCGGGCCGGCCTGCTGGACGACAAGGAGGGGCACGGCGTGCTCGCCTCGATCGCCGCCGACCCCGACCTGACGATGCCGCAGAAGCAGTCGCTGAGCCAGATCTACGAGACCTTCCGACGGGAAAACGCCCGCCAGGCCGAAACCACGGCACCGGCCGAAACCGGCCCGCCGGCAGCGGACACGGCTCCGGTCGGAAACACGACACCGGTCGAAACCGGCCCGCCGGCAGAGGCCGCCACCGGTGGCGACAACCCGGCGGCCGGTACCGCCGTGGACGACGTACTCGAATCGGTGGCGCGGACCGAGTCGGGCACCGCGCCCGCCCCGAACGCTCCCGAACCAGCCAAGCGAACCGCCCGCAAGGCGGCCCGGAAGACCGCCCCCGCGGTCGAGGAGGAGTAGTAGTCATGACCCAGCCCCGGACCAGCACCCGCATCCCCGCCCCCCTCTACGCCGTCGCCGGTGTCGGCGACCTCGCCCTACAGCAGCTCCGCAAGCTGCCCGCGGTCGTCACCGAGCTGGGCGAGAAGGCCGCCACCAGCACCGCCGAGCTGCGCGAACGGGCCGTCACCGGTACCGGAGAGCTGCGCGAGCGGGCCGTCACCGGCACCACCGAGCTGCGCGAACGGGCGGCCGGCATCACCACCGCCGAACTGCGCGAAACCGCCGCCACCCGCGCCGCCGAGCTGCGCGAACGGGCCGTCACCGGCACGGCGGAGCTGCGCGAGCGGGCGACCGGTGTGCTGCGTACCGCGAACACCACCGCCACCGAGCTGCGCGGGCGCACGGCAAGCGCCGAGCTGGACGTACGTCGGCTGCGTACCGCCGCGATCCGCAACGCCGCCGTTGTCGTGTCGGGCGCGTACTCCGCCTCCGAGCGGGCCGCCGCCGCGTACGAGGCCCTGGTGGCCCGGGGCGAGCGGGTGGTCGGCACGGTCGGCACCCCGACTCCGGCCCCCGTACCGGCACCGGCCGACATGGACGCGCCCGAGGTGCCCGCCGAACTGACCGCCACCCCGGAGGTCCTCGCGACCAAGCGGACAGTGGCCAAGGTCGCCGCGATCAAGGCCACCCGGAGCCCGGCGGAGAAGACCCCGAAGGCGCCGGCCACCAAGGCCACCGCCGCCGAGGCGGCCCCGAAGGCCAAGCCGACCAAGGCCGCCAAGCCGGCCAAGAGCACCGCGACCACCGACGAGAAGTAGGCCGGGTCGGGCAGACCTCGGGTACGGCATGTAGCCCGTACCCGGGGTTGCCGACATAAGCTTCACGGCATGGTTACTGCCGCGCCGATCTTCTACTCCGATGTCCGGGGCGTCATCGAGCTGGTGCTCCTGGCCTTTTCTCTCATCATCGAGGGGGTGGCGTTGGTGCACGCCATCACCCAACGATCGGACGCCTTCCCGGCGATCGGGACCCTGCCCAAGGGCGGCTGGATCGCCATTCTCGGCGTCTGCCTGGCGCTGACCCTGCTCGGCTTCGGCGTACTCAGCATCTTCGGCCTGATCGGCATCGCCGCCGGCCTGATCTACCTGCTCGACGTCCGACCCGGTCTGCGTGACCTGACCGATGGCAAGGGCTTCTGGTGAGAGATTTCCGCTGGCCACCGCCGCCGGACGGCGGGCCACGGACGTACGGACCCGGTCCCAGCGCACCCAGGACCGGGCGTCCGGCGCTGCCCGAACCGGAGACCGAGCTGGTCACCACCCCGCACGGGGTACGGCTGGAGCGGCTGGTCACCGGCGCGGGCGACCCGGTGACCGTGTTCGCGCACGGCCTCGGCGGTGCGATCTCCGCCACCCGACCGCTGGGCAGCGCGGTCCATGGCCGGCGGGTCTTCTTCCAGTTCCGGGGGCACGGCCGGTCGGATGCGCCGGACGGCCCGTGGACCTACCTGGATCTCGCCCGCGACCTGCGCGCCGTCGCCGACCTGAGTCGGGCCACCCGGGCGGTCGGCGTCAGCCTCGGTGCCGGTGCGCTGACCCGGTTGCTGCTGGAGAGCCCGGAACGGTTCGACCGGGCGGTCTTCTTCCTGCCGGCGGTGCTGGACGAGCCGCGTCCGGCGGCGTCCCGCGAGCGGCTGACCCTGCTGCTGGAGGCGGTACGCAGCGGCGACCCCGGTACGGTCGCGGAGGCGGCGGCGGCCGAACTGCCGGCGGCGGTCCGGAACACCCCGGCGGGGTGGGCGTACCTGCGGCAGCGGATCGACCAGTTGATGCGGGACGGGTTGGCCGACGGGTTGGCCGACCTGCCCGACCAGGTCCCGGTACGCGACGCGTCGGCGCTCGCCACGGTCACCGCCCGGTCCCTGGTGATCGGCTGCGCCGGTGACGACCTGCACCCGGCGGTGGTCGCGGAGCAACTCGCCGCGGCGCTGCCGAACGCCACCCTGCACGTGTACGACCGCCCCGGCGTGCTCTGGACGCACCGCGCCGACCTGCGCGCGCGCATCTCCGAGTTCCTGAACGGGTAGTCGTCGCGGTGTCGGTGAGCGGGTAGTCTGCCCGGTCATGGGTGTCACGCAGCACGGCCACACGCTCCGGCTGGACCTCGCCGACCCGACCCTGCGCGAGTGGACCTGCACGGTGGTGCACGTCGACCCGGAGCAGGGCATCGTGCTGGACCGTTCGGCGTTCTACCCGGGCGGCGGCGGCCAGCCGCCGGACCACGGCGTGCTGCTCTGGCAGGGGACGCAGACCCGGATCGTCGGCACCCGCAAGGGCGACGACCTGTACCTCGTACCCGCCGACGGCGACCCCGTCCCGCCGGTCGGTACGGCGGTCACCGGCGCGGTCGAGGAGACCCGCCGCACCCTGCTGATGCGTACCCACTCCGGGCTGCACGTGCTCTGCGGTGTGGTTTTCCGGGACTTCGGGGCGCTGGTCACCGGCAACAGCATGGAACCGGGCGAGGCCCGGATGGACTTCAACCTGCCCGAGGTGCCGGCCGACTTCAAGGCCCGGCTGGAGGAACTGGTCAACGTCGAGGTGACCGCCGACCGATCGGTGGCGGTGAAGGTGCTGCCGCGCGTCGAGGCGTTGGCCCTGCCGGACATCATCCGTACCCAGTCGAACCTGATTCCGGCGGACGAGCAGGAGATCCGGATCGTGGACATCGTCGGGTTGGACGTGCAGGCCGACGGCGGCACGCACGTGGCGTCGACGGCGCAGATCGGCAAGGTCCAGGTGGTCAAGGTGGAGAGCAAGGGCAAGGCAAACCGCCGGGTACGGGTACGCCTCGTCGGCTAGCCCGCCGGGCGGTAGTTCGCCGCCCGTACGTCGAGCAGCCAGCGTTCGACCGTCTCCTCGTCCGGGTGTTCCGGCAGCGGCGTACGGATGGTGTCGAAGTCCTTTTCGGCCTCGCCGAGCAGGGCTCGGGCCCGGTCGATCCGACCCGCGGCGACCTGCTCGCCGAAGTCCACGAAGGTCTGCGGGGCGTCGAGCCGGATCGGCAGGTGGCCGGTGGCGTACAGCACCCGGCCCTGGTGCAGGAGTCGGGCCAGGTGCCGGGCGTGTTTGGCGGTGCGTCGTCGGGTGTCGGCCGAGAACGAGCCGTCGCCGCGCGATTCGAGTTTGCGGAACTGCTGGCCGGCGTAACCGAGGTAGGCGGACCGGACCCGGGGACCGGACAGGAAGGCCGACCGGATCCCGATCAGCCGGTCGCCGAGGTCGGTCCGGGTCTCGTAGAGGTCGTCGGGCAGCCAGGCGAGTTCGGTGGCGGTCGGGTTGCCGCCCAGCGCCAGCCGGCACCACTTGCCGGCCTCGTGCCGGGTGCTGTCCGGTGCGGTGGTCACGATCGACTCGCGCGGCGGGTGCAGGCCGTGGAAGGCGACCGTGGGCGCGGCGAACAGGCCGAGCCGGTCCACGTCCGAGCCGGCCCCGGCCAGCCCGTACGCGGTCGAGCCGACGATCCCGGCGAGCAGCAGGCGCATGCGGGACATGATCGCGTACGCGGCCGGGCGGGTGAACCGAGTTTGTCGGCAAATCCGGCCACCGGTTGTCAGGTATTGCTGGTTACCTCTCCGGTATGACCGAATCGAACCAACCGCTCAGCGGAAAGATCGCGCTCGTGGCCGGTGCCACCAGGGGCGCCGGCCGGCAGATAGCGGTACAACTCGGCGCGGCCGGCGCCACCGTCTACGCGACCGGGCGCAGCACCCGTGGACAGCGCTCGGAGATGAACCGTCCGGAGACCATCGAGGAGACCGCCGAGCTTGTCACCCGGGCCGGCGGCGTCGGAATCGCGGTGCCGGTCGACCACCTGGAGCCAGAGAAGGTGCAGGCCCTGGTGCAGCGGATCGACCGGGAGCAGGGCCGGCTGGACGTGCTGGTCAACGACATCTGGGGTGGCGATTCGATGATCGGTTGGAACCAGCCGGTCTGGCAGCACTCGCTGACCGACGGGCTGCGTACGCTCCGGCTGTCGATCGACACCCACATGATCACCAGCCACTACGCGCTGCCGCTGCTGATCCGCTCGCCGGGCGGGCTGGTGGTGGAGATGGGCGACGGCACCCGGGAGTACAACGACAACACGTACCGGCTCAACGCCTTCTACGACCTGGCCAAGGTCGCGGTCACCCGGCTGGCCTTCAGTCAGGCCCACGAACTGCGCGAGTACGGCGGCACGGCGGTCGCGCTCACGCCGGGCTGGCTGCGTTCGGAGACGATGCTCGACCTGTTCGGCGTGACCGAGGCAAACTGGCGGGACGCGACCGAGAAGGAACCGCACTTCGTCATCTCGGAGTCACCCGCGTACGTCGGTCGGGCCGTCGCGGCGCTCGCCGCCGACCCGGATCGGGCCCGCTGGTCCGGCCAGTCGGTGTCCAGCGGCCAACTCGCCCGGGTGTACGGCTTCACCGATCTCGACGGCAGCCAGCCCGACGCCTGGCGCTACATGGTCGAGGTGCAGGACCCCGGCCGCCCCGCCGACGCCACCGGCTACCGCTGACCGTCGGCTCACCGCTGTCCTACGGCCCGTCGCTGTGGCCCATCGCTGTCCTACGGCCCGTCGCGGTCCGGCGGGTCCCGGTAGAGGGCGGTGAGCCGGGCCGCCGCGTCGGCGAGCCGGGCGCGTAGCGACGGCGGATCGAGCACCTCCACCTCCGGGCCGAACCGGAGCAGCAACGAATAGGCGATGTCGAGCGACTCGATGGGCAGGCGGGTCACCACCCGGCCCTGCCCGTCGGGCTCGCCCGCGTCGTCGAGCGCATCCTGGGCGGCCGGTGGCTCGATCACGTACCGCAGGGCGCGCAGTCCGGCGGGGCTCAGCCGTACGGTGATCTTGTCGGGGAACATGGCCCGGACGAACTCGATCACCCCGGCCGACCAGAACCCGGCCAGGTCGAAGGTCTCGTCCCGGTCGAAGCCGGCGGTGGTGACCTCGACGTGGGTAACCCGGTCCACCCGGTAGGTGCGATGGTCGTCGCCGACCCGCCCGACCAGATACCAGACCCCGCCCTTGAGCACCAGCCCGTACGGCTGCACCGTCCGGGCCACCTCGCGGTCGCGGCGGTAGCGCAGCTCGACCACCCGGTCCTGCCAGACTGCCCGAGCGAGGTCGGTGAGCAGTGGTGGCGGGTCGGCGGTCCCGAACCAGCCGGGTACATCCAGGTGGAACCGTTGACCGGACCGTCGCGCCGCGTCCCGCAGCGGCGGGGGCAGTGCGGCCAGCACCTTCAACCGTGCGGCCGCCACCGGCTCGGCCAAACCCATCTCGTCGACCGGTCCCGGCAGTCCGGAGAGGAACAGCGCTTCGGCCTCGGCCCGACTCAGCCCGGTCAGCCGCGTCCGATACCCCCCGAGCAACCGATAACCGCCCGCCCGCCCGCGATCGGCGTACACCGGCACCCCCGCCGCCCCCAGCGCCAGCACATCCCGATAAACCGTCCGCTCCGAAACCTCCAACTCCCGAGCCAGCTCGGTAGCGGTCATCCCCTCCCGACTCTGCAAAAGCAACACCAACGAAATCAGCCGAGCCACCCGCATCCCCCCATCCTCCCCCCACCCACCCCCACCCCCACCCCCACCACCACCCCGACCCAACCCCCACCAACCCCGTTGATCATGAAGTTAACGACCGATTTTCGGCCTCGGCGGTGCGCTAACTTCATGATCAACGGGGTTGGTGGGAGGGCCGGTAGGGTTTCGGGTTGTGGGTGCTGTGAGGGTTGCGGGTCCGGGTCCGGGTGTTGGGGTGGTGGGGCAGTTCCTCAGTGGGGTGGGGCTGTTGGTGCGCGGGTTGGGGATGTATGCGCGTACGCCTCGGCTGGTATTGCTGGGGATTCTGCCGGCGTTGATTACCGGGGCGCTTTTTCTTGCCGGGTACGCCACATTGATCGTCTTTGTTGACGACCTCGCCGGGGTGGTGACCCCGTTCGCTGACGGTTGGGCGGGGTGGGCGCGGGACCTGGTCCGGGTGCTGGCCGGCTTCGCGTTCCTGGCCCTGGGGGCGGTGCTCGGCGTACTGACCTTCACGGCGGTAACCCTGGTCGTCGGCGACCCGTTCTACGAGGAGATCTCCGCACGGGTGGAGTCCCGCTACGGCGGGGTGCCGGGTGAGATCGAGGTTTCCTGGTGGCGGTCACTGCGCCGGAGCATGGCCGACTCGGTGCGGTTGGTGGCCCGGTCGGTGCTGCTCGGCGTACCGCTGTTCTTCGCCGGTTTCATCCCGGTGGTCGGGCAGTTCGTCGTACCGGTGGTCGCCGCGGCGGTCGGCGGCTGGTTCCTCGCCCTGGAACTGGTCGGCGCCCCGTTCTACCGGCGCGGCCTGCGGCTGCCCGACCGGCGGCGGATGCTGGGCGCGCAACGGCCGGTGTCGCTCGGCTTCGGGGTCGCGGTGTTCTGCTGCTTCCTGATCCCGCTCGGCGCGATCCTGGTCATGCCGGCGGCGGTGGCCGGTGCCGCCCTGCTGGCCCGGCGCTCGCTCGGTGAGGCGATAGACGAGCCGGGCCGCTGGACCGAGCACCCCGCGCCGAGAGCGGACGCATAGTGGACACCATCCTGGTCCAGGGCGACATCACCACCGTACGGGTGGACGCCATCGTCAACGCCGCCAACCCGTCGCTGCTCGGCGGCGGTGGAGTGGACGGCGCGATCCACCGGCGCGGCGGCCCGGTGGACAGCCGGTCAGGCGGACTCGCGTAGGACGAGTTCGGTCGGCAGGACGACCGCGGGCTCGACCTCCTCGCCGGCCGCGATCCGGAGCAACTGCCGGGTCATCTCCCGGCCGATCTGGAGGATCGGCTGGCGTACGGTGGTCAGCGGCGGGTCGGTGTAGCGGGCCGACTCGATGTCGTCGAAGCCGATCACGGCCACGTCGTCGGGCACCCGGCGACCCGCTTCGCGCAGCGTACGCAGGGCACCGTGGGCCATCAGGTCGGAGGCGACGAAGACCGCGTCCAGCGTCGGGTCGTCGTCGAGCAACTGCCGCATGGCCAGTGCCCCGGACTCGCGGGTGAAGTCGCCGACCGCCACGATCGACCGGCGGCGGGAGTCCTGCAACTCGGTCCGGTAGCCGGCCAGCCGTTCGATGCCGGCGACCATGTCCTGCGGACCGGCGATGGTGGCGATCCGGCGTCGGCCCGAGTCGAGCAGGTGACGTACGGCGCGGGCCACCCCGCCGATGTGGTCGACGTCGACGTACGGCACCGGCACGGTGGCCCGACCGAGCGGCCGCCCGCCGCAGACGACCGGGATGCCCATCCGGGCCAGTGCGCTGGGCAGCGGGTCGGCACCGTGCAGCGAGGCGAACAGCACCCCGTCGACGTGCCGACCCATCGCGTAGCTCTCCACCCGGTCGTGGCTGGCGGTCGAACCGGCGAGCATCAGCACCAGTTGCTTGTCCGCCGCCTCCAACTCCTGGCTCACCCCGCGGATGATGCCGGGGAAGAAGTGGTCGTCGGAGAAGACCCGGGTGGCCGCCTCGGGCAGGATCAGCGCGATCGAGTCGGTCCGCTGGGTGACCAGGCTGCGGGCGGCCAGGTTGGGGACGTACCCCAGTTCCTGGACCGCCCGACGGACCGCTTCCCGGATCGGCTCGGCGACGGTGGTGGAGCCGTTGACCACCCGCGACACGGTTGCCCGGGAGACACCGGCGCGGCGCGCCACCGCCTCCAGGGTCGGTCGCTCCCGTGCCATGGTCATGCGCCCGCCTCACGCCGCTCGCTCATGCCCCCGCCTCGCTCTCGCTCTGTTCGCCTCGCCGATCCGGCACCGGCCGGTTACAGGCCGTTGCGCCGGATGACCTCCTGGTACCACCGTGCGCTGTCCTTGAGCACCCGGCGCTGGGTCAGGTAGTCGACGTGGACGATCCCGAACCGCTTACGGTAGCCCTCGGCCCACTCGAAATTGTCCATCAGTGACCATACGAGATACCCACGAAGGTCCACGCCCCTCGAAATGGCCTCGTGTGCGGCACGAAGGTGTCCGTCGAGGTAGTCCACCCGGTCGGCGTCCGGCACCCGGCCGTCGGCGTCCGGGTCGTCGCGGTTGAACTTGTCCGGGAAGGCGGCGCCGTTCTCCGTGATGATCATCGGTACGCCCGGGTAGTCCTCGGAGATGCGTACCAGCAGGGTGGTCAGGCCGCGCGGTTCGATCATCCAGCCCATGTCGGTGAGCGGGCCGACCGGGGCCACGAACTCGATCCCCTCGGTGCCCGGGTAGGCGCCGCCGCCACCGAGCGCGCCCTCGCGGGCGGTGACGTAACTCGGCTGGTAGTAGTTGATGCCGAGCAGGTCGATCGGGACGTTGATGATCTTCTCGTCGCCGTCGCGCAGATGACTCAGGTCGGTGAACCGGGCCACGTGCTCCAGCACGTCCGCCGGGTACTCGCCGCGCAGCATCGGGTCCAGGAAGATCCGGTTGGCCAGGCCGTCGACCAGCCGTACCGCCGCCTGGTCCGCGGCGCTGGCCGGGTCGACCGGCAGCGCGGTGGTCGGGTTGAGGGTGATCCCCAGGGTCTGCGCGCCGGCCGCGCGCAGCGCCCGCCCGCCCAGGCCGTGGGCCAACAGCAGATGGTGTACGGCCTGGAACGCCGCCGCCGGGTCCTGCCGTCCGGGGGCGTGGATGCCGTTGCCGTACCCGAGGTAGGCCGAGCACCACGGCTCGTTCAGCGTGGTCCAGGTGCGGACCCGGTCGCCGAGTCGGGCGTAGACGGCGGTGGCGTAGTCGGCGAAGTACTCCGCGGTCGCCCGGTTGGTCCAGCCGCCCCGGTCCTCCAGCGTCTGCGGCAGGTCCCAGTGGTAGAGCGTGACGATCGGGTCGATGCCCCGGCCGATGAGCTCGTCCACCAGCCGGTCGTAGAAGTCCAGGCCGCGCGGGTTGACCGGGCCGGAGCCGTCCGGCTGGATCCGGGGCCAGGCGACCGAGAACCGGTACGCGTGCAGCCCGAGGTCGGCCATCAGCGCCACGTCCTGCGGGTACCGGTGGTAGTGGTCGCAGGCCACGTCGCCGGTGTGTCCGGCGTACACCTTGCCCGGCGTACGGCTGAAGGTGTCCCAGATCGACGGACCGCGCCCGTCGTCCTGGGCCGCGCCCTCGATCTGGTACGACGCCGTCGCCGCTCCCCAGACGAAGCCCTCGGGGAAGCGCACCGCCGCCTCCGCCGGTGCCGCGAGCACCGTTTGCTGCGTTTCAAGAGTGGTCATACCGTTACCGCACCTTTCCTGATGCCGCTGAGGATCCCGCGGACGACGACGTGAACGACGAGCAGCGGCACTCGGCGGTCGCGGCGCTGGCGCAGGCCCGCGTGCCGTCCGAGCGGTGGCCGTTCGACGGGGCGCGCGGGGAGACTTCTCTTCCGAGCCTGAACGCGGGTTACCCGAGTGTCAAGAGAGCGCTCTCACAAAGTTACACGGTGCCTCCGCCTGATACCGCAAGCGTAGTAACGGGCACCGCCGATCGGCGCCCGGCCCAGTATCGCCGGCCGGACGCCGCCCGTGGGGGATGCGCGGTGGTGCGGCGGCGGCCTCAGCCGGCCCGCAGACCCTGGAGCAGGGTCACGTCGCCGGAGACGTCGAGCACCTCGAAGTTGATCCGGCCCCAGAGGGCCAGCAGCAGGTCGCTGGCGTTCCCGGTGACGTGCGCTCGGGCGTGGTGGTCGTCGGTGTCCAGGATCGTGTCCGTGTCCAGCAGGGCCACCCCGGTGCCCCGCAACCGCAGGTACCAGTCCTGACTCGCGTCGACGGCGACCAACTGGACCACCCCGTACCGGGGCTCGGGGGAGCGCCGCCGGCCCGCCGGCAACCAGGTGTCCAGCACCTCGCTCACCCCGTCGGCGGCGAGCTTCGCCTCGATCGGCTCGGCCGAGGCGATCGCCAACTGGGCGTCCCAGCGGTGCACCGTGGTCTCGTGCGCCATCCGGCGCGGCCAGAACCCGACCCGCTTCGGCTGCGGCGCCCAGTTCCACGCCGGAGCCTCCGGGTCGAGCCCGTCCAACGCGGCGAGCAACTGGTCGTACTCGTGCTGCCACCAGTCCAGCCCGGCCTGGCCCGAGGGCAGACCGTCCTCGACCGGCCGGTCGCTCGGCGCCTCCGTCCGGCCGCTGGTCACCACGCCCCGGACCCAGCGATAACGGGAGCCGAGGTGGTGCACCAGATCGGTCGCGGTCCACTCCGGACAGGACGGCACCGGCGCATCCGGTGGCGCCTCGGCCACCGCCGCGCGGAAGGCCGGCCCGTCCGCGCGCAGCGCAGCGAGCCAGAAATCCTTCGTGCCGTGCAGTCTGCTCATCACGATCCTCCCCGCGCTACCGGGCAACCGAACGGGTCGCCTGGCTCGCCCTCAGCCTAGGGTGAACAACGCGCCAGACGTTAGCGCCCATTCGACCGCCGCCGATTCCGGCGCGCCAATCGGTCCCGGCAGAACAATCGGATTAAATCGTACAAGCAGCGTGTCGGTCGGGCAGCTCCGGCGGGCGTGACCATCGAACGCCAGGTCAGCAGCCGGGTCACCGGCCCGATCAGGGGCGACGGCCGACCGGTCAGGGAGCGACGGCGGACCAGGCGACGGTGATCTCGCCGAGCCGCCACCGGGCCGGGCGGTCGAGCACCGGCCACCCGGCGTCCCGCACCGCTGTCACCGTACGCAACCAGCGCTGCCGGGGACCGAAAGTCGCGTACGCGGCCGCATCGCGCCAGCCGTCGTCGAGCGCCCGGACCAGGGCATGCACCCCGGTACCCGGCACGTTGTGGTGGATCAGCGCCTTCGGCAGCCGCTCGGCCAGCGCCGCCGGACTCTCCAGTGTGGCGAGCCTCGGCGCCAGGGTCAGCGACCGGGGTTGCCCGGAGGAGTCCACCAGCACCCAGGTCGCCAGCCGGCCCAACTCGTCACAGGTGCCCTCGACGATCAGCCCGTCCGGGGCGAGCCCGCCGGCCATCGTCCGCCACGCCGGACCGACCGCCGACTCGTCGTACTGGCGCAGCACGTTGAAGACCCGGACCAGCACCGGACGCAGTCCGGCCAGCTCGAAGCCGCCACGGGCGAAGGTGAGCCGAGGCGGGTCGGCCGCTGCGGCGGCAGCCGCGACGCGTACCGGATCGATCTCCAGCCCGACCACCCGCACGTCCGGCCGGACCGCGGCGGCCAGCCGGGCCCGCAGCTCCACCGCCGTGACCGGGGTGGCACCGTAACCGAGGTCGACCACCAGCGGATCCACCGCGTCGAGCAGCGGCCCGGCACACCGGGCCGCTATCCAGTTGTCCACCCGACGCAGCCGGTTGGGATTGGTCGTGCCCCGGGTCACCACCCCCAGCGGTCGGCGCGGCGGCGGCATCAGCCCCACCGGAAGCGTCGGGTCGGCGGCGGCATCAGGTCACCCGGTGCACCCTGTGCTGGGCCGCCTGGGCGATCGGGCGGACCACCAACCGGTCCACGTTGACATGCTGGGGGCGGGTGGCGCACCAGGCGATGCAGTCCGCGATGTCGTCGGCGACCAGCGGCTCCGCCACCCCGGCGTAGACCGCCTCCGCCCGCGCCGCGTCGCCGCCGAACCGGTGCAGCGCGAACTCGTCCGTGCGGACCATGCCCGGATCGATCTCGATCACCCGGATCGGCCGACCGACCAACTCCAGCCGCAGCGTACGGGTGAGCGCGGTCTGCGCGTGCTTGGCCGCGGTGTAACCACCACCGCCCTCGTAGACGTCGAGCCCGGCGGTCGAACTGACCACGATCACGGTGCCGGCACCGGACGCCTCCAGCGCCGGCAGCACCGCCCGGGTCACCCGCAGCGTGCCGAGGACGTTCACGTCGTACATCCACTGCCAGTCGGCGACCGAGGCGGACTCCACCGGGTCGAGGCCGATCGCCCCGCCGGCATTGTTCACCAGCAGGGTCACCGGACCGGGCAGCCCGGCGGCGGTGTCCGCCAGGGCCGCCACCGACTCGTCCGAGGTGACGTCGCAGACTGCGGCGGTGGCCGTACCGCCGCTCTTTTCGATCTCTTCGACCAGGTCGGTCAGGCGGTCGCCGCGACGAGCGGCGGCCAGGACGTGAAAGCCCTCGGTGGCCAGCCGCCGGGCGGTGGCCGCGCCGATCCCGCTGGAGGCGCCGGTGACGATCGCGACAGGAGTCATCCGGGCATTGTTTCCCATCGACCGACCTGCTCGGGCGCAGGGCGCCGGATGAGGTCGGTCACCTGTACGGGTACCGGGATGAATGGTTGTGGCGTGATCGGGAAGATGACGTTCGAGGCGACGGTTGATGTCTTGGGCGCCCGGATCGTGCCGGACTGTGTCTCACTTTGACCGAGGGAGTGGTTGTGGCGGAATCGCACACGGGCGTCGGGCGGCAGCGGGGCGCCCGGCCATGGCCGACACCGGCCCGGATCGCCACCATCTCCGTACACACCTCGCCACTGCACCAGCCGGGCACCGGTGACGCCGGTGGGATGAACGTCTACATCGTCGAGGTGGCCCGGCGACTGGCCGACGCCGGTGTCGAGGTCGAGGTCTTCACCCGGGCCACCGAGAGCGGCCTGCCGCCGGTGGTCGAGATGGCTCCCGGGGTGCAGGTGCGGCACGTCACAGCCGGCCCGTTCGAGGGCCTGGCCAAGGAGGAACTGCCCGGTCAGCTCTGCGCCTTCACCAACGGCGTGCTGCGGGCCGAGGCGGCCCACCCGCCGGGCTACTACGACCTGATCCACTCGCACTACTGGCTGTCGGGGCACGTCGGCTGGCTGGCCAAGGAACGCTGGGGCGTACCGCTGGTGCACACCGCGCACACCCTGGCGAAGGTGAAGAACTCGCGGCTCGCCGAGGGGGACCGGCCGGAGCCGAAGTACCGGGTGATCGGCGAGGAACAGCTGGTGGCCGAGGCCGACCGGATGGTGGCGAACACCGCCGTCGAGGCCCGCGACCTGATCGCCCGCTACGCGGCCGACCCGACCCGGGTCGCGGTGGTCGAGCCCGGCGTCGACCTGGACCGCTTCCGGCCGGCACCGACCGGGTCGGGCGTCGACGGCCGGATCGCCGCCCGCCGCCGGCTCGGCCTACCCGACTACGGGTACGTGGTCGCCTTCGTCGGCCGGATCCAGCCGCTGAAGGCACCCGACGTGCTGCTGCACGCGGTCGCGGCGCTGCGCGAGCGGGATCCGCACATCGCCGACCAGTTGACCGTCGTGATCGCCGGCGGTCCCAGCGGGAGCGGGCTGGACCGGCCCACCGCGCTGATCGAGCTGGCCGCCTCGCTCGGCATCACCGACTCGGTCGTGTTCCGGCCGCCGTGCACCGGCGAGGACCTGCCCGCCCTCTACCGGGCGGCCGACCTGGTGGCGGTGCCGTCGTACAGCGAGTCGTTCGGGCTGGTGGCCCTGGAGGCACAGGCCTGCGGTACGCCGGTCGTCGCTGCCGCGGTCGGCGGCCTGGTCACCGCCGTACGGGACGGGGTGAGCGGCATCCTGGTCGACGGGCACGACCCGGTCGACTGGGCCCGTACGCTCAGCGGCCTGCTCGCCGCGCCCGGCCGGCGGGCGGCGCTCTCCGCCGGTGCGGTCCGGCACGCCCAGAACTTCTCCTGGACCAGGACCGCCGCCGGGCTGCTCACGGTCTACCGTGGTGCCGTGGCGGAGCACCGGAGCAGGCTGGCGTCCGAGTTGGGCGGCGAGACCGGGGTGCCGACCGCCGAGGTGCTGCCGGCGGGGGTCCGGTGATCCGGCTGACCGGGCGGAGTCGCCGGAGGGGACCGAACGGAGTCGCCGGATGACCGGGCGGGACGAGCGGGCGCGGATCGGCGCCCTGATCGAGTCGGTCTGCGTCGACCGTGAGCTGGCCTGCGAACCGACCGGCGAGTTCGCGTACGCGGTCACGCTGCCCGGCACCCACAAGCTCAAGACGGTCTGCAACCTGATCGTCGGCGAGCACGCGCTGCGGGTCGAGGCGTTCGTGATGCGCCAGCCGGACGAGCGGCGCGAGGAACTGTGGGCCTGGTTGCTGCGCCGCAACGCCCGGATGTACGGGGTCGCGTTCTCCATCGACGCGGTCGGCGACGTCTACCTGACCGGCCGGGTCGGCCTGTCCGGGGTGAACGAGGACGAACTGGACCGGCTGCTCGGTTCGGTGCTCAGCTACGCCGACGATTCCTTCGACACCCTGTTGGAGATCGGTTTCGGTACGGCGATCCGCCGGGAATGGGACTGGCGGCTCAAGCGGGGCGAATCACTGGCGAACCTGGCGGCGTTCGCTCATCTCTTCGAGCCGTCGAAATCCGCCGACTCGGATTTGGACCGCCCCTGACGGGTATGGCAGCGGTGGCGCACGGACGACCGGGTACGCGCGCCGCATGCCGATGACAGACTGTCCAGGGAGCGTGAGAATCTCATGGCTCAAGCTCAACGAAGCAGTTCGAGTCGCGGCGGCAACGCGACCGCGACCAGAAACCGTACGATCAGCGCCGGAAGCAGTAGTCCGGGTGACATCGCCCAGATGACCGCCGAACAGATCCGTAGCCAGCTCCGCAAGCGCGGCATCACCGGTATCTCGGCCCTGCGCAAGGGCGATCTGGTGCAGAAGCTGTCGAGGGCGCTGAGCGCCGAGGGGCGTCGCGGTGGCGCTTCGGCGAGGAGCGGTGGTGGCTCGGCGAGAACGAGCACCGGCCCGGCGAAGCGGACCACGGCGGCGGCGCGCAAGACCAGCCCGGCCGCGCGCAAGAGCACCGCGTCGGCCCGTACCGGCGCCTCGGCGGCCCGCAAGAGCGCCTCGTCCGTGGCCCGCAAGGCAACCTCGGCCGCGCGCAAGACCACCTCGGCCGCGCGCAAGACCACCTCGGCGGCGCGTAAGAGCACCCCGGCCTCGGGGCGGACCACCTCCGGCGGGGTGAGTGCCTCGGCCCGCCAGCGCCCGTCGTCCCCGGCCAAGGCCGCGCCGAGTACGGCCGCCCGTACCGCCGAGCGGGCGAAGGCAGCGGCGGCGAGCGGGATCCGGATCGGCCGGACCATGTCCCGATCGCTGAAGTACGCCCAGCCGATCTCCTCACCGGACCAGCAGCCGGAGCGGCTGGGACGAAGTCTGGTTACCACCAGTCACGAGGTGATCCAGCGCTGGGCGCGGGCCCGAAAGGCGAAGCCGGCGACGATCGCCGGTACCGAGCGGGACGGCCGGGCCGGCGTACTGACGTTCAATTTTCCGGGCTGGCGGGAGGGTGGCCGGCTGCGGGAGATCACCTGGGAACAGTGGTTCAAGACGTTCGACCTGCGCCGGCTGAACTTCATCTATCAGGATCGGCGTTCGGACGGTAAGCAGAGCAACTTCTTCAAGCCGGAATCACCGGACCGTGAGGATGGCTGAACGGATGGGAAGGTTCGCGGGGCGGACCGGGACGCACGAGTGCGGTACCGGCTGCCATGTGACCGGCGAGACAGTGATCCAGCTTGTGCCGGTTACAGAACGCGAACTACCGTGATCGCGGGCGACGCGCTCGGAACGGTTCGGGGGAGCCGTGAATCGATCAGATTCGAGCACCGAGTGGACGGCGCCCGGGGGACGGGTGGCACGAAGCCGTTGGGGGACGGCGCCACCTGAGACCGGCGGTGTGAGCGGGCGACGCTTACGGGGGTGAGTGTCGCCCGCCGCCGCCGGGCCGACGAACCACCACAGCCGGCGCGCGGGAGACAACCACCGCGCGCCGGCTGTCGTCACGGCTACGCCCCCTGTCCCGCACCGGCGCGACCGACGACACCCATTCCACGCAGGACCGAGTCCGCACCCGATCTACTCCGCACCCGATCTACTACTCCGCGCCCGGCCTGCTCCGCAGTGGGTAGAGCGTCTTGTGGTTGATGAAGTCGACCAGCGGGCCCGATCTACTCCGGGACGGCTCCGGCGGTGGTGAGCGCGGCCGGGGACGTGGGTGGCGTACCGGCGCGGAGCACCGCGACCCGGCGTTCGCGGGCCGGGCCGGCCAACAGGTGCCCGAGCGCGGCGGCCAGCCCCAGGGCACCCGCGATGATCCAGTGCCAGTCGCCGAGATACTGCAAACTCACCCCGCCCAGGGCCGGCGCGACGAACGCCGCCGCCGGGAAGGTCAGATAGAACACCGACTGGTAGCGGGCCCGCAGCACGGCCGGAGCCAGCTCGGCGTTGATCTCCGCGTTCGGCGGCGCGGCGAGCATCGAGCCGACCGTCCAGATCACCGCCGCGACCAGGTAGACCGGCAACAGGTCGGCGAAGGCCAGCGCCCCGAACCCGACGGCGAGCAGCCCGGTCGATACCGCCAGCACCAGGTGCTTGCGGTACCCGTCGATCAGGCGGGGCACGAACAGTTGCCCGAGCACGATCAGCGCGCCGCCGAGCGCGACCACCACGCCGTACGACGCCGTGCTCAGCCCGTCGGCCCGCATCGCCAGCGGCATGATGGTCGACGTCTGGGTGGTGAGTACGGCCAGCACGAAGGTCAACCCCACGAACACCATGAACGTACGGTCGGTCAGCGCGGTGACCAACCCCGGCTGCCGCCGCTGAAGAACCTGCCCTGCCCCCGTCCCCGGCCCGGTGGCGCGTCGTCCCGCACCCCGGCGCTGCGTCCCCGCCCCTGCGCCCCGCCCCGCACCACGACGTAGCGTCTCCGGCACCTTCCAGGCAATCGGCCCCCTGGTGCGGCGCAGCGTCTCCGGGACCTTCCAGGCGATCAGCCCGGTGGTGATGAGTGTGGCGCCCGCGTCGACCAGGAACAGGGCCAGGAAGCTCGTCTCGGCGAGCAGGCCGGCCAGGAAGGAGGCGGCGGCCATGCCCAGGTTGAAGGCCCAGAACTGTAGGTTGAACGCCCGTGAGCGGCGTTCCTCGGGCACCACGTCGATGATCGCCGCGACGAACGCCGGCCCCGGCATCGAGTGCACGATCCCGATCAGCCCGGCGAGTACGGCAATCGCCGCCAGATTCGTGGTGAACGCGAGTACGAGCATGCCGAGCGCGGCGGCCAGATGCGACCAGACCAGGGTGGCCCGTCGCCCCCAACCGTCCGCCAGCACCCCGCCGAGCAGTACGCCGACGGCCCCGCCCGCGCCGTACGCGCCGACCACCAGCCCGGCGAGCCCCGCACTGGCCCCCCGACTGCCGGTCAGGTAGAGCGACAGAAAAAGCATCGCGAACGCGCCGACCCGATTGATCAGCAGCCCGGTCCAGAGGTACCAGTACGTAGCGGGCAGCCCACCAGCAGTCTCACCCAACCACCGCCGCACCAATACCTCCTCTCAAAAGCCCCTTTCCAGTCCCCGATCCTAAAAACCCCACCCCTCCCCCTCCCCGAGTGCCCCCGCTACCCCCGGCGATCTAGGGCAAATACGTGCTTGTGGATCTCTAATCACCCCCATATGCCCTAGATCGACGAGGAGAGGGGGTGCGACGCGGGGCGCGGGGAGGGGGTGGAGGGGGAGGAGGGGGTGGGGGTGGGGGAGGGGGTGGGGGTGGGGTGGCGGAGTTGTGTGGCGCGGCGTTCGCGTACGGGGCCGGAGAGGAGGTGGGCGACGGCGAGGGCGAGGCCGATCGCGGCGCAGCCGAACCAGAGGGTGGTGTTGCCGAGGTGTTCGCGTACGAGGCCGCCGAGGATCGGGGCGCTGAACCCGGCCACCGACCAGGAGAGCGAGAAGACGCCCTGGTAACGGCCGCGCATGCCGGGTAGTGAGAGCTCGGCGATCAGGGTGGAGTTGGACGGTGAGTTGAGCATTTCGCCGAGGGTCCAGGTCAGTACGGTGAGCGCGTAGAACCAGGCGGCGTCGGCGAACGCGGTCAGGCCGAACCCGACGCCCATCACGATCGCGGCCAGGGCGAGTACGTGTGACCGGTTGCGGCCCCGGATCAGCCGGGGGACGAAGAGTTGACCGGCGACGATCAGGATCCCGTTCAGTGCGATCACGGTGCCGTACGTCGAGGGGGACAGGCCGTCCTGCCCCATCGCGATCGGCAGCATCGAGATGTGCTGGAGGAACACCAGCGCGGTGAATATGTTGATCACCACGAAACCGAGGAAGACCCGGTCACCCAGGACACTGAGCAGCCCGTTACCGACGCGACGCGTACCCGGGGTTGACGGGACGCGACCGACGGCGACCCGGCGCGGCTCGCGGACCTTGAGGAAGATGACCGCCGCGGTGGTGAGCGTGGTGGCCGCGTCGATCAGGAAGAGCAGCTCGTAGCTGACCTGGGCGGCGAATCCGGCCAGGATCGCCGCGCAGGCGAAGCCCAGGTTGATGGCCCAGTAGTTGAGCGAGAAGGCGCGCAGCCGGTCGCGTTCCGGCACCACGTCGACCATCATCGCGGCGAACGCCGGCCGGGCCGCCTCGGCGAACATGCCGAGCAGCAGCGCGCCGGCCGCGATCACCCAGAGCCCGCGGGCGAAGCCGAGGGCCACCATCATCGCGGCGGCGCCGATGTGGGCGGTGAGCAGCGTGGGCCGTCGGCCCCAGCGGTCGGCGAGGATGCCGCCGGTCAGGGTGCCGACCGTGCCGCCGGCGCCGTAGAGGCCGATCACCAGGCCGGCCTCGACCGCGGAGAAGCCGCGCGCGGTGGTCAGGTAGATGGCAAGAAAGATCAGTACGAACGAACCGAGACGGTTGATCAATGTGCCGGTCCACAGGTACCAGAAGGTGGCGGGCAGCCCGCCGGTGGTGTCCCTGACCCAGCCTCGTACCGACCGCACGTCGCCCCCCGGATACGTAATGACCGACGTTCGGCCGATGCCTTACAACCTAGTCGTCCCGATCAGCCGGGGTCATGTGCATTTCGACGTGGTGGTCGTCACCGACGGGGTGTCCGCACGTCAGGACCGCGACTGCGGAAAGATGTGGGCCATGACAGTTGGGACCCTCGTGCTGCTGCGGCACGGCGAGAGTGATTGGAACGCCAAGAACCTCTTCACCGGCTGGGTCGACGTGGACCTGACCGCGAAGGGTGAGGCCGAGGCGCGGCGCGGCGGCGAACTGCTGCGCGAGCACGACCTGCTCCCCGACGTGGTGCACACCAGTGTGCTGCGTCGGGCGATCCGTACCTCCGAGTTGGCGCTGAACGCCGCCGACCGGCACTGGATCGCGGTGCGCCGGTCGTGGCGGCTCAACGAGCGGCACTACGGCGCTTTGCAGGGCAAGGACAAAAAGCAAACCCTGGCGGAGTACGGCGAGGAGCAGTTCATGCTCTGGCGCCGGTCGTACGACACGCCCCCGCCGCCGATCGACGACAACGACGAGTGGTCGCCGGCCGGTGACCCGCGCTACGCCCTGGTGCCGCCGGAGCTGATGCCCCGTACCGAGTGCCTCAAGGACGTGGTCGAGCGGATGCTGCCGTACTGGTACGACTCGATCGTGCCGGACGTGCTCGCCGGCCGTACGGTGCTGGTGGCCGCCCACGGCAACTCGCTGCGGGCCCTGGTCAAGCACCTGGACCAGGTCTCCGACGAGGCGATCGCCAAGCTGAACATCCCGACCGGCATCCCGCTGCGCTACGACCTCGACCCGCAGCTGCGTCCGGTCACCTCCGGCGGCACCTACCTTGACCCGGTGGCCGCGAAGGAGGCCGCCGCGGCGGTCGCCAACCAGGGTCGCTGAACCCCGGGCGGTATCGGATCGGCGGCAACCAGCCGACCGGCTAACGGGCAAGCGCGGCCGACAGGCAAGCGGAAGGGGCCCTTCCCGTCGTTCGAGGACGGGAGGGGCCCCTTCACCGTCTACCGGCCGCGCCGCCGGACAAAACTCTCCGGCCCGCTGCTCTCCGGCTCGCTACTCGCGGGAGAACTCGTCGGACGACTGCTCGTCGGCGAACTCGCCGGTGACCAGGTAGACGACCCGCTCGCCGGCGTTGACCGCGTGGTCGGCGTACCGCTCGTAGAAACGTCCGAGCAGTGCCCCGTCGATGCCGGTCTCCACGCCGTACGGCCAGTCGTCGCTGAGCAGCACCGCGAAGAGGTCGCGGTGCAGGTCGTCCATGGCGTCGTCGTCCCGCTCCAGTTCGGCGGCGAGTTCGGCGTCGGGCTTGGAGAGGACCTGGCCGATCTTGTGGGCGATCCGGTCGGCGACGGCCGCCATCTGGGTGAAGACGCCCCGCAGCTCGGCCGGTACGGCCGGCGACGGGTGCCGGCGCAGTGCCGTCTTGGCGACGTGGTCGGCGAGGTCGCCCATGCGTTCGAGATCGGCCGCGACGTGCAGCGCGGTGATCACCGCGCGCAGGTCGGAGGCAACCGGGGACTGGCGGGCGAGCAGGTCGGCGACCCGCTCCTCGACCTGCCGGTAGATACTGTCGATCTCGGCGTCGCGGGCGATCACGGCTTCGGCGGCCGCCCGGTCGGCGGTGAGCAGTGCCTTGGTGGCCTTGCTCATTGCCGCGCGGACAGCCTCCGCCATGTCCACCAGTAGTTGGCTGACGATGTGCAGATCGGTCCGGAACTCGTCGCGCATGATCACGTCCTGTGGTCGGTGGGCTCGCCGGTGGGCGACCGCCGCCGACGGACCCGCACGGGGTTGGGGCAGGTGACCAGCCCACCGTAGGCCGAATCCGAGGGCCCTTAGATGAACGCAAGTGAACGACGCGAGGCTGGAGCGTGAATTTTGCCATGGCCGCGCCTGATATGTCCTATTGTGTAGGGTCGCTCGGATAACAATGACCCTACGATCGCCGGGTGGAATGGGGGGTCGTAGCCGGCGTGGCCGGTGGACTGGTGATCGGGCTGATCATCGGTCCCATGCTGGTGCGCGCCATCCGGCGCTCACCGGAGCACGGCGTGCGGCGACTCCCGGGCGGGGGAGACCTCACCCCAGCCGACGGGAGGCCGGCGATCGCAAAGCACCAGAAGGCCGAACTTTCCGGGATCGGCCGTAAGAGCATCGACTCCCTGCGGGTCGGCGTGGTGGTCCTGGACACCGAGGACGTACCGGTCCTGATCAACCCGGCTGCGCGGGCGATGGGTCTGCTGCGCGCCGGGATCACCCCCGGCACAGTGGCCGCGCACCCGATCATCCGTACGCTCGCCGGCCAGGTGCGTCGGACCGGGGTGCGCCGCGAGGTCGAGCTCGACCTGCCGCGCAGCCGGGACGGCGGGGTTCACGATCCGCTCGGCGTGCACCTGCGCGCCATGGGGATCGGCAACGGGTACGTCGCGGTCGAGGCCGCCGACGTGACCGAGTCGCACCGGGTTGCCCGGGTACGCCGTGACTTCGTGGCCAACGTCAGTCACGAGCTGAAGACGCCGATCGGGGCGTTGCAGCTGCTCGCCGAGGCGTTGCTCGACGCCACCGAGCCGCCCAGCGACAACGGCGGCGTCGAGCCGTCCGAGGACGTGGTGGCGGCCCGGCGGTTCGCCGAGCGGATCCAGCACGAGTCGACCCGGCTCGGCCGACTGGTCAACGAGCTGCTCGAACTCACCCGGTTGCAGGGCGCGGAGCCGCTGCCGGAGCCGGAACCGGTCGCACTCGACTGGGTGGTGGCCGAGGTCATCGACCGGACCCGTACCACCGCGTCCGCGCGCAAGGTCGAGGTCGTGGTCGAGGGCCAGCGCGACCTGACCGTGTACGGCAGCGACAGCCAGGTCGCCACCGCGGTGGCCAACCTGGTGGAGAACGCGATCGCGTACTCCGCCGAGGAGACGCGGGTGACGGTCACCACACTCGCGGACGACGACCACGTCCAGATCTCGGTCGCCGACCAGGGCATCGGCATCGCGCCGAACGAGGTGGACCGGATCTTCGAGCGCTTCTACCGGGCCGACCAGGCCCGTTCCCGGGCGACCGGGGGCACCGGGCTCGGCCTGGCGATCGTGAAACACATCGCCACCAACCATGGCGGACGGGTCGAGGTGTCAAGCACGCTGGGTGGAGGCTCGACGTTCACCCTGCGGTTGCCCGCCCGCCCGCCGGACGCCGTCCTACCGCTACCCCCGTCAACTGAGATCGACACTGGTCCGGCTTAGTAACCCCAGGTCGGACAGAGGAAAGGAAAGTCCGTTGGCCCGCGTTCTCGTGGTCGAGGATGAGGAGTCGTTCTCCGACGCCCTCTCCTACATGCTGCGCAAAGAGGGTTTTGAGGTCTCGGTCGCACCGACCGGCCTCTCGGCCCTCACCGAGTTCGACCGCACCGGCGCGGACATCGTGCTGCTTGACCTGATGCTGCCCGAAATGTCCGGCACCGAGGTTTGCCGGGAGCTGCGCCAGCGCTCGCATGTGCCGATCATCATGGTCACCGCCCGGGACAGCGAAATCGACAAGGTGGTCGGGCTGGAGATCGGTGCCGACGACTACGTCACGAAGCCGTACTCGCCGCGTGAGCTGGTCGCCCGGATCCGGGCGGTGCTGCGGCGCAAGAGTAGCGAGACGGTCGACCTGGCCGCGCCGACCCTGGCCGCCGGTCCGGTCCGGATGGACATCGAACGGCACGTGGTGACCGTCGACGGCAGTGCCGTACAGCTTCCGCTCAAGGAGTTCGAGCTGCTGGAGCTGCTGCTGCGCAACGCCGGCCGGGTGCTCACCCGCGGCCAGCTCATCGACCGCGTCTGGGGTGCCGACTACGTGGGCGACACCAAGACCCTCGACGTACACGTCAAGCGCCTGCGCTCCAAGGTCGAACCGGAACCCAGCACCCCCCGCTACATAGTCACCGTCCGCGGCCTCGGCTACAAATTCGAGCCGTAACCCTCCCCGCCCATCAGGGCGTTGATCATGAAGTTAGCGCGGAAATCAGGCCGTCTGAGCGCGCTAACTTCATGATCAACCGTGTTTCTAGGGGGTGGTGGGGATGTTGGTCAGGCCGTTGAGGGCGTTGGTGACGGTGTTTGAGGTGTGGACGATGTTGGGGTTATTGGGGCACTTCGAGGTTGAGGTGACGTTGATGGCCCAGCGGCCCACACCGCCCAGGTTCGAGCTGTTGGTACGCCAGATGTTGCCGCAGCCGTACCCGGTCAGCAGGTTGTGTGTCTCGTAGCCGTTGGCGAAGGTCCCCGGTGAGCTGAACGAGCCGGTGTTGCGCTCGAAGAGATAACCGTTGCCCTTGGCGTCGACCCAGGAGTCGCCGGAGTTCTGTCCGGTTATGCCCCGGCCGTCGAAGGTGTTGCCGCGCACCACCCCGCCCTCGGTCCCCTCCTTGATGTCGATGTGCTCGGCGGTCACGTACGGGCCGATCCGGTTGTCCAGCACCTGCACCCGGTCCGAGCGGTCGATCCCGCCGGAGTTGCCGTGGCAGGCGAAGTTCGACTGGGCCGAACCGAGGTAGACGCCCTCGCCGTAACCGGGCTGGACCAGACCGGTGTACTCGACCTGCGAGTTGCGCAGGATCCCGTCCGCCGACGAGCGCCGGAAGTGCACCCCCTCCTCCTCGGTGTGGTGCACGTACACCCCGTCGATCGTGACGTGGTGCGAGTTGTCGAGCATGATCCCCTTCTTCGACTCCGCCACCGTGAAGCCGGTCAGGTTCCAGTACGGCGCGTCAAAGAGCCAGACCCCGTACCCGGAGTCCCAGCCGGTGGTCGGCGCCGGGCAGGAGGGGCCGCTGCCGGACGGGCCATCGTTGATCAGAACGGCGGTACGCGGCCCGGTCAGGGTGATCCGGGCCGACGCCGTGCCGGCCCGCTGGGCGACGAACGAGCCCCGGTAGGTACCCGCGGCCAGCCGGATGGTCTGGCCGGGCTGGGCGGCGGCCAACGCCGACCTGAGTTCGGCGGCGGTGCTCACGTTCACGATCGGCCCGCCCGACGGTGGCGGTGAAGTGGTCGGCGGAGGGGTCGTGGGTGGTGCCGTCGTGGGTGGGGGAGTGCTCGGCGGTGCCGTCGTGGGTGGGGGAGTCGTCGGGGGCGGGCCGCCGGTGCAGGGTGCGCCGTTGAGGGTGCAGTTGGTGGGCGTACCGAGGCCGCTGACGTTGAAGCCGAAGCTCTGGGTGGCGCCGGGGGCGACGGTGCCGTTCCAGCCGGCGTTGGCGAAGCGGTAACGCTGCCCGGACTGGCTGCGTACGGAGTCCCAGGAGGTGCTGATGGTGGAGCCGGCGGCGAGGTCGAACTCGACCACCCAACCGTTGGCGGTGGCGTCCCCGCCGTTGCGGATCGTGTAGCTGGCGGCGTAGCCGCTGCTCCAGGTCGAGGACTGGGCGAAGGTGGCGGTCAGGGCCGGCGCGGCGGCGTACGCGCTGGGCGCCAGGACGAACGTGGCGGCGAGGGTGGCGGCGGCGAGGGTGGCCGCGGCTGCGCCGAGCGCCGTACGGCCGATCGGGGTGATTGTCACGGGCGGAGCCTTCCGTCGATCGAACGATGGGCGGAACGCTCCGGCAATTGAGCGACCGCGCTCGATCAGTTAGTAAACCTAACAGTTATCGACGGGGTCAAGGACGGTGTCGGCGGCACTACCCGGCGAGGCGGTGTCGGCGGGTCGGGCGAGCCAGAACCAGGCCGAGCAGGGCCAGCGCGGCCAGCGCCATGACCGCGATGCCGTACTCCCGGGCGGTGGTCAACACCCCACCGGCGTGCACGACCAGGAAGCCGGCGACCACCGCGGGCAGGCCCATGGCCAGGTACGACACCAGGTAGACGACGGACAGCACGCCGGCCCGCTCGTGCGGGCTGGCCAGCGGGATCACGGTCCGGATGACGCCCTGGAACGCGGCGCCGAAGCCCGCCCCGGCCACCACCGTGCCGACGAAGAAGAGGGCTTCCGAGGTGCCGGTGATGGCCAACAGGGTGATTCCCACGCCCACGAACAGGCCGGCGGTGCCGATGAACATCAACGTACGGGGTGCGGTGGCCCGCAGGAGCAGCACCATCGCGCCGCCGCTCGCGGCGAGGGTGAACAGGGCGAGCCCACCGAGCACGAACGAGTCGGAGCCGGCGACCAGGCGGATGACGCTCGGGCCGAGCGACCCGTAGAAGCCGGCCAGGGACCACGTCGCCACCAGGGCGGGTACGGCCAGCAGCAGCGGGCGTCGGGCGACCGGGGGCAGGGCGAACTGGAGTCGCAGCGAGGCGAGCGCGCCGGGTCGGGGGGACGACGACTCGCGCATCAGCAGCACGCCGACGCCCTGGAGCACGAAGATCCCGAAGAGCACCAGGTAGACCAGGTGGGCCGGGGCCGGCAGGTACTGGACCAGCAGTCCGGAGCCGAGGGCGCCGGTGGCCGTACCGAGCAGCGGGCCGACCGCGTTGGTGATCGCACCCCGGGCCTGGTTCAGGTCGAGCATCCCGGCGCCGATGGCTCCGGCGGCGGCACCGGTGGACAGGCCCTGGAGCACCCGGGCGGCCATCAGTTCGGGTACGCCGTCCGCGGCGGCGAACACCAGCATGGTCGCCGCCTGCACGGCGATCGCCGCGATCAGCACGGGGCGCCGCCCGACGTGGTCCGAGAGCGACCCGACGGTCAGCAGCGCGACCAGTACGGCCAGCGCGTACACCCCGAAGACGAGGGTCACGGTGATCGGTGAGAAGCCCCATTCGGCCTGGTAGATGGCGTAGAGCGGGGTCGGGGCGCTGGAGCCGGCGAGGAATGCCACCACGATCGAGGCGAGCAGCCAGAAGCCGACGGCGGTCGGCAGCCGGCGGGACCGGGACGGGGCACGGGTGGCGGGCGGAGCGGTGAGCAGGGAGGTCATCGGGCTTCTCTCGCGGACGGGCGCGACTTCCCTGGAGCGGACAGGCGCACGAACAGACAGGTTCGTCTAGCTCGCTCAGGCTAGACAGGTCTGTCTGTCAGTGGCAAACGAGTGTCGTCAACACCACTGCCCGGTCAGGGGGCGACGGTCGGGGTGGCCGGCTTGCGACCGATGGTGACCCGCCGGGTCGGCGGCGGTTCCGGGGTCGCCGGGTGCGGGGCGACCAGGCCGCGCTTCGCCCGCGCCGCGCACAGCTCGGCCAGCTTCGCGTACGCCGGAGCGCCGATCAGGGCGGTCAGCTCGGCCTCGTACGACAGGTACATCGCCTCCTGGCCGACGTGCGCCTCCGGTGACGAGGTGCACCACCAGTCGAGATCGTGGCCGCCCGCGCCCCAGCCCCGCCGGTCGAACTCGCTCAGCGTCGAGACCAGCAGCTTGCTGCCGTCCGGCCGCTTGGTCCAGTCCTGGTCCCGCCGGACCGGTAGCTGCCAGCAGACGTCCGGCTTGTACTCCAGCGGGTGCACCCCGTCGCGCAACGCCTGACCGTGCAGCGCACAGCCGCCGCCACCGGCGAAGTCGGCGTCGTTGAGGAAGACGCACGGCCCCTCGTCGGATTGGGTAGCGGTACGCCGGGCCGGCGTCTTGCCGTCGACCGTGTCCATCTCGGTGTACTTCTTGAAACCCCGCCGGTAGTGCTGCCAGGTCTGCGGGGTGAGCCGCCCGGCCGCCGCCCGTACTCGCTGCTCATCATCGTCGTCGGTGAAGAACGCGCCGTGCGAGCAGCAACCATCGGCGGCCCGGCCGGCGATGATGCCGTGGCAACCCCTGCCGAACACACACGTCCAGCGGGACAGCAGCCAGGTCAGGTCGGCTCGGACGAGATGCTCGGAGTCCGCGGGGTCGAGGAACTCGATCCACTCCCGGGGGAAGTCGAGGTCGACCTCCCGGCTACGGGGATCGGTCGGATCCTGGACCAGGATGCGGAGCTGGGTACGGCCTGCCACCCGGTCAGCGTACGCCCGGCGGCCCTACCAGGTCGGATAGCTGCCGTTTCGGGCGCGCTGCACCGGGTGCGGGCGGATCGCGTACGTGAGCGAGTCTAGGGTTTCGGCATGCGACTCGGAGTACTCGACGTCGGTTCCAACACGGTCCACCTCCTCGTGGTCGACGCCCACCATGGCGCCCACCCCTGGCCGGCCCACTCGGAGAAGGCCGTACTGCGGTTGGCCGAGCAGATCGGCCGCGACGGCGCGCTCACCGGAACCGGTGAGAATGCCCTGGTGGCGGCGGTTGCCGAGGCGAAGGCGTCGGCCGCCCGGCTGACCGTCGACGACCTGCTCGCCTTCGCCACCTCGGCGGTCCGGGACGCCAAGAACGCGGCGCACGTGCTGGGCCGGGTACGGGCCGAGACCGGGGTGGCGCTGGAGGTGCTGTCCGGGGCGGACGAGGCGCGGGCGACCTTCCTCGCGGTCCGCCGCTGGTTCGGCTGGTCCGCCGGCCGGCTGCTGGTGCTCGACATCGGCGGCGGTTCGCTGGAGGTGGCGGCGGGCATCGACGAGGACCCGGACATCGCGCTCTCGCTGCCGCTCGGCGCCGGGCGATTGACCCGCGAATGGCTCCGGGTCGACCCCAGCTCGACCGAGCCGCCATCGGCCCTGGCCGTCGCGGAACTCCAGGAGTACGTCGAGTCGATGCTCGACCCGGTGGTGGACCGGATGACCCAGATCGGGTGGGAACGACCGGTGGCGACCTCGAAGACCTTCCGGATGCTGGCCCGACTGGTCGGGGCCGCCCCATCCAGCGCGGGGCTCTGGGCCCGGCGCGGCCTCTCCCAGAACGGGCTGCGGCAGGTGATCGGCTTCATCCGGCACATCCCGCCGAGCAAGCTCTCCGAGCTTGAGGGGGTGAGCAGCAGCCGGGCGCACCAGCTGTTGGCGGGCGCGGTGGTGGCGGAGGCGGTGATGCGCCGGCTGGGCATCCAGTCGCTGGACATCTGTCCGTGGGCGCTGCGCGAGGGGGTCATCCTGCGCCGGCTCGACCAACTCGAACCGGCCTGACCTGAGCTGCGGAAACGGGCCGCTCGGCGCATCTTGTCGGTGGCGCCTTGCGGACCGGGAGCTAGGCTGACAATCGTGGCGACCCCTGTGCTCCTGTCCAGCTCCTCGGTCTTCCCCGAGCCGACGGCGGCGGCTTTCGAGCTGGCCGCGTCGCTCGGCTACGACGGTGTCGAGGTCATGGTCTGGACCGACGCGGTGAGTCAGGACGCCGGAGCGCTGCGTGGCCTGGCCGAGCACTACGGCGTACCGGTGCTCTCGGTGCACGCCCCGTGCCTGCTGGTGACGCAGCGGGTGTGGAGCAACGATCCGGCGCAGCGGCTGCGCCGGGCGGTGGAGCTGGCCGAGACGCTGGACGCGCCGACGGTGGTCGTCCACCCGCCCTTCACCTGGCAGCGTGACTACGCCCGCTCCTTCGGCCAGATCCTGGCCAAGCTGGCCGAGGACCACCCACGGGTACGCGTCGCGGTGGAGAACATGTACCCGGTCAGGATGGCCGGACGGGAGTTCGTGCCGTACGCACCGGGCTGGAACCCGACCGACACCGGCTACGACGCGTACACCCTCGATCTGTCGCACTGTGCCGCGTCGCACACCGACTCGCTCGACATGGCCGACCTGATGGGGGCGAAGCTCGCCCACGTCCACCTCGGTGACGGCACCGGCGAGGGGCGCGACGAGCACCTGGTGCCGGGCCGGGGCAACCAGCCCTGCGCCGAACTGCTCGCCTCGCTGGCTGGCCGTGGCTTCACCGGGGCGATCGCGGTCGAGGTGTCGACCCGGGGCGCCAAGAGCCGGGCCGCCCGCGAGGCGGACCTGGGGGCGGCCCTGACCTTCGCCCGCGAGCACCTGGCGACCGCCCCCACCCTCAACCGGTGAACCCACCCGGTCGGGCGGCTCAGACCTTGCTGAGCGCCTGCGTCGGCAGGGTGGACTTGGGCACGCTGGGCTTCGGTACGGCCGCCGCCTGCACCGCCCCCTGGACCGCGGCCCGCTTGCGGGCCCGGTGGGCGGCGACGTGCGAGCGGGTGGCGCAGCGTTCCGAGCAGAACCGACGGCAGCAGTTGGACGAGGTGTCCAGGTAGACGTTGCCGCAGCGGTCGTCGGCGCAGACGCCGAACCGGGCGCTGCCGTACTCGCAGAGCCAGACCGAGAGACCCCAGACCGCGCCGGCCAGATACTCCGCGCTGACCGAGGCGCCCCGGCTGGTCACGTGCATGTGCCAGTCGCTGGATCCGTGACCGGAAATGCGGGGCTGGACGGGAAAGGTCTCCAGAAGCGAGTTAAGTTCGGTCACCGCGGCCGCGTCGCGGCCGGAGGTGCCGAATTCGAAGACGTCACGCAGACGCTTCTGTGCGCGGCGGAATATCACCACGTCGCGTTCGGCCACCTCGTCGCGCATCCAGAGGTTTTCGTCGGCGAAGAGCGCCTTCAGGTCGTCGAGGTCGTCCAGGCGCGCGTTGACAAGGTCAACTCCGGTCCGGGCGTACGCGTCGAAGTTCACCCGACAACCGTAGACGATTCGTCGCCGTAGTGGCGGGTGACCTTAGTGCGGCGTGACCGTCTGTGCGTCGGTGATAAGGCTTTCACTTTGTGATTGCCTGACCTGCGCTGAACCACTCGTCGGCGACATACTTCGTCACGCGAGGTGATGATTCGAGAAATGCCGGCAACAGCTATGGGTGTTCCGGAAAAAGTTCTCACGACGCGGCGAGTAACACCAAGTGTGGAAGTCGCAACTTCCACGGACACCGATCCCCCGGTCGGCCCGCCCGGCGCCACGTCTGTCCGGGGGAAGCGGACCTGCCCGCTGCCCGTTTCCGGTCCGGCGGCGGAGGATACGCTCCCAGCATGCGCTCGGTCATCCTCGCCGCCTCCCGGTCATCCCGGGTCGAGCGGCTCGTCGAAACGGCCCCCTACACCCGGGACGTCGTACGCCGGTTCGTCGCCGGCACCGCCACGGACGACGCACTTCGTGCCACCCGCGAACTCGTCGCCAACGGTCTCACGGTGACCCTCGACCACCTCGGGGAAGACACCGTCACCCCGGATCAGGCCACCGCCGTCCGGGAGGAGTACCTCACCCTGCTGACCGTGCTCGCCGGGGCCGACCTGACCCCGGCCGCCGAGGTCAGCGTCAAACTCTCCGCCCTCGGGCAGAAGTTCGACGAGAAGCTCGCCTACGACAACGTCAGGGCGATCTGCGTCGCCGCGGCGGCCGCCGGCACCACGGTGACCCTGGACATGGAGGACCACACCACCACCGACTCGACCCTGGACATCCTGGCGCGGCTGCGCAAGGACTTTCCGTCGACCGGTGCGGTGCTTCAGGCGTACCTGCGGCGGACCGAGGCGGACTGCCGGGAACTGGCCACCGCCGGGTCACGGGTGCGGCTGTGCAAGGGGGCGTACAAGGAGCCGGAGTCGGTGGCCTACCAGTCGGCCCGCGACGTCGACAAGTCGTACGTCCGCTGCCTGAACGTCCTGCTCTCCGGCGCTGGCTACCCGATGCTCGCCACCCACGATCCGCGCCTGATCGCGATCGGCCAGGACCGGGCCCGGTGGTTCGACCGTACGCCGGACGAGTTCGAGTTCCAGATGCTCTACGGCATTCGTCCGGAGGAGCAGCTCCGGCTGGCCGGTGAGGGTCACACGGTCCGGACCTACCTGCCCTACGGCAGCGACTGGTACGGCTACCTGATGCGCCGGCTCGCCGAACGTCCGGCGAACCTGGTCTTCTTCGCCCGCGCCCTGCTCTCCCGGCGATAGGCAGCCGACGGGGCAACCGGGTGCCCGGGACGCCACGTCCACAGCGGATCGTGACGCGTACGGATGATTGCCGTACGGGGGATATGCGGCCATCCGACGTACAGCGGGATGTCGTACTCTCCCGTGAGTGATCGACGGGGTGGACGTGCGGCCGGTACGTCGGTGGCGGTGGCCGTTGTGGGTGGCTCTCGGTGTGGTCGGGGTACTGCTGTTCTGCGGGCTTCCGGTCGGTCTGACGGCGGTGCTGATCGCCCGGATGCCGGATCCGGCGAGCCTGCCCGACTCCATCGCCAGCGTGACCCCGGCGGTCAGCCCGGAGCCGGGTGACCCGGACGACGTGACGGCGGCCTGGCTCGGCGAGCGGATCGACGCCGCCCTGGACCAGCAGGCGCAGGCCCTGTTGCGCGGCGACGAGCAGGGCTTTCTGGCGGTGGTCGATCCGGCGTCACCGGCCGCCGAGGACCTGAAACGGCAGTTCCGGGTGCTCCGGTCGATGAAGGTGACCGCCTGGCAGCCGTCGTTGAACGGCCGCCCGACCCGGATGAACAGCAACACCAGCCAGTGGCGGGTCCTGGTCACCATTGGACACTGCTTCGCGGTGACCGACTGCCGTACCGGTCCGGTGACGATCGGCACCCGGTGGGACGATGTCCGACCGCAGCCCCGGCTGACCGCTATCGAGCCGTCGATGTCCGGATCGGACGGACCGAGACCGTGGGAGGTCAGCGACCTCGCGGTCGGCATCGGCGCCCGGACCCTGGTCGCGGTGCCGCAGACGGTACGCGACAAGCTGCCCGATCTGCTGAAGGCGGCCGAGCAGGCGGCCGTGGTGGCCGACCGGTACGCGGTCAGCGGCACCCGTCCCGATGTCTACCGGATCTTCTACGCCCCCGGAGCCGAGTGGAAGCGCTGGTACGGCGGCGACCGACCGGCCTGGACCGGCGGCTACGCGGTCGGTATCGGCGGGGACCGGTTCGACGTGGTGCTCAACGCTGACGGGCTGCACCGTACGGCAGTTGATGACCTGCTCCGACACGAGATGACGCACGCCTCCTCGCTGCCCGGCAGGGGTTACGCCAGCAGCGAGAACTGGTGGCTGGTCGAGGGGATCGCGGAGTACGCCGGTGCCGGTGGCCGCCCGGTGGCCCAGTACGAGGGACTCCCCGACGTGACCCGGCTGCTTGGTTCGGGTGGCGGCTGGAACGGCAAGCTCGGATCGGTCGAGCCGGCGGACAGTGCCGAAGACTGGCGGGTCTCGGGCAGCTACGGCATCGGTTACCTGGCCGTCCGCTACCTGGCGGAGCGGTTCGGCGAAGAGGACATGCTCGCCTTCTACCGGTCGATCGTGCACGAGGGCCGCCCGGTGCCGGACGCCGCACGGCAGAGCTTCGGCACGGAGTGGACTGCCCTGCACGACGAGAGCGTGGCGTACGCCCGCAGCGTCGCCCGCTGACGGCTGCCCGCTGACGGCCGACGGCTGGGTGGCCGGGGCGGGTGCACCCCGCGCGTCGCGGTGTCCGTACCAGGGGTGTTGCTCGTAGCATGAGGCCGTGAGTCGCGTTCCGTCGCCGCCCGTGTACGCAGCGTCGCGGCCCCTGCTGTCCGTCCTTGTCGTCGGCTCGGTCGTCCTGGTCGGCCTCGGTGCGGCCGCCTGCGGCGACGACCCCGCCCCGGTCGCGCTCGGCAGCGCGGCGCGGGCCAGCGTCGCGGAACTGGTCGACGCCCCGGCCAGCGTCACCGCCCGCGCGGTGGCGACCCTCAGCGCGCCCGCCGACGGCGTCCTGACCGACCTGCGGGTCAGCCCCGGCGACACCGTCACCGCCGGCCAGACCCTCGCCGTGATCGACTCGTCGACCGCCCGAAGTCGGCTCGACCAGGCAAAACAGGCCCTCGACGCGGCCAAACGGGCGGGCCGCACCGGTGGCGGTGGCCTGCGGCGGGCCGACCTCAAACGGAGCCAGCGGGCCACCGACCAGGCCGCTGCCCGCGCGTTCGCCGCCGCCCGGGACGCCGCCCGGAAGATCACCGATCCTGCACTCCGGGATGCCCAACTCAACCAGGTCCGTGCCGCGCAACAGCAGTACGCCACCGCCGCCCGCGCCGCCGACCAGGCCGTACGGGCCGCCCAGCGGGGCGTCGCCCAACTCGACGCGGCGGTCGGCGCGCTCGGCGCCGCCCAGCGGATCCAGGCCCAGCAGGCGTACGACCTGGCGAAGTCGACGGTCGACGCGCTCACCCTGCGGGCGCCGGTCGGCGGAGTGATCCAGCTGGGTGGCACCGCCGACGGCACCGGACCGGCCGACGCGCTCACCGGACTGCTCGGCGCGGCCGGCATCACCGGCGGTATCGGGGGAGCCGGCGGCCCCGGCGCACTGGCCGGCCCGGCGATGCCCGGCGTCGATCCAGCCGTGCCGGTGGGCGGCCGGGTCAGCGCCGGTACCCCGATCATGACCGTCGTCGACCTCGCCGAACTGGGACTGGTCGCCGAGGTGGACGAGACAGATGTACTGCTCGTCGCGCCCGGAGTCGCGGCGACCGTTGAGTTCGACGCCGCCACCGGCGCCACGTACGACGCCCGGGTGCGTGCCGTCGACGTACTGCCGGCCGCCGGAGCGCGGGCCGGCGTCGGCTACCAGGTCCGGCTCGTGCTGGCCGAGGGGCGCTACCCCGACGGACGCCCCGCCCCCACGCCCCGGCCCGGCATGAGCGCAATCGCCCACCTGCGGGTACGTCAGGCCGACGACGCGGTGACCGTACCCGCCACCGCCGTCTTCTCCACCCAGGGGCGGGACAACGTCTGGCTGGTCCGCGCCGGCCGAGCCGTCCGGGTGCCGGTGACCGTCGGCGTCCAGGGGACCGAACTGGTGCAGATCCTCGACGGGGTGCAGGCCGGACAACAACTCGTCGTCGGTGACACCGACCGGATCCGTACCGGACAGCAGATCCCTTGACCGGCACCGGGACCACCGTCGGGTGCGGGGTCGAACCCGCGGTCGAGGCGATCGACGTGACCCGCACGTACGACCTGGGTGGGGGCGAGGTGGCGGCGCTGCGCGGGGTGTCGCTGCGGATCGCGCCCGGCGACCACATCGCGATCGTCGGGCCGTCCGGATCCGGCAAGTCGACCCTGATGCACCTGCTCGGTGGCCTGGACCGGCCCAGCGCCGGGACGTTGCGTATCGGCGGTCGGGACGTCGGCACGCTGACCGCCGCGGAGTTGGCGGACCTGCGCAACCGGACCATCGGCTTCGTGTTCCAGTCGTTCCACCTGCTGCCCCGCACCAGCGCGGTGGACAACGTGGCGCTGCCCCTGGTCTACCGGGGACTCGGGGCCCGACAGCGGCGCGCACTGGCCAGCGAGACCCTGGTCCGGGTCGGTCTCGGGCACCGGCTCGGGCACCGGCCGAACCAGCTCTCCGGCGGTGAGCAGCAACGGGTGGCGATCGCTCGGGCGCTGGTCACCGACCCGGCCGTCCTGCTGGCCGACGAGCCGACCGGCAACCTCGACAGTGTCACCGGCGAATCCGTACTCGCCCTGTTGGAGGAGCTGAACGCCGAACGCGGGGTGGCGATCGTGCTGGTGACCCACGACCGACAGCTGGCGGCCCGTACGCGACGACAGATCATCATCCGGGACGGCCGGATCGTCGAGGACGAGCCCGTGCCGGTGGGGCCGGTTTCCTCACCTGAGATAGTGGACGCCGCTCCCAGCGCGGAGCCCCGGTTCGCGTCCGGAAGCGAGCCGGGGCACCCGTCCGGTGGCTCCGGTGGCGCCGCCGGAGCCACCGGGCGCCTTCGCCCGCCGCATCCCCTGCCCACGCCCCGCCGGGGCGGCAGCACATGACCCGGCAGCGAACTACCCCGCAGGACTCGGCCCGGCGGCACTCGGCCCGGCGGCACTCGGCCCGGCAGCACTCGGCCCGGCGGCACTCGGCCCGGCGGAAGTTGATCGGCTCGGTGGCACGTGCGGCTGGCTGAGGGGTGGCGGGTGGCGCGGGACGCGCTGCGGGCCAACCGGATGCGCAGCGGGTTGACCATGCTCGGGGTGATCATCGGCGTGGCCGCGGTGGTGGTGCTGGTGGCCATCGGCACCGGCGCGAAGCGCGAGGTCCAGCAGCAGGTCGAGGGGCTCGGCTCGAATCTGCTGGTGGTGGTGCCCGGTCGGCTCGACCTGGGTGCCGCGCCGGCGGTGTCCCGGCTCGACCTGTCCGACGTGGCCGCGGTTAGCGAGGTGGTCGGCGACGCCGCTCTGGTCACCGCCACGGTCGCCTCCGGCGAGACCGTACGGGCCGGCACCAACTCGGCGTTCAGCACCGTACAGGGCGTGCTGGAGACCACCCAGCAGGTCTTCGTCCGCGAACTCGACCGGGGGGCCTACCTCAGTTCGTCCGATGTGGACGGTGCCCGCCGGGTGGCGGTGCTCGGGTCGCGGGTGGCCAGCGCGCTGTTCGGCGACCACGAGCCGATCGGCCGGCAGGTCTCGATCGCGTCGGTGCGGTTCCGGGTGATCGGCACCTTCGCACCGCTCGGGCAGAGCCTCGGCCTGGACCGGGACCACGAGGTGCACATCCCGGTCACCGCCGCGCACCGGCTCTACGGTACGACGAGGATCGACGGGATAGCGGTGAAAGCGCCGGACCGGGAGCGGATCACCGTACTGGGGAACCTGATTATCGGCGAGTTGACGACCCGGCACCCGGACACCGAGTTCAGCGCGATCACCCAGGAGCAGATCCTCGGCGTACTCGGCGACATCCTCGGTGTGCTGACCGGGGTGCTGGCCGCGATCGCCGGCGTCTCGCTGCTGGTGGGCGGGGTCGGCGTCTCGAACATCATGCTGGTCTCGGTACGCGAACGGACCCGCGAGATCGGGCTGCGCAAGGCGGTCGGTGCCCGACCCCGGGACATCGGTTTGCAGTTTCTGCTGGAGGCGGTGCTGCTGACCGCCCTCGGCGGGGTGAGCGGGATGGGTCTCGGCATCGGCGGGGCGTTGCTGGTGGCCGGACTCAGCCCGGTGCCGGCCACGGTCACCGGTTGGTCGCTGGCACTGGCCTTCGGCGTCTCGGCGGCGGTGGGCATCGTCTTCGGCGTGCTACCGGCCCGGCGCGCCGGGCGACTCGACCCGGTGGTCGCCCTGCGCGCCGAGTGAGGCCATCGTTACTCACGGTCGGATGTGATGGTTTGGGCGCCCGTTCCGGTGCCGAGTCGGAATTCTGTCCCCTACCGGGTGGAAAATGCCTGCTCAGGCCGGTGTGGCAGCTTGACGACCTATGATCAACAGCGTGAAGGGATCGCGCAGGTCACAGCCGTCCCGCTACCGTACTGGTAACACGCGCGTTGCCCGCCGTGGCGCGGGAGCAGCCCGCCCGGGGGCACGCGCCGGGGAATGGAATGGGTCGGTGAGCCATGACGGGATCACCACAGTCCGACGCTCGGCTGTCGGAGGTCAGGTTCCTGACCGTCGCCGAGGTGGCGACTCTGATGCGGGTTTCGAAGATGACCGTCTATCGGCTGGTGCACTCCGGTGAACTCACCGCGGTCCGGGTCGGTCGGTCGTTCCGGGTGCCCGAGCACGCGGTGCACGAGTACCTGCGCGGGGCGTTCCAAGAAACGGCCTGATCCCGCCCGCGACGCCCGTCGGCGTCGGGACGGTGCAGGCCGGGGTGGTCGTGGCCGGGGCCGTGACGGTTGTGCATGGGGCCGCGTTGGGCCTGTGCAGGGGCGACGGCTACCCTGGACCGCGACCGTGATCCCATCTTGGTGCGTCCAACACCCACCAGCCGGATCCGGTCCGTTGTCCAGTTCGGTTCCCGGTGCCATCCGACGATGGCCTCCGGGCCGACCCGCACGTTGCATCGGAAGGGCTGTCGTATGGGCTCGGTGGTCAAGAAGCGCCGCAAGCGCATGGCTAAGAAGAAGCACCGCAAGCTGCTGCGTAAGACCCGCGTCCAGCGTCGCAAGCTCGGCAAGTGACCTGGGCCGGGCCCAGGCCCGGCTCAAGGCGCCACTTGCCACCCGTCGACCCGCGGAGGCAACCGTGACGCGGTCGCGGTGGTCCGGGCGCGCACGCCCGTACCCGCTGACGAGGAGCCTGGGATGACCCCCGGCCGCACCTCGGGTGCACCGGGGGTTGTCGTGGTCACCGGGGTCAGTCGCTACCTCGGCGCCCACGTCGCCGCCCGCCTCGCCGCCGATCCCCGGATCGCGCGGGTGGTCGGGCTGGACGCCGCCGACCCGTCCGCCGAACTGGCCCCGCTACTCGACGGAGTCGACCGGGTACGGGCCGACGCGGCGTCGGTGGGCACCGTCATCGACGACCTGGCCGCCGACTCGGTGGTCCACCTCGCGCTGGTGACCGCCCCCGACCAGCAGCACGGTGGGCGGGCGGCAATGAAGGAACAGAACGTCATCGGCACCATGCAGCTGCTCGCCGCGTGCCAACGCGCGCCCCGGCTGCGTCGGTTGGTGGTCCGTTCCTCCACCGCCGCGTACGGGGCGTCGTTTCGCGACCCGGCGGTCTTCACCGAGGAGACCGAACCGCACGCGGTGCCGCGCGGCGGATTCGCCCGCGACATCCTCGACATCGAGGGCTACGTCCGCGGCTTCCGCCGTCGCCGGCCCGACGTCACCGCGACCGTGTTGCGCTTCGCCCCGTTCATCGGCTCCACCGCCGACACCACGCTGACCCGCTACTTCGCCCAGCGGGTCGTACCGACGGTGCTCGGGCGGGACCCGCGACTTCAGTTCCTGCACATCGAGGACGCACTCGAAGTCCTGCACCGGTCGGTGACCGAGGAGCACGGCGGCACGTACAACGTCGCCGGTCCGGGCGTACTCGCCCTGTCCCAGGCGATCCGGCGGTCCGGGCGGGTCGCCGTACCCGTGCTTGAACCCGGCCTGTCCGGCGCGGCCGGAATCGCCCGCACGCTGGGCTTCGGACGCTACGGCCTGGACCAGGTCGACCTGTTCGTGCACGGCCGGGTGGTCGACACGACCAGGCTCACCACCGAGTACGGCTTCACCCCGCGCTCCACCGCCGCCGCGTTCGACGACTTCGTCGGCGGACACACCGACCGAACGGTGGTCCGGGCCGACCAGCTCGCCGCCGCCGAACGGGCGATCCTGGACGGCATCCGCCAGGTACGCGCTGCGGTGGCCAATTCCCCCGGACCAGCGAACACCGGTGAGTGACCGTCGATGAGTGAGAACGGGCGGTCGCCCGCGCCGGAGCCGATCGGAGCAGCGGTGCCCGACCAGCCGGGTGACGTCTGGGATCGGCGGGTCGCGTCCGGGCTCGCGTTCCTCCGCCGCCGCCTCGCCGGCCAGTACGAGATCGACGAGTTCGGCTTCGACCCCGAGCTGACCGATCGGGTCTTCCACCCGCTGTTGCGCCAGCTCTACCGGGACTGGTTCCGCACCGAGGTCACCGGGGTGGAGAACCTGCCGGTCGAGGGCGCCGGGCTGGTGGTGGGCAACCACTCCGGCACCGTCGCGCTGGACGCGCTGATCCTCTCCGCGGTGCTGCACGACCGGCACCCGGCCCACCGCTACCTGCGCCTGCTCGGGGCCGACATCGTGTTCCGGATGCCGGTCGTCTCCGAACTTGCCCGCAAGACCGGCGGCACGATGGCGTGCAACCCGGACGCCGAGCGGCTGCTCGGCCGGGGTGAGCTGGTCGGGGTGTTCCCCGAGGGCTTCAAGGGCGTCGGCAAGCTCTACGCCGACCGCTACAGGCTGCAACGGTTCGGCCGGGGCGGCTTCGTCTCGGCGGCACTGCGTACCGGCACCCCGATCATCCCGGTGGCGATCGTCGGGGCCGAGGAGACGTACCCGATGCTGGCCGACATCAAGCCGTTGGCCCGACTGCTCAAGCTGCCGTACTTCCCGGTGACGCCGACCTTCCCGTGGCTCGGGCCGCTGGGCATGGTGCCGCTGCCGAGCAAGTGGCTGATCGAGTTCTGCCCGCCGATCTCGACCGAGGGCATGGCCGACCAGGCCGACGACCCGCTGGTCGTGTTCAACCTCGCCGACCAGGTACGCGAGACGATCCAGCAGACCCTGCACCAGTTGCTGGAGCGTCGCCCGGACCCGTTCGGCCCCTGACCCCGCCCGGCCTACTTCAGGTCGCGCAGGTCCAGGCTGTGCCAGGCGGTGATGTCGCTGCCCCCGGTCGACCACCACAGGATGCCGTCCCGGCAGAGCACCAGCCCGCTGCCGTCGCTCACCACCACGGTCTGCCGGTCCCGTACGTCGTACAGCAGCAACTGCTGGCTGTCGGTGGCGGTGCGCTGGGCGTCGGCGAGGGAGAGCACCTCGAACCGGTCGAGCACCGCCACGTCGATCACGGCGGCGGTCGCCACCCCGCCGGCCACCCGCTGTCGGGACGTACCGTCGGGGCGCATCAGCTCGATCCGCCCCGGCCCGACCGCCCCCAGCACCAGCACCCGGCACCAGGTCGGACTACAGGTGACCAGTTCGGAGCCGGTGGCGTCGACCTCGATCACCTTGCGCTGCTCCAGGTCGCGGAGCTGGACCGGGCCGCTCGTTCCGGTGCCGGCGCTGGCCAGCCACGGGTACGCCGACACGGACCAGGCGCCGGGCTCGGTACGGATCGACACCTCGCCGCCGGTGAGCGCCACCGAGCGGATCTCGGTCGCCGTCTGCTCGCCCGGTGCGACCGAGGCCCAGTGGAGCCGGCCCGAGTTGATCACCATGTCGTACTGGGAGTTGAAGAAGACCACGTCACCGCTGTCCGAGGTGACCCGTCGGGCCGGCTGGGCCGACGGCAGGTTCACCACCCACAACTCGGTACGTCCGCGACCGTCCGACCCGATGGTCGACTCGGCCCAGGCGAACTCGTCACCGGCGCGGGCGAACCCGGCGTACTGCGGGTCGTCCGCGATCGGCAGCCGGCGCAGCTCGCGGATCGCGCCGTCGGCGGTGCGCAGCACCAGCCGCAGGTGGGTCCCCTCCGGGCTGGGCGCGGTGCCGACCGAGGCGCGCGCGTCGAGGAAGAAAACCGGGCTGTACGCCGGCCCGTCCGGCAGAGCGGCCGGGATCTCCACCGGTCGGGCGTCCGGCCACACCTGTTCGATCGTGCGCACCTGCGTCCCGGGGGCCGGGTCGGGGCCGGCGGTGGGCAGGGCGAGCAGCACCCCACCCGCGGCCAGTGCCGCGACCAGCCCGATCACCCCACCTGGTCGACGCCGTTGCGGTGTGCCGGTCGCTCCGGTGGTGGTGCCGGTGACCGTCCCGGTGCTCGCCTCGGTGGTCGGCTGCGCGGTCATCGGCCCTGCCGGCGCCGACGCATCGCGAGCCCGGCGGTCACCGCACCGGCCAGCAGCCCGGCGGCCACCGTCGACGGTACGGCGATCCGGGCCGCCTTCCGGCCGGTACGGAAGTCCCGCACCTCCCAGCCCCGCATCCGCGAGGCCCGACGGAGGTTGTTGTCCGGGTTGATCGCCACCGCCCGGCCGACCGCGCAGAGCATCGGCAGGTCGTTCGAGGAGTCGCTGTACGCCACACAGCGGGACAGGTCCAGCTGCTCCACCGCGGCGAGCTGGCACACCGCGTCCGCCTTCGCCGGGCCGTGCATCAGGTCCCCGACCAGCCGTCCGGTGTACGCGCCGTCGTGGATCTCGGCGACCGTACCGATCGCACCGGTCAGGCCGAGCCGGGCCGCGATCACCCGGCCGATCTCCACCGGAGCCGCGCTGACCAGCCACACCCGTTGGCCCGCGTCGAGGTGCAGCTGCGCCAGGGCGCGGGTGCCGGCCCAGATCCGGGGCGCCATCAACTCGTCGAAGATCTCCTCGGTGAGCCGCTCGACGTCCTCGACCCGCCACCCCTCCACGAAGGCGAGCGCGGCCTCCTTGGCGTGGGACATGTCGCCCGCGTGCTCGGTGGCGAGCAGCCGGAACCGCAGCTGGTGCCAGGCGAACCGGGCCAGGTCGGTGGTGGTGAAGTAGTTGCGCGCGGCCAGCCCGCGGGCGAACCAGTAGATGGAGGCGCCCTGCATCATCGTGTTGTCCACGTCGAAGAAGGCGGCGGCGTGGTGGTCGGGGGGCGCGGCCGGGGCCGCCTCCAGCTCCGTCGCGGCCCAGCCGGCGGTGTGACCGTGTGCGTCCGTACTGACGGTCACCTTTCGGGTCCGGGCCACGCGGACCTCCCTCCGCTCGATGGATGCGTCGCGTGTCTTGAGCGAGCCTAGTCGGATCCGTCACACCGAAGCTCGGTCCCGACGCCGACCCGGTCCGACGATTCCACCGGGTAGTCGGACCATCGCCGCTGGTGTACGTGCATGCGACCGCTTGTCGGCGTACGTGCGACAGGTCCGCTGTCCGGCCGGCGTACGTGCGGTGGTGGGGTCCGGGCCCAAAGGCCCGGACCCCACCACGGTCGCTTGACGTGCCCGCTGGCGTGCCGTCAGTCGACGGGCCGGCCGTCGACCGGCGTGGTCGTGTCGACCATCGGCTTCTTGGCGTTCGACCCGTGCTCCAACCGCCGGTCCGGGGTCCCGGTCGGAGTCACCTCAGGCTCCTCCGACGTCTCCGGCCGGGGCGCGTTCGGGGTACGAGTGGTATTCGGCCGGCTGTCCTGCGGGGAACTCTGCGGCAACCCGTTGACGCCCCGGCTGGTGCCGCAGGCGTGGGGCAACGGCCCGAGATGGTCGATCCGGGTGGCCGGATCGACCCCGCACTGCAAGGCCGCACGCAGCAGGTCGGCGCGCTTGCCGATCGAGTCGAGCAGGCTGAGCGAGTCCGCGACCCGGCGGCTGTCGGCGGCGGTCGCCCCGCCGAGCAGCCCGGTCACCTGCCGGCGCTGGCCGGTCAGGAACTTGCCGATCGCGTCCAGCGCGGCGGCGTCGCGGCGCTGCGCGGCGGTGGTGTTCAGCAGCTTGATGCCCTGGCGGGTGTCGTCGTCCATGTCGTTGAGGACGGCCACGAAACCGAGCGCATCGCCCTGCACCGCGACCGCCTCGGCGAGTCGGGTCTGGGCGAAGTCGAGGAGCAGCTGCCCTCGGCTCAGGTCCGAACTGGCCAGCGCGAGCTGGGCCCGTTCGGTGGACCGCTTGACCGCGTACAGGGCGTCGCCGGGCAGGGCGTTCTCGCTGGCGGCGGACATGCCGGAGACCGCGATCGCCCCGACGGCCACGCCGACGATGATCGAGCCGCGTACCCGGGCACGGGTCCGTTGGCCGTTGCGTACGGGTCGGCGTTCGGGCCGGCCGGCACGTTTCCCGACGATCTGGTCGGCAGCCGCCGCCGTCTCGAACGCCGCCTGCTCGGCGGCGGTCACCAACCTCAGCCGCAGCCCGGTACGGAACTCGGGATCGACCTCGACGGACTGCTGGGCGCCGCGCATCCGCTGTCCGACCGTCACCAGTTCGGTCAGGTCGTCGTCGGCGCGGGAACGGATGTGGTGTCGACGGCCGCCGTTGGCTTCGTCGAGAAGTTGCGCGAAGCGCTCGGCGCGCCAGCGGCGGAATATGTTCAGATTCACCGCGGGCACCTCCCTTCGCTGGTCACGGCCGTACGGGCGGCATCGTCGCCGACCGTGCGACGGCGGCTGGAATTCCGGGCCGCGTGGCCGTGGCCGAATCAGTCGACCGGACCGACGGGCCGGCGGTCTGCCTGGGCAACCGCCCGTCGCATCGGGACAAACGGCCGGTAAGCCCGGCCGGTTACGGGCCGTTCGGTCGCAGTATCACGATGAGTGATCGGTGTCACCGCGTCTGAGTATCCCGGATTCATCGGACTCACGGCTGGAATCCGTCCGGGAGCAGTCGGGCCAGGGCCCGTACGGCGCGGTATTGCAGGGCCTTGATCGCGCCCTCGTTCTTGCCCATCGTGTGCGCCGTTTCCGCGACGGAGAAGCCCTGTAGGAACCGGAGCACTATGCATTCCTGTTGCTCGGGGTTGAGTTGTTTCACCGCACCGAGCAGCGCCATGTTGGTGATGTGCTCGACCACCGCGGCCTCGGGGCTTCCCTCCGGACCACGGTCTTCACGATCCGCATCTAACACATCACCCGTAGTAACCTCTAGTCGGTACCGACCGGACTTGAAGTGGTCGGCGACCAGGTTCCGGGCGATCGTCACCAGCCAGGCGCCGAGATCGCGCCCCTGCCAGGTGAAGCTGCCGATCCGCTTGAGTGCGCGCAGGAAGGTGTCCGAGGTCAGGTCCTCGGCGAGTTGCCGGTTGCCGACCCGGAAGTAGACGAACCGGAAGACGGTGTCCACGTACCGGTCGTAGATCAGGCCGAACGCCTCGGACTCGCCCTGCTGGGCCCGCTCGATCAGCTTCCACACCTCGGTCGCCGGATCCGACGGATCCGGTCGGTCCGGGTAGCCGGTCGGCGGCGGCTCCGCCGGGGTCGGGGTCGGTTCGACGGGTACGACCGGCAGGATCGCGGTCTCGGTCTCCGGCGCGTCCGGCCGGGGTCCCGTCTGTCCGGGGCCGGGTTGGGCCGGCATCGTCGGCCGGGTCGGGCTGGTCACCCGCCCACTGATCGGCCGGGCGTTGTTGCCCGGTGGGGTGTGCCGGGACGGCGTCTCGTTCGGGTGCGGTCGGTTCCGGATCCGTTTGGGACTGCCCTCCCCGCGTACGGCCAGGCTCAGCATGTCGTCCATGGACGTACGCAGCATGTTCAGCCCCTGGTTCAGGGCGGAGCGCGCGGATTGGACCTCGCGGTGACGTGTGGAGTCCGCATATCCGTGGGTGCTCACAGGCCCTCCCCGAGCCGGTACGCCAGCGGGACCGGTCGACGCGATGTCGCGGCGACGATGCCGCGATCCAGGCCGGGACCGGCACGATCCACCGGACCGGGGGCAGGTTGCCCCGGTTGGCGGCACGCATCCATGAGGTGCTGGTGCAGTGCAGTTACGGGCACGGCGGCCTCCTCGGGCTGAGGGGTGTGGACTCACAGCAAAAGGGGTGAGCCGACCCGAGTGATGATAGGGCCAACGTCACCCACGCGTGGCGAGTCCGTTACACAGAGCCAAAGTATTTCCCAGATTTGCCGATCTGGACCGGACCAAATGTGCGCTGTCGGATCCTCGACAGTAGAGCCATCCGAGGCCTGAGCTGCGAAAACACCGCAACACGCCGAGAAGCGGCACGGTCTGGCGTGCCGCCGGCAAAAGTGCTAGCGGTGATGGACGGTCCCGCTCGTGACATTTCCACGTGGGGACGCGGTCTCGTGGACGGTACCGTGACCCATCGGCGAAGTCGAGTGGCCGCCGTACGCCGATGCGCGGCAGTGGCCGGGGTCGGCCTGTGCCAGACTTCTGCGATCCACGCCGGACCTGGGAGAACGCCATGGTGAGCGAGCCGCGACTGACCCTGATCACCCGACCCGGATGTCATCTGTGCGAGGTGGCCCGGCAGGCCGTCGAGCGGGTGGTGTCCACCACCGGCAACCGTTGGGTCGAGGTCGACATCACCGGCGACCTGGAACTCGAACGCGAGTACGGCGACCGCATCCCGGTCATCCTCCTCGACGGCAAGGAACACGGCTACTGGCGAGTAGAAGAACCCCGCCTCCTCCAAGCCCTAACCCAAACCCCCTAACTCCCCCCGCCCCCCGCCCCCCCCCCCCCCGCCCCCCCCGCCCCCCGTGCACCCCCTCTCCTCGTCGATCTAGGGCAAATACGTGTTAGTTGATCTCTAACCACCACCATTTGCCCTAGATCGACGAGCTAGAGGGAGGGGGAGGGAGGGGAGGGGGGAGGGGTAGGGTGCTGGGGTGGGGATGGGGCGGGCGCATTTGGTTTGGGACTGGAACGGGACTCTGCTCAACGATCTCGGTCTGGTTGTGGCGTCGACGAATGTGGTGTTCGCCAGTGTCGGGGGACCGTTGGTCACGGCTGAGGAGCATCGGCTCGGGTTCCGGCGACCGATCTCCGAGTACTACGCGGACGTGCTGGGGCGGGCGGTGGACGCCGACGCGTTCGGCTCGCTCGACAAGATCTTTCATGATGCGTACCGGACCGGGTTGACCACCTGTGCGCTGGCGGAGGACGCCACCACCGCGATGCGCTCCTGGACCGGTACGCAGTCACTGCTGTCCATGTGGTTCCACGACGAGCTGGTTCCGGCGGTCGAGACGTACGGCCTGACCGGGATGTTCAGCCGGGTCGACGGTCTGCGGGGCACCGTCGGCGGCGACCACAAGGCCGCGCACCTGGCGCGTCACCTGGACGAGCTCGGCATACCCGGCTCGTCGGTGGTGCTCATCGGCGACTCGATCGATGACGCCGACGCCGCCGAGTCGGTCGGCGCCACCTGCGTCCTCTACACCGGCGGCTTCACCGACCCGGCCCGCCTGCGTGCCTCCGGCCGCCCGGTGGCCGACACCCTCACCGAAGCCGTGGCGCTGGCAGCCCGCTGACCACCGCTGTCCCAGCGGGGGGCACTGCTGCCGGGCCGGCGCTGTCCGAGCGGGGGCTGGGCGCCACTATCCGTGCCGGACCACCGCTGTCCCAGCGGAGCTGGGGGCGACTATCCGCGTAGGTAGGCGAGCACGGCCAGGACGCGGCGGTGTTGTTCCTCGTCGGGGGGTAGGCGGAGCTTGGTGAAGATGTTTCGGACGTGCTTCTCGACGGCTCCGTCGCTGACCACCAGGGCGCGGGCGATGGCGGTGTTGGAGCGTCCTTCGGCCATCAGGCCGAGCACTTCGCGCTCGCGCGGGGTCAGTTCGCGCAGCGGGTCGTCGCGGCGGCGGCGGACCAGCAGTTGGCCGACCACCTCGGGGTCCAGCACGGTGCCGCCGCCGGCGACCCGGCGGAGCGCGTCGAGGAACTCGTCGATCGCGGCCACCCGGTCCTTGAGCAGGTAGCCGATCCCGCCGCCGGCGCCGGGTCCGGGATTGACCGTGGCGAGCAGGTCGTCGGCGTACGAGACCTCGACGTACTGGGAGAGGACCAGGATCGGGGCCCGGGGGACCAGTCGTCGGGCTTCGACCGCGGCCCGGAGCCCTTCGTCGGTGTGGGTCGGCGGCATCCGTACGTCGACGATCGAGACGTCGGGCAGGTGTGCGACCACTGCCTCGACCAGGGCGGTGCCGTCACCGACCGCGGCGACCACGTCGTGGCCGTGCTCGGTCAGCAGTCGGACCAGCCCCTCGCGGAGCAGGAACGCGTCGTCGGCGATCACTACACGCATGGCTCGGTTGTCTACCACGTTGTCGTCGGCCACGGCGTCACCGGCTCTGTTCGGGGTGGTGGTTTCGGTCAGCACGGAAGCTCGGCGCGGACCTCGGTCGGGCCGCCGGTCGGGCTGATCACGGTCAGGGTGCCGCCGGTGGCGCGTACGCGGTCGGCGATGCCGGCCAGGCCGTGCCCCTTGGAGAGGTGGGCTCCGCCCTCTCCGTCGTCGATGACGGCGATGTGCAACTGCCGGTCGGCGCGGGTGACGGTGAGCCAGCACTCGGTGGCCCGGCTGTGCTTGGCGACGTTGGTCAGGGCTTCGGCCACCACGAAGTAGGCGGCGTTCTCGACCGCCGGGTCGAGCCGGCCGGTGGGCGTACCGAGTTGGGGGTCGACGGTGAGGTCGATCGGGATCAGCCCCCGGCCGGCGAGCGCGGCGAGGGCGCTGGGCAGGCCCCGGTCGACCAGGATCGGTGGCGCGATGCCCCGGGAGAGGGCCCGCAGCTCGGCGAGGGTGTCCCGGGTCTGGGCCAGCGCCTCGTCGAGGGTGCGCCGGGCGGCGTCCGGGTCGGTGCCGAGTTGATGTTGGGCCCGGCTGATGTCCATGGCGAGCCGGACCAGGCGCTGCTGGGGGCCGTCGTGGATGTCACGTTCGAGCCGGCGCAGCGCGCTGGCCTCGGCGGAGACCGCCGCTCGCTTCTGTTCCTCCAGCACGGTGATCCGGTTGCGCATCTCGGCGACCCCGGTGAGCAGGGCCCGGCCGAAGCTGGCCTGGAGCAGTGCGCAGCCGCGTACGACGATCGGCAGGGTGATCAGGAAGAAGATGCCGAAGGCGCTGTTCAGGCCGATCCGGGCGCCGGCCGAGTCGCCGAGTCCGAGCAGCACGTTCAGCTCCTCGTCCCCGTCGCTGCGCGGCAGGGTCCAGTCGTACGCCCAGTAGAGCGACCCGCCGATGGCGGCGGCCCACCAGACGACGGTGACGATGAAGGTGGACAGGGCCACCACCAGCTTGCCGCAGCCGTGGGCCAGGTCGAGCCAGGACTGGCCGTCGGTGATCGGTACGAAGATCCGCCGCCAGGCGTTCGCCTCGGGCTCGGCGGTGCGGTACCGGGGCCGGATCCGGGGCTGGTGCAGTACGGCGGGAATGCGTCGCCGCTCGATGTCGGCCCAGCCTCGGGCGGCGTAGAGCGTGCCGGCGAGGATCGGCAGTCCGATCACGGTCACCATCAGGCCGATGCCCAGCGCCAAGCCGATGATCAATACGATGAAGCTGGCCAGCGCGAGTGGGAACCCGAGCAGCACGTACGCCGAATCGACGCCGAGTTGGCGCAGAATCGTCGACGGGGCCGGTTCGGCGTTGGCGGTGACGGTGGTCATGCCCTCCACGCTAGGCAACCGGACGACCGGTCCATATCCCGTCGGCCTGCCTATTTCCGGTAGGGCTGGCCTCACCTGCTCCGGTCCTCGCGTACCCACGTTAGCCTGTCGAGTTGGCGAGAATAGTCGGAATTGAGCAATAATCGACATGGCGGAACCGTCCCGCCCTCAAGCCGATCTTGTGAATGGAGTTCCTGGTGAAGCCGTGTCGCGGGGCTTCAAGATCGCGATTTGTGCACGTCTTCACAAGCGCCTACTCTGTTACTCCGACGAGCCCTGCTAGCACAGCCGGTCACAGCGGTCGCAAGCGGGAGCCCTCTAACGGCCCGCCACTCCGGTTGGTCGAGGATCGCACCGCACGGAGTCACATGAGTCAGCACCGCCCCGCAGGCGCGTCCGGGCGCGCCGGTGCCGTTCCGGCGCTTCCGGATCTTCCTGAGGCGACGGTCGCCCGGCTACCCGAATACCTGCGTGCCCTGCACAACCTCGCCGAGGCCGGCGACGACACGGTCTCCAGTGAGGGGCTGGCCGCCGCGGCCGGGGTCAATTCGGCCAAGCTGCGCAAGGATCTCTCACACCTCGGCTCGTACGGCACCCGGGGGGTCGGTTACGACGTCGCCCTCCTGATCGACCAGATCGAGTACGTCCTCGGCCTCACCCAGCGCCGCGCGGTCGCACTGGTCGGCGTGGGTAATCTCGGTCACGCTCTGGCCGGCTACGCGGGCTTCGCCAGCCGTGGTTTCCGGATCGCCGCCCTGTTCGACGCCGACGCCGCGCGGGTGGGCGAGGAGATCAACGGGCTGACCGTCCGGCACATCGACGACCTGCCGGTGACCGCGGCCGAGGAGGCGATCGCGATCGGTGTGATCGCCACCCCCGCCTCCGCCGCACAACGGGTCGCCGACCTGCTGGTGGCCGCCGGCGTGACCAGCATCCTCAACTTCGCGCCCTGCGTGCTCGGGGTGCCGGAGGGAGTGGACGTGCGCAAGGTCGACCTCGCGATCGAGTTGCAGATCCTCTCCTTCCACGAACACCGCAAGGCATCGTTGACCGCACTGCCCGGTGGGCGGGCCGAGGTCGATCCGAACCTCGCCGCCACCGGTACCGAGGACGCCAGCGGCACCGGCACCGGGGCCAAGGAACCCGCCCCGCCGGGTCGTCCCCGCTCGAACCGTACGGAGGTGGTCGGCTCGTGAACCTGCTCGTCGTCGGCGCGTCCTACCGCACCGCCCCGGTCGCCACCCTGGAGCGGCTGTCGGTCTCCACGGCCGACCTGCCCCGGATCCTCGATCGCCTGCTCGCCCAGCCCTACGTCGGTGAGGCCGTGGTGGTCTCGACCTGCAACCGGGTCGAGATATACGCCGCGGTGTCCGGCTTCCACGGCGGTCTCGGCGACATCTGCACGGTGCTCGCCACCGAGGCCGGCTGCTCGCCCGCCGACCTCGCCAACCACCTCTACGTGCACTACGACGAGGCCGCGGTCGAGCACGTGTTCCGGGTGGCCACCGGGCTGGACTCGATGGTCGTCGGCGAGGCGCAGATCCTGGGCCAGCTCCGGGACGCCTACCACGTGGCGACCGAGGCCGACGCGACCGGCCGGCAACTGCACGAGTTGATGCAGCAGGCGCTCCGGGTCGGCAAGCGGGCCCATTCCGAGACCGGCATCGACCAGGCGGGCCAGAGCGTGGTCAGCGCCGGGCTGGAGATCGCCGCCAACCGGCTCGGCGGATCCCTGTCCGGCCGGCCGGCACTGGTGATCGGCGCGGGTGCGATGGGTGCGCTCGCCGTAGCGACGCTGACCCGGCTCGGGCTCGGCTCGATAGCGGTCACCAACCGGGGCGCCGACCGGGCGTCGCGGCTGGCCGAGGCGTACGGCGCCACCGCCGTCCCCTTCGATGATCTTACCGTAGCCCTGTCCACTGTGGACATCGTAGTCACCGCCACCGCGGCGATCGAGCCGGTGCTCACCCGCGACACGGTGGCCGCCGCCCTGGCCCGACGAGTCGCGAACGGGTCCGCCGCCACGCCGCTGGTCCTGCTCGACCTCGCCGTACCCCGGGACGTCGACGCGGCCGTCGCCGAGCTGCCCGGCGTACTCGTGGTCGACATCGACCGGCTCGCGGCCGACCTCGCCGACGGACCGGTCGCCACCGACGCCGCCGCGGTCGCCGACATCGTCACCAGCGAGGTGGCGGCCTTCCTCACCTGGCTGCGCGGCGCCGACGTGGTGCCGACCGTGGCCGCCCTGCGCGCCCGCGCCGACGAGGTGGTCACCGCCGAACTGCGCCGGCTCGCCCAGCGCCGGCCCGACCTCACCGACGACCAGCGGGCCGACGTCGCACACACCGTGCACCGGGTGGTCCAGCGGCTGCTGCACCAGCCGACCGTACGGGTCCGCCAGCTCGCCGCCGAACCCGGCGGCGACCAGTACACCGCCCTGCTGCGTGAACTCTTCGACCTGGAAGTACCGAACACCGCACAGGTCGACACCGTGCCCGAGATCGCCCCCCGGCTGTCGCTGCCCGCTCCGGGAGGTGACCGATGACCGCCCTGCGCCTGGGAACCAGGGGCAGCGCCCTGGCCATGGCCCAGTCCGGCATGGTCGCCGACGCCGTCCGGGCCGCCACCGGCCGAGAGGTCGAACTGGTCGAGGTGGTCACCGCCGGCGACCGGTCCTCCGCACCGGTGCAGCGGCTCGGCGTCGGGGTGTTCGTCTCGGCGCTGCGTGACGCGCTGCTCGCCCACGAGATCGACTTCGCCGTGCACTCGTACAAGGACCTGCCCACCGCACCCGCGGACGGCCTGCACATCGCGGCCGTGCCCGAGCGCGAGGACCCGCGCGACGCGCTCGTCGCCCGGGACGGTCGCACCCTGGCCGAACTGGCCCCCGGCTCGACCATCGGCACCGGCGCGCTGCGCCGGATCGCCCAACTGCACGCACTCGGGTTGCAGTTCGAGGTCGTCCCGATCCGCGGCAACGTCGACACCCGCGTCCAGCGGGTACTCGGTCCGAACGCGGACCTTGACGCGGTGGTGCTCGCCCGGGCCGGACTGGCCCGGCTCGGCCGCACCGCCGAGATCACCGAGACGCTCGATCCGATGCTGATGTTGCCCGCGCCCGCCCAGGGTGCCCTCGCGGTCGAGTGCCGGGCCGACGAGCCGGATCTGATCGAGCTGCTCGCCCTGCTCGACCACGCACCGACCCGGGCCGCGATCACCGCGGAACGGGCGTTGCTGGCCACCCTGGAGGCCGGCTGTAGCGCACCGGTCGCCGCATTCGCGGAACTCGCCGAGGGCGACGACGGCGATGAGATCTACCTGCGCGGGGCGGTGATCAGTCCGGATGGGGTCCATGACCTCCGGCTGTCCCGCACCGGTACGCCCGCCGACGCCGGGGAGATCGGTAAGGCACTCGCCGCCGAACTCCTCGACCGCGGCGCCGACTCGATCCTCGGTACGCCTTCGCACCCCGGCGCGAGGACCCAGCATTTTGGAGCACAGCCATGATCCGCACCCGTAAGCCCGCAGGCCACATCGCGTTCGTCGGGGCCGGCCCCGGCGACCCTGGCCTGCTGACCCGCCGGGCGCACGACGCGCTGGTCGAGGCGGACCAGGTCATCTTCGACCGGGGTGTCCCCGAGTCGTTGCTCGATGTCCTGCGCGCCGAGGCCAAGGAGGACGCCCAGTTCAGCCCGGCCGAGGGCGCCCCCGGCGACGTCGCCAAGGTACTGATCTCCGCGGCCCGGTCCGGGCTGTCGGCGGTGCACCTGGTCGCCGGTGACCCGTTCGGCCACGACTCGGTGGTCAAGGAGGTACAGGCGGTCGTCCGTACCGCGGTGCACTTCGAGGTGGTACCGGGCATCGGCCAGGCCGAGGGCGTGGCCAGCTACGCCGGGGTCCCGCTGCCGGGCGTACGCACCGCCGCCGACGTGGACGACGTCACCGCGCTGGACTTCGAGGCGCTCGCCGCCGCGGTCAACCGCGGTTCGCTCGCGCTCGCCGTGGACGCCGGTGATCTCGCCGCGGTCCGCGACGGCCTGCTCGCGGTCGGCGTCGACGGGGCCACCCCGGTCGGGGTGACCGGCGACGGCACCGGCGAGACGCAGTACACCACCACCTCGACCGTGGACAGCTTCGTCGCCGCCGCGCTCGGTTTCACCGGCCGCGTCGTACTCACCCTGGGTGCGGGCGTCAGCCAGCGGGACAAGCTGAGCTGGTGGGAGAACCGCCCGCTGTACGGCTGGAAGGTGCTCGTCCCACGCACCAAGGAGCAGGCCGGCGTGATGAGCGCCCGGCTGCGCGCGTACGGGGCGATCCCGTGCGAGGTGCCGACGATCGCGGTCGAGCCGCCCCGTACCCCGGCCCAGATGGAGCGGGCGGTCAAGGGCCTGGTCGACGGCAGGTACGCCTGGGTGATCTTCACCTCGGTCAACGCCGTACGCGCGGTTTGGGAGAAGTTCGCCGAGCACGGCCTGGACGCCCGCCACTTCGGTGGCGTCAAGATCGCCTGTATCGGTGAGGCCACCGCCGACGCGGTCCGTGCCTTCGGTATCCAGCCCGAGCTGGTGCCGGCCGGGGACCAGTCCTCGGAAGGGCTGCTGGCCGAGTTCTCCCCGCACGACGAGATCCTCGACCCGGTCGGCCGGGTGCTGCTGCCGCGCGCCGACATCGCCACCGAGACCCTCGCCGCCGGGCTGACCGAGCGGGGCTGGGAGGTCGACGACGTGACCGCCTACCGGACCGTCCGGGCGGCCCCGCCGCCGGCCGAGATCCGGGACGCGATCAAGTCCGGCGGGTTCGACGCGGTCCTGTTCACGTCCTCATCGACAGTGCGCAATCTAGTGGGTATCGCGGGCAAGCCGCACACTCGTACGGTGGTAGCGGTGATCGGGCCGAAGACGGCCGAGACGGCAACCGAGTTTGGTCTGCGGGTGGACGCCCAGCCGACCAACGCCTCGGTGCCCGATCTCGTCGAGGCACTCGCCTCGTACGCCGTCGAACTGCGCGAGAAGCTGATGGCGATGCCGGCGAAGCAGCGCCGTGGCTCGAAGGTGCAGGGGCCGACCGCGCTGCGGTTCCGCTGACCGACCGAGGAAAGGTCGGTGCGACCAGTCGGGTCGCGCCGACCGGTGGTACAGGAGGGCTCATGTCGTACCCCGACATCCGACCGCGACGGTTGCGGCGCACCCCGGCGATCCGTCGTCTGGTGACCGAGACCCGGCTGGCCCCGGCCGAGCTGGTGCTGCCGATGTTCGTCAAGGAGGGGCTGGCCGAGCCCCGACCGATCGCCACCCTGCCGGGGGTGCTGCAACACTCCCGCGACTCGCTGCGCAAGGCGGCGGTCGAGGCGGTCCAGGCCGGGGTCGGCGGCATCATGCTCTTCGGGGTGCCGGCGACCAGGGACGAGCGGGGCTCCGGCGGGGTCGACCCGGACGGCATCCTCAACGTGGCGCTGCGGGACCTGCACGCCGAGCTGGGCGACAGCACCGTGCTGATGAGCGACCTGTGCCTGGACGAGTTCACCTCGCACGGGCACTGCGGGCTGCTCGCCCCGGACGGCAGCGTCGACAACGACGCGACGCTGGCCGCGTACGCCGAGATGGCGGTGGCCCAGGCCGCCGCCGGCGTCCACATGGTGGGGCCGTCCGGGATGATGGACGGCCAGGTCGGCGTGGTCCGTCGGGCGCTGGACGCGGCCGGTTACCGGGACACCTCGATCCTGGCGTACGCGGTGAAATACGCCTCGGCGTTCTACGGCCCGTTCCGGGACGCGGTCGAGTCGGCGCTTGAGGGCGACCGGAAGAGCTACCAGCAGGACCCGGCGAACCTGCGGGAGTCGCTGCGTGAGGTCCAGCTCGACATCGCCGAGGGCGCCGACCTGGTGATGGTGAAGCCGGCGCTGCCCTACCTCGACGTGCTGGCCGCGATCCGCGACTCGGTGGACGTGCCGGTCGCCGCCTACCAGGTCTCCGGCGAGTACGCGATGGTCGAGGCCGCCGCGGCGAACGGCTGGGTGGACCGGGACCGGGCGATCATGGAGAGCCTCACCTCGATCCGTCGGGCCGGGGCGCAGATCATCCTCAGCTACTGGGCCGTCGAGGCGGCCAAGATGCTGCGCGAGAGCTACTGAGCGGCACGGTGGCCGGGTCCGGCGCTACGGCGTACCGGTTCCGGTGGCGTCCAGCCGGTGCACCAGTTCGGCGACATTCACGCCGTACTCGCACCAGTCCCGCTCGGCCCGGAAACCCAGCTCGGCGTTGACCTTGAGCATCGGCTCGTTGGCCTGGGCGTTCCAGGTCTGCACCTCGGCCAGGTCCGGCTCGGCCGTACGCAACTCGAACAGCATCCGCGCCTTGATCGCCCGGTCGATGCCGTAACCGCGGTGGTCCTGCACGATGATCGTGTCGTACTGGTCGGCCCGGGTCGGGTGCTGGGCCGGCACCACCACCTCGGTCAGCCCGGCGACCTCGCCGGTGCGCTCGTGCACGGCGAGCACGATGTACGGCTTCATGCCCCGCCGGTGCAGGCAGCTCAGGCTGTCCCGCAGCCGCTGCGGGTCGTAGGAGCTGGGCCGCAGGTCCAGGTCACCGTCGTCGATGTCGCGGATCTCGGCCTTGGCCCGCGCGTACGCGGCGAGCATCTCGTCCGGCGGACCACCGGGATAGAACTCCAGCCGGTAGCCGGAGCTGATGCCCTGGGCCATCTCCTCCAGCGTGACCCAGTCCACCGTGGACAGGGGCAGCACGCTGCGGGTCTCGACGTACTCCCGGGCGAAGCCGAGCGCCTCGAAGAAGTGGATCGCCGGGGTGTCGCCGATGACCTCCACCCCGATCGAGGAGAAACCCTCCTGGTACGTCCGTCGGGCCGCCTTGGCCAGCAGCTCCCGTCCCAGCCCCCGGCGTCGCGCGGCGGGGTGGACGAGCACGTCGATCACGCCGATGTCACCGAGCAGCAGGACATGAATGTGGCCCATGATCCGACCGGCCGTGCCGTCGGCCGCCGGTTCCTCCTGGGCGATCCAGGAAATCCGCCGTTCACCCGGCATCACCTCGGCCAGATACTCCCGAAGTGAGTTGTTCCGCCACTGAGGATCGGCCGGAAGGTCCGCCGCGAACGCCGCGTTGACAGTGTCCAGCAACGACTCGATCTCGGCGGACGACGCGGTCCGGGGATCCCACTCGCGCACCATCACCTGTACAGCTTGCCGCTAACCGCAGTCTGGCGAAAGTGGCCAATTCTTCAATGTACGTGGACCATTACGCTACGTCTAGACTACGCCCGGCTGTTGGCACCGTACTCGTTGGCCTTGTTGAACACGTCCTGAGCGTAAACATGCAGGTTGTTGTAGGAGAGGATGGCGTTCCACCAGTCTTCGATCACGGAGAGGTTCCGGGTGCCCTTGCACAGATAGTTACCGGCCGCGAGGGCTGCGTCATCGAGGTCCTGGGGGTTTTTCACCCCGTCGTTGTCCGCGTCGACGCCACTTTCCTGCCAGGTGGTGGGGATGAACTGCATCGGACCGACCGCCCGGTCGTAGGTGACGTCGCCGTCGAGCGCGCCACGGTCGGTGTCCATGATCCGCATTCGGTTCCCCTGGCCGTCCAGGGGTTCGCCGATGATCTTCGGAGTGGACGCTCCCTTCGCGTCGAGCTGGGCGCCGTTCGCGGTGCCGTGTCGCGACTCGACGTACCCGATCGCGGCCAATGTGGTCCAGCTCAGCTTGCAGGCCGGTCTGGTCTGCGCGAGTACCAGCTCGGCGTAGCCGTACGCCTCCATCGCCAGCGGCGCCACCCCGGTCCGCGCCGAGGTCTGCTGGGCCCAACCGGTGAGGACGTCCGCCGGCCGGGCGGTTGCCGGCAGTGCGCCCGGCAGACCGCCGGTGGGCAGCGGCCCGGCGCCGTCGGAGGGGACGACCGAGCCGTCCGGCCCGGTGGGTGGTGCGGTGAGGTCGGGGTTGGGGCCACCGGCGTTGCCGGCACGGGACGGCGGCACGTGCGACGTGGCCGGGATCAGCACCCCGCCGGCCAGCCCGGCCGCCGCGATCAGCGCCAGGATGAGCATCGCGGGCAGGACCAACCGCCCGCTGCCGCCCCTGGACCAGGACCGGACCGCGCGGGTGGTCGCGGCGGGGATCTGGCGGGCTGGCGGGAACCGCCGCAGGGCGTGCGCGAACGGCACCCGGGTCCGCCGGCCACGGGTGGCCGCCCCCGCCGGGGTGGCGTCGCCGGTGGTGGCGCCGTCCGGGCCCGGCGTGGTCGTGTCCCCCGTCGCGCCGTCGGTCTTCGTCTCCGGGTCCCCGGTCGCCGCCCCGGCCTCGGTGGCCTCCGGATCGCCCGAACCGGCGCCGGCCCGCCCCTCGTCGCCCGGTACGGCATCGGCTCGCTTGGCGTCGCCCGGTACGGCGTCGGACAGCCCGACGTTGGCCGTTACGGCGTCGGCTGGCTTCGCTTCGGCGGGTGCGGCGTCGGTCGGCTCGGGGGTGACCGCCGTGCTGACGGCCAGCCCCGGACGGTCGGGCTCGGGGGTCGTCGGCGTCGCGTCGGCCCCGATGGCGTCGGCCGGAGCCGGGTCCACGGGCCTCGCGCGCACCGGTTCCGGTGCCGCTCCCGAACTCGCGAGCGGACCGTCGAGCAGGGGTACGGCCCGCCGCAGCGGTCGAACCGCCGAGCTGTCCGCGCCGTCGGTCACGCGCTCTTCCCCGTCCGCCACGCGTCGAGTATTACCCACCCCGGGGAAAATCGTCAGGGGCGGTCGTACGCTGTTGCCATGCCCCGGTATGAGTTCCGCTGCCGCGCCTGCGGTGACACCTTCGAGATGAATCGACCGATGGCCGAGGCGTCCGCGCCTGCGGCCTGCCCGCAGGGCCACGACGACACGGTGAAGCTGCTCTCCGCCGTGTCGGTGACCGGTCGCGGTGGTTCGGCGATGGGTGGCCCGGCACCGGCCGGCCCGGCCGGCGGCGGTGGCGGTTGTTGCGGTGGCGGTGGCTGCTGCTGAGTGGTGTCCTGCCGCCCACTCGCTCCGCACTTGTGGCAACTGTGCATAATGCCCGATGTGCACCGAACGTCTAAATTGTTCAGTAGTTGACGTTTAGTCGTTCTTCCATGGTCACGTAGTGAGTTGGCACCTTGGGTCGGCCTCGCCCCGTCCGTTCCTACGATGCGCTGTGACGTCGAAATACGGCAGCATAAACGCGACTTCCAGGGGGCGGAGGTTCCACGCATGTCGGTACGGATCCACCTGCCGAGTGGGCTGGTGACTTTCATGTTCACCGACATCGAGGGCTCGACCAGGTTGGCCCAGATGCTCGGTTCGGGCTATCGCCCGGTGCTCAGTGAGCACCGACGACTGCTCCGCTCCACCCTGGCCGCGAGCGACGGCACGGAACTCTTCACCGAGGGCGACTCGTTCTTCATCGCGTTCGCCGACGCGGCCGCCGCACTGGACGCCTGCCTGACCGCACAACGTGCACTGGCCAGCCACGAGTGGCCCACGCCCGAGGCCACCCCACGGGTCAGGATGGGGCTGCACACCGGCCACGCCGAGCCGCTCGCGGGCGAGTACGCCAGCCCCGAGGTGCACCGCGCCGCCCGGATCGCCGCCGCGGCGCACGGCGGACAGGTGCTCTGCTCCGGCGCGACCGCCCGGCACGCGGCACCACTGCCGCCCGGAGCATCGCTGCTCGACCTGGGACTGCACCGGCTGCGCGGCTTCGACGACCGGGAACGCCTCTTCCAACTGGTCGCCCCCGGGCTGGAGCGCCAGTTCCCCCGGCCGCGTACCGCGGATGCCGTACCGCACAACCTGCCGACCCAGGTCACCTCGTTCGTCGGGCGCCGGGCGGAACGAGCCGACCTGCACCGCCTGGTCAACGAGCAACGTCTGGTCACCGTGGTCGGGGCCGGTGGCGCGGGCAAGACCCGGCTCGCGGTCGAGGTGGTCGGTGCCGACGTGGAGACGTACCCGGACGGGGTCTGGTTCGTCGACATCGCGGCGGTGACGGATCCGGGCCTGGTCGCCTTCGCCATCGCCGCGGTGCTCGGGCTGCGACCCGAGCCCGGCCGACCGATGTCGGAGACCCTGGTCGAGTACGCCGCGTCGCGGCGGATGCTGGTCCTGCTGGACACCTGTGACGCCCAGCCGGCGGCCTGCGCCGAGGTCATCGCCCGGCTGCTCACCGGCGGCAGCGGCGTGCGGGTGCTGGCGACCAGCCGGGAATCGCTCGGCCTGCCGGGCGAGGTGGTGTGGCGGATCCCGCCGCTATCCGTCGAGCCGGGCCCCGGCGGCGGTCCGAGCGACGCGATAGCGCTGCTGCTCGACCGCACGGTGGCCGCCCGTGGAGGCCGGCGTTCCAGCCCCGCCGAGTCGGCCGACCTGGAACGGGTGGTGGCCCGGTTGGACGGCCTTCCGCTCGCCATCGAGCTGGCCGCCGCCCGGCTGCGGATCCTCTCCGCGAGCCAGCTCGCCGGGCGGCTGGACGACGTGCTCGGCGCGCTGGACGCCGGGCGGGACGAGCCGGAACAGCCCGAACCGGCACCCAGGTGGATCGCCAACCAGCACGACACCGTCGACCTGGCCGCCGCCGCGCTGGGCGTGGCCCCGGCCGCCGCCACCCGCGCCGCCCAACGGTCGGCGACCCAGCGACACGTCACCATGCAGGCGACCGTGACCTGGTCGTACCGTACGCTCGGGCCCCGCGCCGCGCGGCTGCTGCGCTGGCTCGCGGTCTTCTCCGGCCCGGTCGACCTGGCCACCGTGGAGTGGCTGCTTGACGACGACCCGCTCGACCCGCTCTCGGTGCTCGCCGACAAGTCCATGATCCAGGTCGAGCCGAACGTGTCCGGCAGCACCTACCGGATGCTCGACCCGATCCGTGCCTATGCCGCCCGCCGCCTGGTCGACGCCGGCGAGGAGCAGGGCGCCCGGGACCGGCACGTGGCCTGGTCACTGCATGCCCTGCAACGGGCGTACCTGGGGCCGGACGACCGCCCGGTCACCCTGTCGCTGTACGCGCTCGACCCGCTCGCCGACGAGATGCGCGCCGCGCTGCGGTGGACGGCCACCGGTGGCAGCGCCCGCCAGGGCCTGCAACTGGCCGGCGGCCTCGACCAGTGGTGGCGCGAACGCGGACTGGCCCGGGAGGGGCGGCTGTGGCTGTTCCGGCTCTACGGTCGGATCGCCGAAACCGGTGAGCGGATCCCCGAGGCGGAGCTGGCTGCGGCGTACCACATGCACTCGCTGCACGCCGGGGCGGACGGCGAGTTCGCCGAGGAACTGCGCTTCTCGCAGCGGGCCGAGTCGGCCGCCCGGCAGGCCGGTGACGCCGGTCTACAGGCGCGGGTGCTGGCCGGACGGGCCGCACCGCTGATCGACATGGGGCAGCTCGCCGAGGCCGAGCGGGTCTGCCGGGAGGTGATCGCCTGGGCGCACCAGAACGACGTCTCCGGCGACGCGCTGTTCGCCGTCTACAGCCTGGCCGAACTGCTCTGGCGCCGGTGCGCGCTGGACGAGGCGGCCGAGCTGCTCGGGGCGGCCCGCCCGGTGGAGGCGGCCCGCCCGACCGAGCGGGCCCGGCGCTCGGTCGACATGCTGCTCGGCATGGTGGCGCTGTCCCGAGGCGACCTGGTCGCCGCGCACGACCACCTGGTGGTGGCGCTTCGTTCCCGGATGGGGCACGGATTCCACGGACGCGCCTGCGACACGATCAACGCGATCGCGGTGCGCTGCGCCTGGGGCGGTGACCCGGTCACCGCCGCCCGCCTGTTCGGCGCGGCCCAGGCGACCCGGTCGGCGATGCGCAGCACGGCCGGCATGTTCGGTCAGTACTGGCTGGAGGAGCAGGCCGGCCTGCGGGGCGTACTCGGTGACGGGGCGTTCGACGCGGCCTACGCGGAGGGGGCCGAGTTGACGTTGGAGGAGGCGGCCGCGGTGGCGCTCGCGGTCGACCATCCCGACCTGGCCGCCGGATCGATCCGTTTCTCCGGGGTGGAGCAGGCGGCCCAGCGGTCGAGGGCCGGGCGCGCCCCGGTCCGTTCCGATCCGCTGGGCGAGGCCCTCGACCGCCGTGAGCGTCCCGGTTCCTGACCGGACGAGCCGGGCTCGACGGGCGAGCCCGGCTCGGCGGGTGGAACCGGCTCAGTGGACGAGGCCGGCGCTCCGCTCGGCGTCGGACTTCATCTTGGCCACGCGGTCCAGGTCGGCCTGGCTGACGGCCACCTTGCCGAAGACGCTCACCGCCTCGTAGTAGATCCAGGCCAGGCTGGTGCAGGCCGGACGTACGATCGAGTTGTAGGTGGCGCAGGAGCGCTTGAGGTCCTCGTAGAAGGCGCTGTCCAACCGGGACTTGTTGGCCGGGAACTGGCCGATCGCCTTGAAGTTGCGGTAGCCGAAGTCGTGCCGGTAGCAGGAGAGCTCGAAGTTGAACCCGAGGGGGTTGTCCGGGCTCGACGAGCAGTAGTCGGTGGACCAGTCGAAGTTGTAGTCGGCCCAGGGAGCCTTGTTGTTCCGGGCGGCGTTCCAGTTGTTGTAGCTGGCGGCGCTGGTCTGGGTCCAACCGGTCAGGACGGAGAGCTTCTGGGCGGGCGTCACCGCGGCTGCGGGCGAGGCAACGCCGAGTATGCCGAGCAGGGCGAACGCTGCGGCGGCGAGCATTGTGGTCAACCGACGGGGCATGGGGGGATACCTCCGGAGGAAACGATGCCCGTGGTGGGGGCACCCGGGGGGATGGGGTTTTGTTACCGGCGGGTTACCGGGGTCTGCCCAGTCTCGATGAATCGTTGGACGTCGATCTCGATCTAGCATGAATATTTGTCGACATGCGTCGAAACAGACGCATGTCATCGGGCCGGCGTCACCGGGTCGAAACCACCGGTGACGGCGTGGCGGCCGGCGGCGCTGCCGCTCGATGCCGGGTGTCGGCCGCCCGTGCGTTTCCGGTCGCGGGTACCCGCTATGTTGTGGGCGTGCAGCAGAGTGTGGCGACCGGACCGGACCCGCGGTGATCCATTTCCCCGCCGTCCGGCAGGGCCCGTTGCGCGCCCTCAGCCTGCGACTTCTCGCCGCCATCGGCCTGGTGCTGATCATCGTCTTCGTGGTCTACATAGACCGGGACGGCTACCGGGACGTCAACGAGGACAACCTCACCCTGCTCGACTCCGCCTACTACGCGGTGGTGACCCTCTCGACCACCGGGTACGGCGACATCACCCCCATCTCACCCTCCGCCCGGTTGGTGAACGTCCTGATCATCACCCCGGCCCGGGTGCTGTTCCTGATCATCCTGGTCGGCACCACGCTGGAAGTCCTGACCGAGCAGTACCGCACCAACCTCCGCATGACGCGGTGGAGGAAAACTGTGAAAGACCACGTCATCATCTGCGGTTACGGCACCAAGGGCCGCAGCGCCATCAGCGCCCTGCTGGAGACCGAATACGACAAGTCGAAGATCGTCGTGGTGGAGCGCAGCGCGACCGCCGTACGGCAGGCCACCGCCGCCGGACTGGTCGCCATCGAGGGCTCGGCCACCCGGTCCTCGGTGCTCAACGAGGCACACGTCAAGAACGCCAAGGCGGTGATCATCGCCACCGACAGCGACGACGCGTCGGTGCTGGTCGCGCTCACCGTACGGCAGCTCACCGCCGGCCAGGTGCGGATCATCGCGGCCGTACGCGAGGCCGAGAACGCGCCCCTGCTGAAGCAGAGCGGCGCGCACCACGTGATCGTCTCGTCCGCCACCGCCGGCCGGCTGCTCGGCCTGTCCACCTCCGCCCCGCCGCTGATCGACGTGGTCGAGGACCTGCTGACCCCCGGTCAGGGCATGGCGCTGGCCATGCGGTCGGCCGAGCGGCGCGAGGTCGGCACCTCACCCCGCGAGGTCGAGGCGCTCGTCATCGCGCTGATCCGGCGCGGCAAGGTGGTCTCGGTGGTGGAACCGGCCGGGGTGCGGATCGAAACCGGCGACATGCTGGTCTTCGTACGCGACGACCGTCCGTCCACCACGCAGGTCTGACCGCTCCGGCCCCCGTACGACGCGAGCAGGGCCCCGTGGACGACCACGGGGCCCTGCTGCACGTGCCGGTGGTGCGAGCTAGCTGATGGTCCAGGTGTCGCCGCTGTTGAGCAGGCCGGCGAGCTGCTGCTCCGGGGTGTCGGTGTTGCCGGCGACGGCGGTGGCGACCTGCTCCTGCACGATGCTGTCGTAGGACGGCCGGGACACCTTGCGAAGCACCCCGATCGGCGTGTTGCGCAGGTCGAAGCCGGGCAGCCGGGAGAGCGCGAACGCGTACGCCGGCTCGGTCACCCCGGTGTCGTGCACCACGATGTCCTCGGGGCGGACCGAGGCGGTGTCGCGTACTTCCAGGCCGAAGCCGCCCGGCGCCTGTACGACGCAGAACTGCCCCTGCGCGCCGAACGTGATCGGCTGGCCGTGCTCCAGCCGGATCAGGTAGTCGTCGCGCGTACCCGGCTCCTTGAGCTGCTCGAACGCGCCGTCGTTGAAGATGTTGCAGTTCTGGTAGATCTCGACGAACGCCGAGCCCTGGTGCTCGGCGGCGGCCCGGAGCACCGACTGGAGGTGCTTGCGGTCGGAGTCGATGGTGCGGGCGACGAAGGTCGCCTCCGCGCCGAGCGCCAGCGACAGCGGGTTGAACGGCGAGTCCGCCGAGCCGACCGGGGTCGACTTGGTGATCTTGCCGACCTCCGAGGTCGGCGAGTACTGCCCCTTGGTCAGGCCGTAGATCCGGTTGTTGAACAGCAGGATCTTCAGGTTGACGTTGCGGCGCAGCGCGTGGATCAGGTGGTTGCCGCCGATGGAGAGGGCGTCGCCGTCACCGGTGACCACCCAGACCGACAGGTCCGGCCGGGACACCGACAGGCCGGTCGCGATCGCCGGGGCCCGCCCGTGGATCGAGTGCATCCCGTACGTGTTCATGTAGTACGGGAAGCGGGACGAGCAGCCGATGCCGGAGACGAAGACGGTCCGCTCACGCGGGATCTGCAACTCGGGCATGAACGACTGGACCGCGGCCAGGATCGCGTAGTCACCGCAACCGGGGCACCAGCGCACCTCCTGGTCGGACTTGAAGTCCTTGGTGGTGAGCTTGAGAGCGAGGGGCTCAGGCATTCTTCACTACCTCTTCCAGCATGGACTCCAGCTCGGCGGCGGTGAAGGGCAGCCCCCGGACCTGGTTGTAGCTGATCGCGTCGACCAGGAAGCGGGCCCGGATCACGTGCGCGAGCTGGCCGAGATTCATCTCCGGAATGACCACCCGGTCGTACGCCCGCAGCACCTCGCCGAGGTTGGCCGGCATCGGCGACAGGTGGCGCAGGTGCGCCTGGGCCACCGAGAGCCCGTGCTGCCGCAGCGCCCGGCAGGCCGCGCCGATCGGCCCGTAGGTGGAACCCCAGCCGAGCACGAGCACCCGTGCGTCGCCGTCCGGGTCCTCGACCTCCAGGTCGGGCACCGGGATGGCCTCGATCCTGGCCGCCCGGGTACGGACCATGAAGTCGTGGTTCGCCGGGTCGTACGAGATGTCGCCGGTCTTGTCGGCCTTCTCCAGCCCGCCGATCCGGTGCTCCAGGCCGGGCGTGCCGGGGACCGCCCACGGCCGGGCCAGGGTCACCGGGTCGCGCAGGTAGGGCAGGAACGTGGTGCCGTCCTCGCCGTTGGGCTTGGTGGCGAACTCGACCCGCAGGTCGGGCAGGGAGTCGACCTCGGGCAGCAGCCACGGCTCGGAGCCGTTGGCGACGTAGTTGTCCGAGAGCAGGATCACCGGCGTGCGGTACGTCAGCGCGATCCGGGCCGCCTCGATCGCGGCGTGGAAGCAGTCCGACGGGGACCTCGGGGCGATCACCGCGACCGGCGCCTCGCCGTGCCGGCCGTACAGCGCCATGTTCAGGTCGGCCTGCTCGGTCTTGGTCGGCAGGCCGGTCGACGGGCCGGCCCGCTGCACGTCCACGATGACCAGCGGCAGTTCCAGCGCCACCGCGAGCGAGATGGTCTCGCCCTTGAGGGCGACGCCGGGGCCGCTGGTGGTGGTCACGCCGAGCGCCCCGCCGTACGACGCGCCGAGTGCCGCGCCGATCGCCGCGATCTCGTCCTCGGCCTGCATGGTCGTCACGCCGAACCGCTTGTGCTTGCTCAGCTCGTGCAGGATGTCCGAGGCCGGGGTGATCGGGTATGCGCCGAGGAAGACCGGCAGCTTCGCCCGGACACCGGCGGCCACCAGACCGAGCGACAGGGCCGCGTTCCCGGTGATGTTGCGGTAGGTGCCGGGGTTCATCTTGGCCGGCTTGACCTCGTACCGGACGCCGAAGTCCTCGGTGGTCTCGCCGAAGTTCCAGCCGGCCTTGAAGGCGGCGGTGTTGGCGGCGATCAGCTCGGGGCGCTTGGCGAACTTGCGTTCGAGGAACCGGATGGTGGACGCGTACGGCCGGGAGTACATCCAGGAGAGCAGGCCGAGGGCGAACATGTTCTTGGCCCGCTCGGCGTCCTTCTTGGCCACGTTCAGCTCGGTCAGCGCCCCGACGGTCATCGAGGTCAGCGCGACCGGGTGCAGCGCGTAGCTGTCGAGTGAGCCGTCTTCGAGCGGGCTGACCGTGTAGCCGACCTTGGCCAGGTTGCGCTTCGTGAACTCGTCGGTGTTGACGATGATGTCCGCGCCGCGGGGCAGGTCGGCCAGGTTGGCCTTGAGCGCCGCCGGGTTCATCGCGACCAGGACGTTCGGCGCGTCACCCGGGGTGAGGATGTCGTAGTCGGCGAAGTGCACCTGGAAGCTGGACACGCCGGGCAGGGTGCCGGCGGGTGCCCGGATCTCGGCGGGGAAGTTCGGCAGCGTCGAGATGTCGTTGCCGAGCTGCGCGGTTTCCGAGGTGAAGCGGTCGCCGGTGAGCTGCATCCCGTCGCCGGAGTCGCCGGCGAACCGGATCACCACCCGATCCAGTTGACGGACCTGCTTGGTCACGTGACCTCCTGTCGCCGGCCGGCGGTTCGGACGCCTTGTCGGTCTGTCCCCGCCCTGTCTCCGAGAGCCTACGTCGGACCCTTAGGTAAACCTTCCCCCAGGTCCGTCCGATGGGAAGGTCAAGAAAGCGGATTTACCGGTATTTGCCTGGTCAAACTTTATCGACGTAACCCAGATCACTGAAGGTTCGGTCCGGTTCCCGATCCATCATCGCCCGAGGCCGGGCGCCGATACCGCCGATTGCGCGGCCGCTCCCGAAGTCCGCACGATCGCGGGTCCGCCCCGGTCAGTGCGTGTGCCGGCGCAGCGTCACGGCGGCGAACGTCAGTGCCACCACCACCAGCAGGCCGGAGACCACGATCAGCCCGATGGCGGTCCGCTGCACGCCGGTCAGCCCGTCGTCCGGACGGGAGACCGGTCGCACCACCAGTACCCCCTGGGAACCGACCGGCGTCGCACCGGCCGTACCGACGGTGCCGCCGGCGGCGACCGCGCTGATCCGGAAGCTCATCTGGATCCGGTCGGTCCGGCCGTGTGCCGGGACGAGGGTGCCGATGGCGGCCCCGGACAGCGGAGCCATCCGCTGGGCGTCCGGCGTCGCGGCGACCGGTAGCCGTACGGTGGCGGTCTGACCCGCCCGGACCCGGCCGAGGTCGCAGGCGACCCGGGACGTACCGGTCGGGCCGGCGCCGGACGGGTCGGGATCGGTCGGGGCCGGGACGGCGGCTGACGGCACGGTCGGGCGGCAGCCGCTCGGTGGGGTCGGCACGGTGACGCCGGCCGGCAGGACCACATCGACGGTGCCCGCCGCGTCGGCCGTACCGGTGTTGCCGAGCCGGACCACCAGCGTGGTCGGCGTCCCGGTCACGTCGAAGGCGACCTCGTCGGCGCCGAGCGTCACTCCGGCCGACGGCGGGCCGGCCGGGAAGAGCACCGCGAAGCCCTCGTCGTCGGTCACCGCGGCCACCCCCGGTCGAGCCGGGTCGGTGGCGCTGACCTGCACCGAACCGTCGAGGGGCATCCGCTGCCAGGCGTCGGCGGCGACCAGGACCCGGATCCGGGCGCTGAACCGGGCGCCGGCCGCGGCGGTCCAGGCGCCGCACTGGTACGTCCCGTTCCCGGTCGCCGAACAGCCTTCGGTGCCGGCGTCGGTGACGCCGCTGGGCAGCGCGTACCGCAGCCGGACGAGCTGCGGCACGTCGCCGGTGTTCGTCACGGTCACCCGCAGTTCGGCCGTGGTGTTCCGGGCGCCCCAGTAGGCGTCGGTGAGGGTGATGTCGCCGGTGCCGACCGTGACCCCGAGCCGGGGTGGTCCCGGCCGCGACGGCGGCCTGGGCAGGGTGCCGGGCGGCCGCGGGGAGGAGGACGGTACGGGGTCGGGGTCGCCGGTCGGCGGCGGGTCGACCGGCGGGGGCGGATCGGTCGGCCCGCCCGTCGGCGGAGCATCGGTCGGCGGAGCGTCGGTCGGTGGCTCGGCGGCCGGTGGCGTGGTCGGTTGCCCGGTTTCCGGTGGTTGGCTCGGTTCCGGTTCCGCCGGGGCGGTCCCCCCGCCGCTCGGCTGTTCCGGCTCGGGCACGGCCCGGACGGTCGCGGCGGCGGGCCGGCCCCCGTCGACGGCCAGGAGCGCGGCGAACCCCACGGTGGTGAGCGCGACGAGCGCCGCGACGGCCAGGGTGGCGCTCGTTCGTGCCCGGTTCCCGGTACGGCCGCGGCCACCGCCCCGCCGGAGGGTGTGCCGAGGTGTGCGAGTACGTGGTTCGAACTCGACGCCTGCCATCCGGTCCTCCGTGGTGCTGCTCGGTCAGCCCCATTATTCGGCGCCGCCGGGCCGGGTACGGCGTCTCCACACGGAACAAATCCGTAACGAGCGGGTGCCGCCGTCAGCATGTGTTGACGATCCGGATGCGTCAACGTATGTTGACGATAGGGATGAGGAGGCGCCGTCATGTCACTGGTCGCACAGGAATCCGACGACGACCCCCGGCGGGCACTGCGAGCCGCCGGAGAGTTGCGCCGCAGCGCGGAGAAGGCCGAGGCGATCCAGGTCCGGCGGGCCCGCAACGCCGGCCTGAACTGGCCCCAGATCGCGCTCGCGCTCGGCGTCACCACCACCGAGGTCCGCCGCAGGTACGGCACCCGCCGCCGGCTGCTGCGCGCCGGTCAGCCCTGACCGGCCCCCCGGTACGGGTAGGCTCCCGCGCATGAGCGGCTACCTCGGGTCGTACGCGACGCTCGGGCTCCTGTTGCTCGCCAGCGTGCTGGTCTTCGTCGGCGCGTTCTCGGCGAACCGGCTGCTCCGGCCGGCCCACCCGGCCGACCCGCCGGGCAAGCGGACCAGCTACGAGAGCGGGGTCGACCCGGTCGGCAGCGGCTGGGCGCAGGTGCAGATCCGCTACTACGTCTACGCCTACCTGTACGTGCTCTTCGCGGTGGAGGCGGTCTTCCTCTTCCCCTGGGCGGTCGTCTTCGACCGGCCCGGCTTCGGCCTGGTCACCGTCGTCGAGATGGCGATCTTCGTCGCCGTGCTCGCGCTCGGCATCCTCTACGCCTGGCGCAAGAACATCCTGCGCTGGTCCGACTGATCCGCCCGGCGGCTCAGGCCAGGCCGCGCCGGGAGAGCGCGGGCGGGCGGTCGCCCCGGATCGAGGCGACCATGTCCAGCGCCCGCCGGGTCTGGCGTACCTGGTGTGCCCGGAACACCCGCGCGCCCAACCAGGCCGAGACCGTGGTCGCCGCGAGCGTGCCCTCCAGCCGCTCGTCGACCGGCACGTCCAGCGTCTCGCCGACGAAGTCCTTGTTCGACAGCGCCACCAGCACCGGCCAGCCGGTCGAGGTCAGCTCGCCGAGCCGACGGGTGATCTCCAACGAGTGCCGGGTGTTCTTGCCGAAATCGTGCGCGGGGTCGATCAGAATCCCGTCCGGGCGTACGCCGAGGGCGACCGCGCGTTCGGCGAGTCCGGTGACCGTCGACACGACGTCGGCGACCACGTCGTCGAAGGCCGCCCGGTGCGGCCGGGTACGCGGGCTCAGCCCGCCGGCGTGCGAGCAGACCAGACCCGTACCGGTGTCGGCGGCGACCTGCGCGAGTGCCGGGTCGGCGCCGGACCAGGTGTCGTTGAGCAGGTCCGCCCCGGCGGCCACCGCCTCGACGGCCACCTCGGCCCGCCAGGTGTCGATCGAGATCACCACATCGGGGAAGGCGGCCCGGACGGCGGCGATGGTGGCCACCGTACGGCGGATCTCCTCGACCACCCCGACCTCCGCGCCGGGGCCGGCCTTGACCCCGCCGATGTCGATGATCTGCGCTCCCTCGGCGAGCGCCCGTTCCGCCGCACGCAGGGCGGCGTCCGCGGCGAACGTCGCGCCGCGATCGAAGAACGAATCCGGCGTACGGTTCACGATCGCCATCACGGCCAGGTCGCCGGGGCCGAAGGTCTGCGTACCCAGCCGTAACGTCCGGCCCATCCGGAACCTCCCTCGAAGCCGACACCGATGACCCCGACGCTAACCGGCCGCCGGCGACGGCGGTGCGACGGGAGTCGGGCGGGGTGGCGGGGTCGCCCGACGGGGGTGGGCGTGACACGATTCTTCTATGGGTCAGTTTCTGCTCCTCCTGGTTGTGGCGGTGACCGCCGCGGCGGTCGTCTTCGGCGTGACCGTGCTGCTGACCGGCAGCGATCCCGGTCTCGCGCCGGCCGAGCCGGACGGCCGGGCGGTGCCGCTGCCGGCCAGCCGGCCATTGGCGGAGTCCGATGTCGGCGAGGTGCGGTTCGACACCGCGCTACGCGGGTACCGGATGAGTCAGGTCGACCGGGCGTTCCAGCGGGCGGCCTACGACATCGGCTACAAGGACGAACTGATCGGCGTGCTGGAGGCGGAGGTGGCGGCGTTGCGCGAGGGTCGGGGTGCGGACGCCGACGCGCTGCGTCGGGCCCGGGTGGCGGCGCTCGCACCGGTCGCCGACGGGGCCGAGGCCGCGCCGACCGGCTCGCCGGTCCGCCGGCCCGAGGCCGAGCAGGCGACCGTCGCCGCCACCACCGCCCCGGTCGACGCCGACACCGCCACCGCCCCGGTCAACGCTGACACCACTGCCCCGGTCGACGCCGACTCGACGACCCCGGTCGGCGCCGACTCCGCCGCCCCGGCATCGACCGACCGTGCCGACACGGACCGCGCCGCGGCGCCGGCCGACGCCGTCGTGGCGGACGCCGATCCGGCCGGCACCGGATCCGTGCCGGACCAGGCGACGCAGGACGTGCGGGCGGAGAGCGCCGGTACGGCACTCCGGTCGGAGCGCGGGTGACCGGGACCGGTCCGGATGGGCTCGACGGCGCCGTGGCGCCGGGCGCCGGTGAGGTCACCGCGACGGTGATCGTGCGGGCGCCGGCCGCGACGGTGTTCGCCGCCTTCACGGCGTGGGAACGGCAGGGCGACTGGATCCCGTTCACCCGGGTCCGGGTGGTGCAGGGTGACGGCGGCGAGGGCAGCCTGGTCGAGGCGGTGACCACGGTCGGCCCGGCGGTGCTGCGGGACGAGATGCGGGTCATGCGGGTGGACGCCCCGTACGAGCTGAGGGTGCTGCACTGTGGACGGCTGCTGCGCGGTCCGGGCGTACTGCGCTGCACGCCGATGGACCGGGAGCGGACCCAGGTGGTCTGGCACGAGTGGTTCCACCTGCCCGGTGGCACGGTCGGCCGGTGGGCCTGGCCGTTGCTCTGGCCCGGTTCGAAGATCAGCCTCGGCCAGGCGCTGAAGCGGTTCGCCCGGCTGGTCGAGAGCGGGCAGTTGCCCTGATCACGGCCGTGCCGGCGGGTTAGCGTCGGCCGGTTGGCTGACCTACGGTAGTGACCGTGACGGATCTGGTGATCGGCGCGGACGGGCTGGCCCGCTGCGGCTGGGGCGCGAGCACGCCGGACTATGCGATTTACCACGACGAGGAGTGGGGACGGCCGCTGCGCGGCGACGACGCCCTCTTCGAGCGGCTCACCCTGGAGGCGTTCCAGTCGGGCCTGTCCTGGCTGACCATCCTGCGCAAGCGGGCGGCCTTCCGGGTCGCCTTCGACGACTTCCACCTGGAAACGGTCGCCGGGTACGACGAGTCGGACGTCGAGCGACTGCTGGGGAATGCCGGAATTGTCCGTAACCGTAGCAAGATCGAGGCTGCCGTCAACAACGCCCGCGCCGCGCTCGAACTGCCCGACGGGCTCTCCGCCCTGCTCTGGAGCTTCGCCCGGACCGGACAACGGGAGCAACCGCGCTCCTTCGCCCAGGTGCCGGCGCGTACGCCCGAGTCGACGGCCCTGGCCAAGGCGCTCAAGCAGCGGGGCTTCCGGTTCGTCGGCCCGACCACCGCGTACGCGCTGATGCAGGCGACCGGGATGGTCGACGACCACCTCGTCGGCTGCCACGCCGCGGGGGCGTACCGCACCGGTCGTTCCGAGCCGCCGGTGGCGGCCGTGATGGGATAGGAGCCATGGGTCAGCGGAACGAGGCGCGGGCATGAGCGCCTGGGCAGTGGTCATCAGCGACGAGCGGTACGAGGCGGAACGACTCTTCCACCACGACACGCTGGAGTTCACCGGACTGCCGGGGCGGCATCGGCCGGCCAACGGCGACCCGGTGCTGGTGCTGCGCGAGGGCGGCAGCCCGCTTCTGGTGGCGCTGGGCCGGGTCACCCCGTACGGGATCGAGCAGGACCGGGATCCCGACGGTGACGGGCCCGAAGCGCTGGTGGTGACGTACACCCGGCGGGTGTTCGACGCGCCGGCCGAGGTCGACCAGCTCGCCCTCGACGGACCCCTGACCCCGGTCGACCCGGCCACCTACCGGGCGCTGGCCGACCGGGTCGGTCCCGCGCCCGACCGGAGCACCTGGCTGGTCAGCCTGGACCTGCCGATCGAGGCCGGGTCGCCGGCCGAGGCGGTCGGACTCTTCTGGTCCTACGTGCGCGACCTCGGGCCACGGGAGCTGCCTACGTATGTCTCGCCGGCCGGTGACGAACTGGCCATGCAGGCGTTCGTGCTCGGCGCCGAGGCGAACCAGGACCCGGAAGAGGACGACGACTAGGGCCCCGTCTTGCCGCGAGGGGCTGTTGCATCGATCGACGTGTGCCGATAATGGGGTACCCCTATGTCGAGGCTGGGAGACGTCGTGCGCAACCGTGTCGCCGTGGCAGTGGCCACCTGCTTCTCCGGACTGATTCTCGCCTCGTCGGCGGCCGGACCCGCGTCCGCCGCGACCTGGTACCCGAGCGGGCCGTACTACGACGAGGCCGAGTGCGAACGCTACCGCGAGATCTACCGGGAGATCCCCGTGTTCGTGGGCCGGTGCGCTTACCACGACAAGCCGAACGACGCGCAGGACGGCTGGTGGTTCCAGCACACCGAGCTGCCCTGGGGTCGCCGCTAGCCGGGTGCTACCGGTCTTCCGGGTAGCCCCGGAAGACCGGTAGCACCGGATCAGTGGCCGAGGAAGACCGCTGCGTAGCCCGGTTCAGTGGCCGACGAAGACCGCGTAGCCCGGCTCAGTGGCCGACGAAGACCGCCGGCTGCTTGTCGACGAAGGCGACGGTGGCGACCCGGTGGTCCTCGGTGGCGCCGCAGATCGCCTGCGCCTGGGCCTCGGCGGCCAGCGCCTCGGACAGCGTTCCGGCGTCACCGACCGACAGCTGCCGCTTGATCGCCCCGTACGCCACGGTCGGGCCGGCGGCGAGCCGGGCGGCCAGCGCCTGGGCGGCCGGCACCACGTCCTCGTCGTCGTCCAGGAGCTGGGTGAGCAGGCCCAGCCGGTCGGCCTCGGCGGCCGGTACGGGCTCGGCGAGCATCAGCAGCTCGACCGCCTTGGCGTGCCCGACGAGGCGGGGCAGCGACCACGAGGCGCCGGTGTCGGCGGCCAGGCCGACCTTGGCGAACGCCATCAGGAACTTCGTCGACGGGCCGCCGATCCGGAAGTCGGCGAGGAACGCCAGCGACGCCCCGGCGCCCGCAGCCGTGCCCCGCACCGCGGCCACCACCGGTTTGGGCAGGTTGCCCAGCCGGGCCGCGATCGGGTTGAAGTGCGCCCGTACGGTGCCCAGCGGGTCGGCCCGGCGGGTGCGCAGGGTCTCGACGTGCTCGCGCAGGTCCTGCCCGGCGCAGAAGGCCCGACCGGCACCGGCGAGCACCACCGCTCGGCAGGAGCGGTCGGTTTCCAGCTCGGCCAGCGCGTCCCGCAACGCGACCTTGAGCGCGACGTCGAGCGAGTTCATCGCCTCGGGACGGTTGAGGGTCAGGGTGACGACGGCGTCGGCACGCTCGATGAGCAACGGCTCGGTCACGATTTCTCCGGACCCTTCTGTCGGGGAACCTTGCTGCTGACGTCGAGGCAGTGCTCGACGTACCGGTCGGCGGCGGGACGCAGGCGGGCCGCGTGCCGGTCGAAGAAGGCGGCGGCACTGGTGCCGGGCCATCGTTCCGGCAGCAGTGCCGGCGGCAACTGCGGATCCCGAAAGAGGAAGGTACGCCAGGCGTGCACCAGGCGAAAGCGGACCGCGTACGCGTCCTCGTCACTGCTGCGTACGGTCACGGCACCGACCAGTGCGCGCTGTTCGGCGATGAACCCCTCGTACGCCCGGCCGATCTCGTCGAGGTCCCAGGCCCGGCGGACCAGGCCCATCGCGCCCGGCGTACCGGCGGTGTGGCTGGCGGAGAACCGCTCGTAGCGCACACCTGCCTCGTTGAGCATCCCGTCCACCTCCTCGCCGGTGCGGGTGGCGACCCAGGTCTGCTCGTCGATCATGCCGTAGCCGAGGAAGGCGAGGCTGGTGTCGAGCCGCTGGCGGTCCCGGCGGGCCGGCGGTGGTTGCAGGACGATCAGGTCGAACCGGCCATCCCAGCCGATCTTGCCGGTACGGTAGATTCGGGCACCGGCCTCGTCCAACCGGCGGGCTGCCTTCGGGCTCAGCAGGTAGCCGGGTCCACTGCTCATCCTGGTCGGGTAGAGCCAGCCCTGGCGGACCATGCGGGAGACCGCGGTCCGTACCGCCGGTGGCGCGATGCCCAGTGGTGCGAGAAGCTTGACCAAGGCGGCGACCGGCGCACGACCACCTCGGGCGCGCAGATAGTCGCCGTAGAGGTCGAAGAGTGCCGACCGTGCCTGCATGACCGCACATTGTGACAGCCCTTCGCAAGATATGCTAGACGCTGTTACAGCGTTGCTGGTTCGGTTTGGGTCCGGCGGTGTTCATCAGGGAAAATCGTTGGTCGGCACCGCGGGCCGTGAGCGCGGTGATGTCGGCGAAGTGAATGTGGGGCAACCCACCGACCCTGGTGAAGGTCTGAGGGGAGACAACATGGCGGCGATGAAGCCGCGGACGGGCGACGGTCCGCTGGAAGTCACCAAGGAGGGCCGGGGCATCGTCATGCGGGTTCCGCTGGAGGGTGGTGGCCGGCTCGTCGTCGAGATGACTCCTGACGAGGCCAACGCGCTCGGCGACGCGCTGAAGGCCGCCGCGGGCTGAGTGATCATGGGGGTCCGGGCGCGCCGCGTGCCCGGACCTTCGTTCGTGCTGGGCCACCGGCGACGCCGGTGGCCCAGCACGTTCAACCGGGCCCGAGCGCGGATGCACGCGCCGGCGGCCTGCTCGTTCCACGATCTTCTGGAGGTACGGTCGGCGTGCTGACCATCCGTCTCGTCGCCGACCCCACCGGGTTCGACGCGCTCGCCCTGCCCGTCCGCCCGAGCGGCGCGACGGCCACCGAACCGGGTCCGGCCACCGGGGAAACCGACCCCGTCGACGCACCCGCGGCCGAGCTGCCGCCGACCGCACCGGCCCTGCCGGACGACCTGCTGGCCGAGGCGACCGCCCTGCTGCCGCTGGTCGGACAGACCGGCTCGGCGGGCAGTACGCACCTCTCCGTCCGGGCGCTGCGTCAGCCCAGCCGGCTGCTGCTGGTCGGGGTGGGCGCCGCCGACGAGGCCGGTTGGCGGGCCGCCGGAGCGGCGATCGCCCGTACCGCTTCTGAGACTTCGATCACGATAGCCATGCCGGTCGATGCCGGCTCCGAGGCCGTACGCGGGCTGGCCGAGGGGCTGTGGCTCGCCTCGTACCGGTTCCGATTGACCGACGCGGACGCCCCCGGCGGCCTCGCCGAGGTGCTGGTCGCGGTCGCCGACCCGGCCGCCCACGAACCAGCCCTCGAACTGGCCCGGGTGACCGCCCGGACCACCCGGCTCGCCCGCGACCTGATCAACACCCCGTCCTCGACGAAGTCGCCGCGGTGGCTCGCCGACCAGATCGTCGCCGCCGCGGCCGAGCAGCCGGGGCTGACCGTCGAGGTCCGCGAGCCCGAGCAGCTCGCCGACGAGGGCTTCGGCGGCATCCTGGCCGTCGGCGGCGGCTCGGCCACCGGCCCGCGCCTGGTCGAGCTGAGCTGGCAACCGGCCGGCGCGAGCATCCACGTGGTGCTGGTCGGCAAGGGCATCACCTTCGACACCGGCGGCATCTCGATCAAGCCGCGCGAGGCGATGAAGCTGATGCGCAAGGACATGGCCGGTGCCGCCGCGATCGCCGCCGCCACCATCGGCGCGGCCGCGCTGAACCTACCGGTACGGATCACCGCGCTCGCCCCGCTCGCCGAGAACATGGTCAGCGGCTCGGCGTTCCGCCCCGGCGACGTGATCCGCCACTACGGCGGTCTGACCAGCGAGACCACCAACTCCGACGCCGAGGGACGGCTGGTGCTCGCCGACGCGCTCGCGTACGCGGTGCAGCGGCTCGCCCCGGACCTCCTGATCGACGTCGCCACGCTCACCGGCGCGAACGCGGTCGCCCTCGGCAAGCGGCACGCCGCCCTCTACAGCGAGAACGACGAGCTGGCCGAGGCGCTGATCGGCGCCGGTCGGCAGGCCGGCGAACTGGCCTGGCGGATGCCGCTGCCCAACGACTACGTCGAGTACCTCGGCAGCGACATCGCCGACCTCTACAGCGCCCCGGACCGGGGTGCCGGCTCGGTGACCGCCGCGCTCTACCTGCGCGAGTTCACCGGAGCGCTGCGCGACCGCTGGGTGCACGTCGACATGTCCGCCCCCTCGTGGGCCGAGGGCAACGACGGTCCGGTGGTCAAGGGCGCCACCGGCTACGGCGTCCGTACGCTGCTGCGCTGGCTGGGCGGCCTGGGGTAGCCCGCTGCCGCTCGGGTGGGGTGTGATCCGTTGTTACGCCACGGGGAACGGCTCCCGGATGGTTACGTGTTGGCCTGGGACGGCTCGACGCCGTGGCCGAGCCGACAACCGTGAGGACGCGACATGGCACCGCTTCGTTACTCCACGTACGTCGCACCGCCCAAGCCGGCGGTCTCGGACGACCTGCCGCCCGGCGGGACGCAGCGGACCTGGTCCCCCACCACCGCCACCCTCATCTCGGGCGAACGCGACGCGATCCTGGTGGACGCCCTGATGACGGTGGACGAGGCGACCGGCCTGGCCGACTGGATCGCCGCCACCGGCAGGAACCTCGCCACGATCTTCATCACCCACGGCCACGGGGACCACTTCTTCGGTACGTCCGTGGTGCTGGACCGGTTCCCGACGGCGAGGGTGGTGGCGGCCGCGCACGTGGTCGAGCGGATGCAGCAGCAGTTGGGCCCGCGGTGGCTCGACGACATCTGGCGGGTCCAGTTCCCCGGCCAGTTGCCCGACCGGCTGGTCGTCGCCGAACCGCTGACCGACCACACCCTGGACCTGGAGGGCGAGCGGCTGGTAGTGGTCGAACTCGGCCACAGCGACACGGACGACACGACCGCGCTCTACGTACCGTCCATCGGGCTGGTGGTCGCCGGTGACTCCGTCTACAACGACGTGCACCTCTACCTCGGCGAGGCCGGCAGCGGCGGCATCGCGGCCTGGCTGACCGCCCTGGACACCGTCGAGGCGCTGCGCCCCACCGCGGTGGTCGCCGGGCACAAGCGCGACGGCGCCGACGACGGGCCGCACATCATCGAGGAGACCCGCGACTACCTGCGCGACTTCGAGGCCGGCATGGCGCGGACCAAGACCACCCTGGAACTGTACGACTACATGGTCACGCTGCACCCCGGCCGGGTGAACCGGGGTGTGCTGTGGGATTCCGCCCGCGCCGTCAAGGGCTGACCGCCCCGGTCACCCCCGCTTGATCGCCGCCAGCAGGCCCTCGCCGGCCGGGAGCAGGGCCGGGATCCAGTCGTCGGACTCGCGTACCGCCTTGACGATCTCGCGCACGGTCACCGTGGTCAGGTCGCGGGCGGCCGGGTCGCCGATCCGCCCGCCGGCCAACGCGCCGTGCAGCACGAGCGCGCCGCCGGGGCGCAGCAGCCGCAGGGCGGCCTCGACGCAGGCGCTGTACTCGGTCGCGTCGGCGTCGGCGAAGACCAGGTCGTAGACCCCGTCGGCCAGCCGGGGCAGCACGTCCAGCGCCCGACCGGTGATGATCCGGGTACGACCGGCCGGGAAGCCCGCCTCCTGGAAGATCCGCCGGGCGATGCGCTGGTGTTCGGCCTCGACGTCGATCGTGGTCAGGACGCCGTCGGGACGCATCCCGCGCAGCAGCCACAGCCCGCTGACGCCGGTGCCGGTGCCGATCTCCACCACCGAACGCGCACTGCCGGCGGCGGCTAGTAGTCGCAGGGCCGCGCCGGCACCGGGCGTGATGGCCGGCAGGCCGACCTCCCGGGCCAGGCTGCGGGCGGTCTGGAGGACCAGGTCCTCGGCGACGTACGCCTCGGTGAACTGGAGTGCCTGGGCGGTCATCGAGGTGACTGACCGGGCGACCATGGCGATGGCGTACCTCCGCGACGGTGAGGGGTGGACAAGGGGCTATGACGCTATGAGCCTAAGGGCGTCCGTACGTGATCGACAGTCGTCCCACCGGTTCCCCGTCCACGCCGGACCCAACCGCTGAATGCTCTTCGGCTATCCGTGCAATCCTGGAGGCGGAACCCGTACGCCCCGACCGGAGAGCGGCTCACGCCGTAAGGTCGGCGAACGCTTTCCGGGACGGACTGGGAGGGCACGTGACCGACGGCTGGAACTGGCGCCAGCCCGACGGGACCCCGATGACGGCACCTGTGCCGCCGCCGGTGGGCCCGCCGGGGCGTATGCCAGCGGGATCTGGTGGTGTCGGGGGCCCGACGCCCTCCGTACCGGGGGGTGTCGGTGGGTCGGCGCCCTCCGCCTGGTGGTCCGACGCGCTGGGTGACCCGTGGCGGGACCCACGGACGCACACCGCCGTGGTGGTGCAGGCGCCGCCGCTCGCCCCGGACGCGCTGCCGGAACCGGTCACCGACCCGGACGCGCCGCGTCAGCGGGGGACCGGCCCGGTCTTCCTGGTCGCGGTGGTCGCCGCCCTGTTGGCCGGCACGCTCGGCGGCACGCTCGGCTTCGTGTTCGCGTCCCGCAGCGGGGTCGGCGGGCCGACCACGGTGCTCGGTCGTCAGGGCACCGAGGCCCCGGCCGCGGCGCAGCGCAAGCCGGACACCCTGGCCGGGGTGGCCGAGCGGCTGGCGCCGAGCGTGGTGACCGTACGCGTCAACGGCGGTGGCGGGTCGAGCGTCGGTTCCGGCTTCGTCGCCTCCACCGACGGTTACGTGATCACCAATGATCACGTGGTCGAGGGGAGCAACGGGCGCGCGACGGTGGTCTTCAACGACGGGTCCACCACGGCGGCGACGGTGGTGGGCACCGACCCGGAGTCCGACCTCGCCGTGATCAAGGTGTCCCGGCCGGGTCTGGTGCCGGTCGAGTTCGGCGACTCGGAGTCGATAGCGGTCGGTGACCCGGTGCTGGCCTTCGGTACACCGCTGGCCCTGGCGAACACCGTGACGGCGGGGATCGTCAGCGCCCTGGACCGGACGATCAGCGCCGGTGAGCCGGGCGGGCAGGTGCGTTACTACGCCGCGATCCAGACCGACGCCGCGGTCAACCAGGGCAACTCCGGTGGCCCGCTGGTCGACGGCGCGGGCCGGGTGATCGGGGTGAACTCGGTGATCAAGTCGCTGGCGGTGGACGAGTCGGCGGCGGGCAATATCGGACTCGCCTTCGCGATCCCGATCAACCAGGCCAAGCGGGTCGCCCAGGAGATCATCGACACCGGCAAGGCGCGCCGTACGGTGATCGGTGCCCAGGTCAGCGGCGCCGGGGTGGGTGCCGAGGGCGGCGTACGCGTCGCCGGGGTCGACCCGGCGGGGCCGGCGGCCGGTGCCGGTCTGCGGACCGGTGACGTGCTGCTCCGGCTGGACGGACGGGTCCTGGAGGAACCAACTGATTTGATCGCTTTGGTCCGCAAATACGCGCCCGGGTCGGTGGTGACCGTCGAGTACCGTCGCGGTACCGATCGGCAGCAGGCGTCAGTGACACTTGCCGCAGATGCGAAGTAGCCGGTCCGCACCCCCTCCCGGATTCGCCCCCGGCGTGCGTAGTCTTGCCCTGGACCGGCACGAGGAGGCGGCGAGGTGTTCGAAAACCTGAACTGGTGGGAGATCGGCGCGCTGCTTCTACTTGCGCTGTTGATCTTCGGTGACAAGCTGCCGACCGTGATCAACGACGGCCTGCGGATGCTGCGCAACCTGCGCCGGATGGCCACCAACGCCACCGGCGACCTGAGCCGCGAGTTGGGCACCGACATCCAGCTCGAAGACCTGCACCCGAAGGCGTTCATCCGCAAACACCTGCTCAGCGAGGACGACGAGGCCGCGCTGCGCAAGCCGTTGCAGGGGCTCTACGACACGGTCAAGTCCGACCTCAGTGGCGTACACGACGAGCTGAAGGATGTTGCCGCCGCGACCGACCTGCGCAACGGCGGCCGTACGGCGAGCGCCAACGGCTCCGGGGCGGGTGCGGTCAACGGCAGTGCCGCCGCCCCGGCGGGTGCCGTCCAGGCCCGGTCGTACGACGACGACGCCACCTGATCCGAGCGGTCGGCAAGAAGAAACGGTTCCACCCGCTCGCAAGCGGGTGGAACCGAACGGTACGGGTGGTGGTCAGCGACCGGCCGGGCGCAGTCCGAGCGGCTTGCCGATCAGCGACTCCCGCCGGACCGCCAGCCGGTCGGCAACCGCGTTGAGGGCCACCGAGGCGGGCGCGGACGGGTCGGCGAGCACGATCGGGGTGCCCAGGTCGCCGGCCTCGCGTACGCGGGTGTCGAGCGGGATCTGACCCAGCAGCGGGACCGGTGCGCCGACCACCCGGGTGAGCGACTCGGCCACCGCCGTACCGCCGCCGGAGCCGAAGACCTCCATCCGGGACCCGTCGGGCAGCTCCAGCCAGGACATGTTCTCCACCACGCCGACCAGGCGCTGGTGCGTTTGCAGGGCGATCGCGCCGGCCCGCTCGGCCACCTCGGCGGCGGCGGTCTGCGGCGTGGTCACGACCAGGATCTCGGCGTTGGGCAGCAACTGGGCCAGCGAGATGGCCACGTCGCCGGTGCCCGGCGGCAGGTCGAGCAGGAGTACGTCCAACTCGCCCCAGTAGACGTCGACCAGGAACTGCTGCAACGCCCGGTGCAGCATCGGCCCGCGCCAGACGACCGCCGCGTTGCCGTCGGTGAACATCCCGATCGAGATGATCTTCACGCCGTGTGACTGCGGTGGCATGATCATGTCTTCGACCCGGGTCGGCCGGGCCTCGGTGCCGAGCATCCGGGGAACCGAGTGGCCGTAGATGTCCGCGTCGACCACGCCGACGGAGAGGCCACGGGCGGCCAGTGCGGCGGCCAGGTTGACCGTCACGCTCGACTTGCCCACCCCGCCCTTGCCGCTGGCCACCGCGTACACCCGGGTCCGGGTGCCGGGCTGGGCGAACGGGATGACCGGTTCCTCGGTCGCGCCACCGCCGCCGCGGAGCCGCTGTTGCAGCGACTGCCGCTGCTCCGGCGTCATCACGCCGAAGTCGATCTCCACGCCGGTGATCCCGGGCACCGCGCTGACGGCGGCCGTGATGTCCGTACGCAACTTGTCCTTCAACGGGCAGCCGGCAACGGTGAGCAGGAGCTCTACGCGTACCCGGCCGTCCGGGCCGACCACGGCGGAGCGCACCATGCCGAGCTCCGTGATGGGCCGGCGGATCTCCGGATCGTCGACGGTGGCCAGGGCGGCCTGTACCGCTTCCTCGACGGTGCTGACGGGTGCTGACATGCCTGCCATCGTACGTCGCATACGGGATCCCGTTGGCGGTCGCGGGCACCCGGTGTGATCGATCAGATCCGCGCTTACTCGGCGTCCAGCTCGTCGACCGGTTCCTCGATGCTCTCCGCCGGCACCCGACGCCCCGAACTCTGCTGCCGGTCCTTGCGGTACTGCCGCTGCTCCAGCCGTTGCCGCCGCTGCGCCTGCTCGTCCAGCTCCTCGGCCAGCCGGCCCAGCTCCGACCGCAGGAAGTCGCGGGTGGCGACCTCGCCGAGGGCGATCCGCAGGGCGGCGATCTCCCGGGCCAGATACTCGGTGTCCGCCTTCTGCAACGCCGCCCGCCGCCGGTCCTCCTCCGAGGCCAGCCGGTCCCGGGCCGCCTGCCGGTTCTGCGCCAACAGGATCAACGGCGCCGCGTACGACGCCTGCAACGACAGCAGCAGGGTCAGGAACGTGAACGTGTACGGGTCGAACCGCAGTTCCCGGGGAGCGAGCGTGTTCCATAGCAGCCAGAGCGCGATCACCACGGTCATGTAGACGATGAAGTTCGCCGTACCCATGTAGCGGGCGATCCCCTCGGACCAGCGCCCGAACGCCTCCGGGTCGAACCGGGGCAGGCGCAGCCGGCGCGGTTCGCGCGGCTGGTCGAGGCGTTCCAACCGGCGTGGCTCAGTCATCGTCGCCGCCGATTCCGGCCCAGTCGGCCCGGCCGGCACCCAGATCGCCCCCGGCCGCCGCCGTGCTCACCGCCGCGTCCCGGTCACGCCAGTCGGCCGGCAGCGAATGATCGAGTACGTCGTCGACGGTGACCGCCCCCACCAGCCGGTTGGACGGGTCGATCACCGGGAAGGCGACCAGGTCGTAGGTGGCCATCCGGCGGGTGAGCTCGTTCAGCCCGGTGGTCGGCTGCAACGGGTCGATGTCGTTGATCAGCAGGCTGCCCAGCAGTTCCGCCGGAGGCTCGCGCAGCAGCCGCTGGAAGTGCACCATGCCGAGGTACCGGCCGGTCGGGGTGGCCATCGGCGGGCGGACGACGAAGACCTGGGCGGCGATGGCCGGGGAGAGCTGCGGGTCCCGGATCCGGGCCAGCGCCTCGGCGACGGTGGCGTCCGGCGGCAGGATCACCGGCTCGGAGGTCATCAGGCTGCCGGCCGTACCGGACTGGTACTTCAGCAGTTGGCGGACCGGGTCGGCCTCGCCCGGTTCCATCATGTCGAGCAGCATGTCCTGCTCCGGCGGTGGCAACTCGCTGAGCAGGTCGGCGGCGTCGTCCGGGTCCATCTCCTCCAGCACGTCGGCGGCCCGCTCCCGGTCCAGCCCGGCCAGGATCTCCACCTGGTCGTGCTCGGGCAGCTCACCCAGCACGTCGGCCAGGCGCTCGTCGTCCAGCGCGGCGGCGACCTCGTTGCGGCGGGCGTCCGGCAGGTCCTGGAGCGCGTTCGCCAGGTCGGCCGGGCGCATGTTCTCCAGCACCGAGAGCAGGTTGGCGGTGCCCCGCGTCTCCGGCAACCCGAGCAGCCCGCCGGCCCGCTCCCACTCCAACTGGTGCAGGTGCCCGCGCCGGCTGAGCCGGCTGGTCTGCTCGCGTACGGCGACCCGGGTCAGGGACCACTCGCCCTGGCGGTTGGACTCCATCGCCACGTCGACGACGGTGCCGGGCCGACCGGTCGGTTCGATGATCACCCGGCGGTCGAGCAGGTCCTCCAGCACGAGCAACTCGTTCGGGCGCTTCTCGAACCGGCGCAGGTTGAGCGTTCCGCTGGCGAGCAGCACCGACTCGGCGTCGATGGTGGTGATCCAGTTGATCGAGAGGAAGATCCGCCGGCGCATCGCCAGCTCCGCCACCAGCCCGACGATCTGCGGGTTCCGACTGCTCGTACGGAGTCGGGCGACCGCGTCCCGGATCCGGCCCACCTGGTCTCCGTTGGGGTCGAAGACGGCCAGTCCGGCAAGGCGGGCGATGTACACCCGGGTCGGCGTGGTCACGGGAGCAAGCCTATGCGCCTAGGCTTTACCAACATGTCGACCTTGGCGTACGAGATCGTGGACGTCTTCACCGACCGTCCGTTCGCCGGCAACCCGCTCGCGGTCGTCTTCGACGCCCAGGCACTGGCGACCGAGCAGATGCAGATCATCGCCCGGGAGTTCAACCTGTCCGAGACGGTATTCGTGCTGCCGTCCACGGCGGCCACGGCGACGTACCGGGCCCGGATCTTCACCCCGGAGCAGGAACTTCCGTTCGCCGGGCACCCGAGTATCGGCGCGGCGGTCACCGCCCGTCGGCGCGGCTGGTTCGGTGCCGGTGAGGTGATCCAGGAGTGCGGTGCCGGCCTGCTGCCGATCGAGGTGACCGGCGACCGGGCCACGGTCACCGGCGCCGGTCCCACGCTCGGCCCGGAGCTGGACGTGGAGCCGCTGCTGGCCATGGTCGGGTTGACCGCCGCCGACTTCGTCGGGCCGGCTCCCCGGGTGGCCGGCTGCGGGCTGGAGTTCCCGTACCTGTCGGTCCGACCGGAGGCACTGGGCCGGGTGGTGCTCAACGCCCCGGCGGCGGTACGGGCCGGGGTCGAGCACCTGAGCGTCTTCGCCTGGCATCCGGCGCAGCGCACCGCGTACGCCCGGGTCTTCGCGCCGGGGGTCGGCGTGCCGGAGGATCCGGGCACCGGCTCGGCCGCCCTCGGCCTCGGGGTGTGGCTGGTCACCAGCGGGCTGCTGCCGGGGGAGGGGCGCTCGTCGTACACCGTGCGCCAGGGTGCCGAGATCGCCCGCCCGTGCCTGCTCGAATGTACGGTGACCGCGGCCGACGGGGTGGCGCTGGGCGCCACCGTCGCCGGCCAGGTCGTCCCGATCGCCGCCGGCCGGATCACCGTCCCGCCGTTCGTGGGCTGATTTCCGGCACCGGCCACCGTCGGTTGATTCCGGCACCGGCCGGCGGCGTTCGAGGTGGGCCCGCCGGGTTATCCGGAGGTCACTTCTTCTCCGGCATCTGCGACGAGTGGTGGTTGACGATCAGCCACTTTCCGTCCCGCAGCTCGTAGACGAACGTGTAGCGCGCCTCGACCTTCCCGGCCACACCGCCCTCGGTCACGGTGAACTCGTAGACGCCGGTGTCGATGGCGTCCCTGTCGCCGAGGATCTTGACCGTCGAGTCCTTGATCGTGCCGCGCGGCTTCTTCTCCAGGAAGTGGTCGAAGTAGTCGACGATCCCCGCGGGGGTCTTGCGCACCTCGTTCGAGACCGTCGGAAGGAGGACGGCGTCCGGGGCGTACCGGTCGGCCACCCTTGCCGGGTCGCCGGTGGCCAGGGCTTCGTCCCAGCCCTTGAAGAGATCCCTGATCTGTTGCTCGGTCGGCTGTGCCGGGATGCCGGTCGGGACGGGTGTGGCGGTCACGACCACCGTCGGTGCCGTTACCGCCGCCGCGCTGATGGCGGCCCCGGTGACCAGGGCGGCGCCGAGCATGCCGGCGATGAGGATGGGGGAGGTCCGTCGCACGTGCGCTCCTAGAGTAGAGAGGCATCTGCGACTGTAAATATACATACTGTAGACAGTGTCCCAGCATCGAGGGGGTGATCGACCCTCCGACGGCGGGCGGAGCTCTCCGGGAGCAGGTCGGCCGGGGTGCGGCCCAGCGTCAGCGGCGGCGGACCCGGTGCAGGCGGAACGGCTTGTGGGTCAGCCGGACGGCCGGCGACGGTCTCGGCGTCGCGGCCAGCGAACCATCCGGCAGCGAGCCGCCCTCGGCGAGCGGGGTGCCGGCCGGGGCCAGTCGGTTGAGCGCACAGCCGCCCGCCGCCCAGCGTTCGACCAGCTCGGTCGCCGTACCGGCGGCGTTGAGCCGCTTCGCGGCGACCAGCGGCGCGCTGGCCCCCCACTCCTCACTGCCGGGAAGCAGCCGGGTCACCCGCGCCGGCCAGGTGACGATCCGGCCGCCGTGATCGCCGCGCAGGGTCACGGTGGCGGTGGCGGTGTCGGCGAGTCCGGGCGCGGTCTGCTCGCCCGGCCCGCTGACCACGTAGAGGGCGCCGTCCAGGGGCATGCACCACAGCGCCAGACCGGGACCGCCGTCGACCGACACCCAGGCCATCGCGGCCTTCTTCATCGCCTCTTCGACCAGCGGTGACGGGCCGACCTCCGACGCCACCGGGGCAGACGTGCCATTCTCGTCAGTCACCCCCGCATCCTCCCATTCTCAACGGGTGCGAACCGCCGAGCGCCGCCGGCCACGAAGGGTTCGGGTGACCGGCCGGGCGGTGCCGGACAGCGCCGGTTCGACCAGGTCGAGCACCTCGCGCAGCGAGGTCAGGGCCGGTCCGGTGAACCCGGTGTCCGGGTCGAAGACCAGGTGCTGACCGAGGTCGGGGGCGTTCAGCCGGACCGCGTCCAGCCCGGCCCCGGTGGCGCCGGTCAGTTCCCGGCTGCCGCCGTCGCCGACGTAGAGGCAGTCCGTCGGCGCCACCCCGAGCCGGTCACAGGCGATCCGGTAGATCGCCGGGGCGGGCTTGCAGTAGCCGACCTGGACCGAGAAGACCTGCGTGTCGAGCAAGGCCGCGATCGGAAGCTGCGGCAGGAACACCGGCAGTTCGTGGGTGCAGTCGCTGACCAGGGCGGTGGCGACCCCGAGCCGGCGCAGCGCGCGCAACGTCGGCACCGCCTCCGGGCGCAGCCGGGTGTCGGCCCGGACCGCACCCAGCCGGGCGGCCACCGCCGCCCGTACCTGGTCGTCGGACGGGTGTACGCCGATCCGGTCGCAGACCCAGCGCAGGGTCGCCTCGGCGGTGCCGAGCGCCCCGCTGGCCCGCAGGTAGAACGACCGGTCGAGGACGTCGAGCAGCGCCTCGGTGGTGCAACCGAGCCGCTCGGCGACGAGGGCGTGCCGCCGGCCACGGTTCGCCGGCCGGGTCAGGGTGTTGAAGAAGTCGAAGAGCACCGCCCGGTATGTGGACATGGTGGACCAGCCTCCGGGAGGAAATCGATGAACATCGGTCGGCCAGATGGTAACGAAGTGTTGATCGTCTCGTGGCCCGGGGTGAGCGGAGTGTGGAACTTTCGAGGGGCCGAGATGCGCGTGTGAGGATCTTCCCGTGCCATCTCCGCAAGTCACGCCCGCCGGACGCCCGCCGGTCGACCCACTGAGCGCCGGTGCGGTGATCCTCGCGGTCGCCGCCGTCTCCTCCTCGGCACCGCTGATCGCGTACGCCGCCGCACCCGCGCTGGCGATCGCGTTCTGGCGGAACACCATCTCGGTCGGCCTGCTCAGCCCGGTCACCCTGCTCCGGCGCCGGGCCGAACTCCGTACGCTGACCCGGGGCGCCGGGCGGCGCGAGGGCTGGTTCTGCGTGCTGTCCGGGGTGGCGCTGGCCGTGCACTTCGCCACCTGGATGCCCAGCGCCCAACTCACCTCGGTGGCCGCCGCCACCGCCCTGGTCGCCACCCAGCCGGTCTGGCAGGGCCTGATCGCCCTCGGGCAGGGCCGGCGACTGCCCACCGTCGCCTGGGTCGGGATCGGGGTGGCGGTGCTCGGTGCCGCCCTCGCCACCGGAGCCGACTTCGGGCACTCGCACCGGGCGGTCATGGGTGACCTGCTCGCGGTGATCGGCGGGATGGCGGCGGCGGTCTACACCGCCTTCGGGGAGCGGGCCCGCGCCACGATCAGCACCACCACGTACACCACCATCTGCTACGGGGTCTGTGCCGCGCTGCTGCTGGTCGTCTGCCTGGTCGGCGGCGTACGGCTGACCGGCTTCGCCGGCACGACCTGGCTGGCCATCCTCGGGCTGGTGGCCGGCGCCCAGCTGCTCGGACACTCGATGTTCAACTACGCCCTGCACCACTTCTCGGCCACCACGATCAGTGTGCTGATCCTGCTCGAAGCACCCGGCGCGGCACTGATCGCCTGGGCCTGGCTGGGCCAGCTGCCCCGACTGGCCGCCCTACCCGGCCTCGCCCTGCTACTCGTCGGGGTAGCCATCGTGATCCTCGGCAACACCCGCGCCAACCGCCGCACCACCCCCATCCCCGCCCCCGCCGAAACCGCCCCCCTCCCGGACTGACCGACCCCGCCGCCACCCCACCCGCCGCTCCCAACCCGCAATTTCTCGGCAAGTGTGGCTATTCGCGTGCCGATGGCCACTCTTTCAGTGAAAGTGCGGGGCAGGGGCAGCGGGCAGGGGCAGCGGGACGGGGATGGGGGTGGGGGCGGGTGGGGCGGGATGAGGGGGAGGACGGGGCGGATCGGCCGACCGTGACGCTCAGCCCGTCGGCGGAGTTTCCCGCGCTGCGGCCCGAGGAGCTGGCGGTGCTGCGCGAGGTCGGGCAGCGGTGGTCGGCGGCCATCCGCGACCGGCCGGCCGACTGGGACGAACTGCCGCTGGACCCGAGCCTGGACCGGTACCGGCATCCGCCCACCCCGAGCCGGTTCGGCCGGCTCGCCCGGATCGAGATGTTCAAGTCCGACGAGCCGGACCAACTGCTCGCCACCGAGACCGCGAACCTGCCGCAGTCGGGAGCCGGCCGGGTCCTCGCCCGGCTCCGGCGCGGGATCCTCGGACCGCCGCTGGCCAGCACCGCCGTACTCCAGGAACGGATGCGCAAGCTGGTCGCCCTGCCGGTGCTCTCTTCCGACCTGCTCTCCTCGGTCGCGTACGGGCCGGAGGCCCTGCTCGCCGTCCTGGTCCTGGCCGGCAGCGGCGCGCTGAACCTCGCGCTGCCGCTGGCCGGCGCGGTGGTGCTGCTGATGATCGTCGTCGGTACGTCGTACCGGCAGACCGTCCGCGCCTACCCGCACGGCGCCGGCTCCTACCTGGTGGCCAGCGACAGCCTCGGTCCCCGGTTCGGGCTGGCCGCCGCGGCCGGCCTGATCCTCGACTACGTGCTGACCGTGTCGGTGTCGGTGGCCGCCGGCATCAGCGCGATCACCTCGGCACTGCCCGGACTGACCCGGTTCACCGTGCCGCTCGGCCTGCTGGCGATCGCCGTCCTGCTCGCCGGCAACCTGCGCGGCGTACGGGTGGCCGGCAACCTGTTCGCCGCGCCGACGTACGTCTTCATCGTCGCCGCGGTCCTGCTGCTGGTCGTCGGGTTCACCCAGGCCGGGATGCGCGGCTTCGAACGGTTGCCGACGCCCCCGGTCACCGCCGTCGAGGGGCTCACCGTGCTGGTCATCCTGCGGGCGTTCGCCTCCGGCGCGACCTCGATGACCGGGATCGAGGCGGTGTCGAACGCGGTCCCGGTGTTCAAGCCGGTCGAGTGGCGCAACGCCCGTACGACGTTGACCTGGATGGTCAGCATCCTGGTCGTGCTCTTCGCCGGGCTGAGCCTGCTGATCCACCTGAGCGGGGTGGTGCCGCACCCCAACCAGACGCTCATCTCCCAGGTCGCCCGGCAGACGTTCCGCACCGGCCCGTGGTACGGCTTCATCCAGGCGGCCACGGCGATGATCCTGCTGCTCGCGGCGAACACGGCGTACCAGGACTTTCCCCGGCTGCTGTTCTTCGTCGCCCGGGACGACTACGCGCCGCGGCGGTTCCTGCACATGGGCGACCGGCTGGCGTTCAGCAACGGGATCATCGCCCTCTCGGTGGCCGCGGCGATCATCTTCCTCGCCTTCGGCGGCGCCACCCAGAAGCTGATCCCGCTCTACGCGGTCGGTGTCTTCCTCGCCTTCACCCTGTCCCAGGCCGGCATGGTGGTGCACTGGCGGCGGCACCGTGGCCGGCACTGGCACCGGCGGGCGGCGCTCAACGGGTTCGGCTCGGCGCTCTGCGCGATCGTGCTGGTCACCGCCGCCGTCACCAAGTTCGGCGAGGGGGCGTGGGTGGTGGTGCTGGCGATTCCGCTGCTGGTGCTGCTCGCGCTGCGGATCCGGCGGCACTACGACCGGATGCACCACGCGCTGGCCCTGCGGCCGCCGTCGGTGCCGGCCGGCGGGCCGGGGCAGCCGGCAGAGGGCGGTGGGCCCCGGGACCGGGCGGTGGGCGGGGACGACCAGGAGAGCGAACAGAGCCCGCAGGACGTACGTCACCTGGTGGTGGTGCCGGTGGCCCGGCTGAACCTGGCCGCCCTGCGGGCGCTGGCGTACGCGGCGTCGCTCGGGCCGCCGGTCTTCGCCGTACACCTCAGTCCGGAGCAGGAGGAGGCGGACCGGTTCCGGGAGGCGTGGCAGACCTGGGGCGACCATCTGCGGCTGGAGACGATCATCACGCCGTACCGGGCGATCACCGCGCCGCTGGTGCAGTACCTCGACTCGCTGCACAAGCTGCGGCCGGACGTGCTGCTCACCGTGGTGGTGCCGGAGCTGATGGTGAAGCGGCCCTGGCACCGGCTCCTGCACACCCCGATCGACCAGCGGCTGCGCCGGGCCCTGCGCGGCCTGCCCGGAGTGGTGATCGCCAGCGTGCCGGTGCACCTGCCGGAGTGAGCCGGCCGGTTCCGCCCACCGCTTTCCCGCCTGCGGCGCAGGGGACGAGGTTACGTTGGGCTGGCGGCGTACGGGCCGGTGGTCGCCGGTCGCGCCGAGCACGGGAGGGGCTGGTCCGATGCCGGACGACCGGGAACTGCTCCAGGAGTACGTCCGCGCGGGGCAGCTCATGCAGTTGGCGACCGTACGGGCGGACGGTTCGCCGATGGTCGGCAACCTCTGGTACGACCCGCACTTCGCCCCCGACCTGCTCCGGTTCGTCGCCCGGCACGACCGGTGGCAGGCGGCCGACGGGCACCGGGCGGGTGGGCACGGGCCGGCCGGACCGGAGGACGGGCGGGTCGGCGGCAGCATCGTCGCCGTACCGCCGGATGTGCGGGCCGGAACCGTACGCGGGGTGGCCTTCACCGGTGTCGTCCGGGCGCTGCCGCCGGTCGGGGTGGAGGCGGCGGCCCGGTCGTTCCTGGACCGCTGGCCGGGTGCCGAGGTGGCGGTCGATCCGGGCCGGCTGGCCCGGCACGAGACCCCCAGCCGGCTCTACGAGATAGCGGTGACCGAGTGGGTGCTCTTCGACGAGCGCCGCTTTCCGGAGGAGTCCCGGCACGTCCTCGCCGCTGCCCGGACGGCCTGACCGGCCTGTCCCCGATACGGGGCGGCGGGGCAGACCGTCGGGCGGTTCGTCAACGGGCGGTTGGTGAACGGGCGGTTGGTGAACGGGCGGTTGGTCAATGGGCGATGATCAACGCGCGGTGGTCGACGGTGGTCAACGGACGACCGGGAGGCCGTTGTCGAACCAGACGTTGGTCGCCCGGTCCCAGAGGACGCCTGTCTGGTTGGGGCGGGCGATGACGCCGAAGCGGTAGTTGCGGCCGAACTTGTTGTTCCTGATCACGATGTTCGAGGCGACCAGGTCGTCCCGTACCCCGATGGAGTAGTTGCCGCCGTTGCAGTAGTTGTCCTCGAAGGTCAGGTTGCGGACCGCGTCCGCGGTGGTCGAGCCGATCATGATGCAGGCGTTGTGCGGGTCGTTGGTGCTCGCCTTGTACGGCTCCAGCCGGTTGTGTTTGACCAGCATGTTGCTGCCGCCGGTGGTTTGCAGGGCGTCGTTGTGTGAGTTGGGCACCCTGGACAGGTCGTGGATCCACGAGTCCACGATGGTGGTCTTGGTGCCGATGCGGGGACCGTCGACCATGTTGTAGACGTTGGCCCGGCGCAGGGTGTAGTTGCCGCAGCAGACCGAGGTGGAGTTGCGGCCGGTGCCGTTGATCTCGACGTCCTCCACCAGCAGGTTGACCGCCGTGTCGTAGACCCGGATGGAGAAGGTCGGGCTGTTGCAGGTGATCCGTGACTTGCGGATGACCACATTGTTGGCCCGGACCGTGACGCAGCCGACGATGTTCAGGTTCGTTATCACCTGGCCGTCCTGGCGTACGTCGAGCGAGCCCGAGCTGGTCAGCACGGTGCCGATCGGCACGCCGGTGGTGGTCGGGCCGGGCCAGTAGCTGAGCGGGGTCGGCGGGGTCGTCGTCGGTGTCCGGGTGGGGCTCGGCAGCGGGTCCTCCGGGCCGAGGCCGGAGGGTGTGGGCGCGACCGCGACCCCGCCGGGTACGTCCGGTGAGTACGCCTCGCCGTTCTGCTCCGAGTCGACGATGGTCGCCGGTGCGGCCGTGCTCTGTACGAACGACCTTCGGCAGCCCTGCACGGTGACCCGGGTCGCCGCGTAGTCGCCGGGCACTATGCCGTCGGTGTTGCTGTCGGTGCAGTGGATGTCGGTGTCGGTGATGGTGGCGCCGGAGACGCCGGGGCGGATCCGGATGGCCGCCGTCCCACCGGTCCGGATGGTCACCCGTTGCAGGGTGACGTTGTCGGCCGCGATCTCGATCGGCCGGTCGAACGTCTGGCCGGCGACGATGGTGCCCGCGTTGGCGTACACCATGGGGGCCGGGTCGGAGCCGGGTCCGGCGAGGATCGCGTATCCGGTGCCGGCTATCGCGGCGAGACCGACGGCGCTGGTGGCGGCGATGATCTGGGTGCGACGGCTCAGGCCGGTACGGCTCGGGGTCGGGTCGTCGCCTGCCTGGGGCTCGCCCGATGGATTTAAATCGGTGTTGTTCATGGCTTCGCCCTTGGGGAATGGGCGGCGCACGGCGCGGCTGCGCTGCCCGTCCTGCCTAGGTAGCCCACCTCGGTCGCGCCGGCGTCAGTGCCGCGTCGACTTCTCAGGTCGGTCCAACAAGGTCAATGATCGAGGGCCCTGCCGCCCCGGAAGCTACTAGATGCTTCTACGTGAAGGCTACGCTTCGTATTGTGTCGGGCACTATATAGAATCTGACGGATTATCGACAGAAAACGGTATTCATCACTGCGACTACTGACAAAACAGCTTCAACTGTCGATCCGAGGATAGTGGAGTGTCCGGCCGATGCCGCCGCTCAGGGCAGCCCGACCGCCCGCTCGCTGGCCCGCCAGAGCCGGGCGGCCAACTGCGGATCGGCGGCGTGCGGCCGGGGTCGGCGCAGCTCACGATCGGCGTAGTAGCCGCCGTTGGTCAGTCCGCCGGGGGCCTGGTGCGCCAGCCACACCAGCGTCTCCGCGCCCTTGGCCGGCGACCGCATGAACCAGGCGTATTTCATGCCCCAGGCGACCAGTCGACTCTCGTTGGCGAACCGGGTACGCACCGCGCCCGGGTGGTACGACACCGTCACCACTCCCGGCCAGCGTCGGGCCGCCTCGGCGGCGAACAGGACGTTCGCCTGCTTGCTGCTGCCGTACGCGCGCATCACGTGGTAGTCGCGCAGGGCGGCGGAGAGGTCGTCCGGATCCAGCGCACCCCACCGGTGCGCGCCGGACGCGGTGGTCACCATCCGGTCGACCCGGTCCCGCAGCAGGCTGCTGAGCAGGAACGGCGCGAGATGGTTGGCCTGCATGGTCAACTCGAACCCGTCCACCGTGGTCACCGGGCGGGGACTGACCGCACCGGCGTTGTTGGCCAACACGTCGATCCGGTCGTAGGCGGCACGCAGTTGCGTGGCGAGTCGCCGTACGTCGTCGAGCACCGCGAAGTCGGCCCGGAACTCGGCCGGGCGGATGCCGCTCGCGTCGCGTACCTGATCGGCGGCGGCGGTCAGACGGGCCGGATGCCGCCCGACCAGGACGACCTCGTCGCCGCGTCCGGCCAGCTCGATGGCGGCGGCCAGGCCGATGCCCGAGGTGGCGCCGGTGATCACCACCCGGAGTCCGGTCCGCCGGCCGGTGACCGGCGGACCGGGCGGCGTCGGCCCGGTGACATCTTCGACAGGTCGCTCCTCGCCGGTCATGGCGCGAGGTTACCGTGTGGTCACAAAGATTGTCGTGATCGTTCCACCCGGTCAGCACCGCCGACCGGGTGGTGGAAGGAGCGCCCGATGGCCGCAGCTGGCCGCCCCCGCCGGTCCTGTCTCGCGGTGCCCGGATCGAGCGTGAAGATGCTCGGCAAGGCCCAGGAGCTCCCGGTCGACCAGGTGTTCCTCGATCTGGAGGACGCGGTCGCGCCACTGGCCAAACCGGAGGCCCGCCGCAACGTCGTCGCCGCGCTCAACGAGGGCGACTGGGGTGGCAAGATCCGGGCCGTACGCGTCAACGACCTCACCACGCCGTGGACGTACCGGGACGTGGTCGACGTGGTCGAGGGGGCGGGCGCCAACCTGGACTGCGTGATGCTGCCGAAGGTGAGCAACGCCAGCCACGTCGAGTGGCTGGACCTCACCCTCGGCCAGATCGAGCGCGCCCTCGGCCTGCCGGTCGGCGGGATCGGCATCGAGGCCCAGATCGAGAACGCGGCCGGCCTGGTCAACGTCGACAGCATCGCCGCCGCCTCGCCCCGGGTCGAGACGATCATCTTCGGCCCGGCCGACTTCATGGCGTCGATCAACATGCGGTCGATGGTGGTCGGGGCGCTCATCCCCGAGTACCCCGGCGACCCGTACCACTACATCCTGATGCGGCTGCTGATGGCCGCCCGCGCGTACGACCGGCAGGCGATCGACGGCCCGTACCTGCAAATCCGGGACGTGGACGGTTTCCGCGAGGCGGCCCGCCGCTCGGCCGCGCTCGGCTTCGACGGCAAGTGGGTGCTGCACCCCGGCCAGATCGAGGCCGCGAACGAGGTCTACGCACCGTCCCAGCGGGACTACGACCACGCCGAGCTGATCCTCGACGCGTACCAGCACTACACCTCGGCTGCCGGCGGCCGGCGCGGGGCGGTGATGCTCGGCGACGAGATGATCGACGAGGCGTCCCGCAAGATGGCGCTGGTCATGGCCGCGAAGGGCCGGGCCGCCGGGCTGAGCCGTACGTCGACCTTCACCGTGCCGGACTGAGCCGGCCGGCCCCGACGGGCGGGGCCGGCCGCAGGCCCGGCGGCACCGGTGTCAGCCGGCACCTGAACTCAGTAGGTGGCGAACTCGTCCGGGTTCTGGGACACGTACACGATGCCGATGATGATGACGATGGTGGCGATCACCGCGATCGCGGTCGTGATCCAGCCGATGATGACGCCGGCGGTCGCCATCCCGCCGCCGCTCTCGCCGCGCTCGCGGATCTGCCGCTTGGCGACGTGGCCCAGGATCGCGCCGACGATGCCGAGGTAACCGCCGAGGCCGTAGCCGCAGAGCCCGAGCACGGAGACGATCGACACCACCAGCGCGGCGACCGCCATCCCGTTCTGCGGCGCCGCGACCGGGTAGCCGTAGCCCGGCTGGTAGCCGGGGGCGGGGTAGCCGGCCGGGGCCGGATAGCCGGGCGGCGTCTGGTAGGCCGCCGGGTCGGCGTACTGGTACTGGGCCGCCGGGTCCGGGCTGCCGGCCGGGTACTGGTACGCGCTCGCCGGGTCCGGGCCGGGCGGGTACGGGTACGCCGGTCCGGCGGGCGGCCCGGCCGGATACTGGAAAGCGGTCGGATCCTGGTACGCGGGCGCGCTCGTCGGGTTCTGGTACGCGGTCGGATCCTGGTAGGTCGGGTTCTGGTACGCGGTCGGGTCCGGTGCGCCGAGCGGGGGCTGGTAGGCCGGGCTCTGCGGGCTGTCCGGTGGCTGGCTCGGCCCGGCCGGGGCGTTCCAGTTGCCGGGTTGCTGGGGGTCGCTCATCGGGTCTCTCCGTCTACGCAGGGGATGCGGCAGCCAGGGTAGTGGCAGATCGCCACTGACATCCGCCCGCTGTCGGTGGGGGTGCCGCGTTGCCCGGATTGGCGGGACCGGGCAGGATCGCGGCATGGCATTCGACGCGCGCGCCGGTGAACGTGCCGGCAGCCGACCCCGGCGGGACGCTTCACGTTCCGCGCTGGCTCGCCGTAACCGGACCGCACCGCCGGGTGGCGTCCCGGTCGACGACTCCGACGAACCCACCGCCCTGCCCGACAGCGAGCCGATCACGCTCCGCCTGGACGGCCGGGTCGCGCTGGTCACCGGCGCCGGTAGTCCGGACGGCATCGGGTACGCCACCGCCCGCCGGCTGCGTGATCTCGGCGCGCGGGTGGGGATCGTGTCGACCACCCGGCGTATCCACGACCGGGCCAGCGAGCTCGGCGCGACCGGCTTTGTCGCCGATCTCACCGACGAGGCGGAGGTGGGCGCGCTCGCCGACGCCATCGCCGAGCAGCTCGGCGAGGTGGAGGTGCTGGTCAACAACGCGGGCCTGGCCAGCCGGGCGAGCCCGGAGGTGCTGCGTCCGGTCGCGCAGCTCACCTATGACGAGTGGCACGGTGAGATCGAGCGGAACCTGACCACCGCCTTCCTGTGCAGCCGGGCGTTCATCGGCGGTATGGCCGAGCGCGGCTGGGGCCGGATCGTGAACCTCGCCGCGACCGCCGGACCGGTGAACGCGCTGCCGACCGAGGCCGCCTACGCCGCGGCCAAGGCCGGTGTGGTGGGCCTCACCCGCGCGCTGGCGATGGAGATGGTCGCCGACGGGGTCACCGTGAACGCGGTGGCGCCGGGCACGATCTACACCGCCGCATCCACCGTCGCCGAGCTCAAGCAGGGCCTGGGTACGCCGGTCGGCCGCCCCGGCACCCCGGACGAGGTGGCGGCGGCGATCACGTTCCTCTGTTCCCCGGCGGCCTCGTACATCACCGGTCAGATGCTGGTTGTCGACGGCGGCAACAGCGTGCGGGAGGCACAGTTCCGGTAGCGGTCAGTAGGAGGTGCCGGCCGCGTTGTCACCGCCCCAGATCGCTAGCGCCAGCCAGCCGCAGCAGAAGATCAGGTAGAACGCGGTGAAGATGTAGGCGAGTACCAGGCCGGCGGTGGCGAGGCCGTTGCCCTGTTCCCCGGTCTGCCTGATCTGCCTGCGGGCGAGATGGCCCAGCACGATGCCGGCCGGCGCGAAGACGAAGGCGAACACCAGCGACAGGATCGCCAGTACGTTCGTGCCGGTCGGCGGCCCGTAACCGGGTGGGTAGCCGCCGGGTTGGCCGCCGTACTGTCCCGGCTGACCGTAGGTGCCGTACGGGCCGTACTGGCCGGGTTGACCGTACTGGCCGTACTGCTCGGGTGGTGGTTGGCCGTACTGGCCGGGCTGTTGGCCGTACTGCTCGGGTGGGCCGTACTGCTCGGGTGGGCCGTACTGGCCCGGTGGTTGGCCGTACTGGTCTGGTGGTGGGCCGTACTGGTCTGGGTCGCCGGGCGGCGGGCCGTACGGCGGTTGGGGCTGGTGGGGATCGGGGTTCTCGCCCGGTGGTGGGTAGCTCATACCAATCGCCCTCCTCGCTCCGGACGCTACTTGACCAGCGAGTCCGTGCGCGGCGGTTGGGTCGACTGACGCCGTGACCGTTAGGGGGATCAGGGCAGGCGGGTCAGGTTGCCGTTCGCTCGTTCGATCACCAGGCAGGCGTCCTCGACGTAGTCGATCCCGGCCTGCTCGGCCAGCCGGCGCGCCTCGGCCGAGACGATTCCGAGCTGTAGCCAAACCGCGGGGGCGCCGATCGCGATCGCCGCCCGGACCACCTCGACCGCGTCCTGCGCCGGCCGGAACACGTCGACCAGGTCGACCGGGTGCGGGATGTCGGCCAGCGACCGGTAGACCCTCTCCCCGAAGAGTTCTTCCGCGACCGGGTTGACCGGGATGATCCGCCAGCCGTACCGCTGCATTTGGAGCGGCACGCGGTGGGCCGCCTTCATCGGGTCGCGGGCGGCACCGACCACCGCGATCACCTTGGCGTCGGCCAGGATCTGTTGGGCATCTCGCACGAGGCGACTCTAGCTCCGGTCGGTGCCCGTCGGCACCGCGCAACGTGCGCCCGCCGGTCGACCCGGCGGATCAGAGCAGGGTGAGCTGTTCGGTCGCGGGTTGCTCCGGTGCCGGCGCCGGCACCTGGCGGGTCTCGCCGGGTTCGGAGCGGAGCAGGCCGTGCCGGCGGGCGGCCATCCTGACCCGGGCCACGATCTCCCGCTGGTAGCTCTGCGGCAGGTAGGAGCCGCTGCCGAACAGTTCGCGGTAGCGGGGGACCAGGGTGGGGTGTTCGCGGGCCAGCCAGCTCGCGTACCACTCGCGGGCGCCGGGCCGCAGGTGCAGCGGGATCGGCGTGACGCTGACCGCGCCGGCCGCGGCGATGGCGGCGACGGTGGCCTCGATCGACTCGTCGGTGTCGGTGAGGCCGGGCAGGATCGGGGCCATCAGCACACCGACCGGGAAGCCGGCGTCGGTCAACTGCCGGATCGCGTCCAGCCGCCGTCGCGGGCTCGGGGTGCCGGCCTCGACCGTGCGCCACAGCTGCTCGTTCACGAAACCCACCGAGTACGACACGCCGACCCGGGTCACCGTCGCGGCCTGCCGGAGCAGCGGCAGGTCCCGCAGCAGCAGGGTGCCCTTGGTGAGGATCGAGAACGGGTTGGCGAAGTCGCGCAGCGCCGAGATGATCTGCGGCATCAGCCGGTAACGGCCCTCGGCCCGCTGGTAGCAGTCGACGTTTGTGCCCATGGCAATGTGGGAGCCCCGCCACTTCGGCGCGGCCAGTTCCCGGCGGACCAGCTCACCGGCGTTGACCTTGACGATCACCCTGCGGTCGAAGTCCTGCCCCGCGTCCAGGTCGAGGTACGTGTGCGTGTTCCGGGCGAAGCAGTAGACGCACCGGTGCGAGCACCCCCGGTACGGGTTGATCGTCCATTCGAACGGCACCCGGGAGGCGCCGGGCACCCGATTGATGATCGACTTCGCGCGTACCTCATAGAAGGTCATCCCGGCGAAGCCGGGGGTGTCGAAGGTCCGGGCGACCGCGTCGGGCAGCGCCAGCGGCAGGGGTGGTGCCGCGGGTGCCGCCGGATCGGTCGCCCCGGCGCCGACCGCCGCGAAGGACAGGTTTTCCCAGCGCATGACCCTGATTCGAACACGTGTTCGACCATCGGTGCAAGTCCGACCCGCCGCCCGGCGTCCGGCCCGGTCAGGCGGGCGGTGGCGCGGTGCTCTCCCGCCGGATCAACTCGGCCGGTACGTGTTCCACCTGGTGGTGGTTGGTCGGGTCGGGTGCCTGTAGGGCGAGGGTCATGGCGCGGGCGCCCATGTCGGCGAGGGGGAGGCGGACGGTGGTGAGGGTGGGGGTGACGTCGCGGGCGATGGGCATGTCGTCGAAGCCGGTGATGCTGATGTGTTGGGGGACTTTGATGCCGCGGGTGCGTAGGAGGGCGAGGGCGCCGATGGCCATGGTGTCGTTGAGGGCGGCGATGGCGGTGAGGTGGGGTTGGGTGTCGAGGAGGTGGGCGGTGGCGGTGGCGCCGCCGTCGCGGTCGAAGTTGGCGTAGGCGATGTTGCGGGTGGGGAGTTTGTGGCCGTGGTCGCGGGCGGCGTGGCGTAGGCCGGTGAGGCGGTCGGTGGTGGTGGTGAGGTGTTTGGGGCCGGCGATGACGCCGAGGTGGGTGTGGCCGAGTGCGTAGAGTTCGGTGCCGATGAGGTAGCCGCCGGTTTCGTTGGCGGGGATGACGGCGTGGCCGGTGTGTTCGTGGCGGCCGATGACGGCGATGTGGCCGCCGGTGGCTTGGTAGACGCGGAGTTTGGCGTCGAGGGTGTTGGTGAAGGTTTCGTTGTGGTGGCCGCTGCCGGCGAGGATGATGGCGGCGGCTTGGTGGGCGCGGAGGAGTTCGACGTATTCGAGTTCTTTGTCGGGGTCGCGGTAGGTGTTGCAGATGATGACGAGTCGGCCGTGTTCGGTGGCGATGCGTTGGAGTCCGCGGGTGATTTCGGCGAAGTAGGGGTCGGATACGTCGTGGACGATGACGCCGACGGCGGATCGGTGGTTGCGGGCGAGTAGTTGGGCGTGTGCGTTCGGGACGTATTGGAGTTCCTCGACCGCTGCCAACACCCGCTCCCGCAGCGCGTCGGTGACCGGTTTTGCACTGCCGTTGATGATCCGGGACGCGGTCGCGGGGGAAACCCCTGCGCGGCGCGCCACATCTGCCAAGGTGGCCATCGATCCGACCTCTCCCCGGCCGCCCTGAAGCCGGCTGGAGGTGAGGATAGCGCGAGCCGGTCCGGCCATAAGGAAAGCCCTTGCCGAATCCGGGTCCGGACCAGTAACGTGCGCAGGAAAGCGCTTACCTATCGCCTGTCGGCGTGTCCCGTACCCGAAACCCCCCGGATCGAACAGCTAGCTGGATCGACCGCGACAGCCTGAGGAGGCAACGGCATGGCCCGTACCACGATCGGGATCGTGCTCAACGGCGTGACCGGCCGCATGGGCTACCGACAGCACCTGGTCCGGTCACTGCTCGCGATCCGCGAACAGGGCGGCCTGCCGCTGCGTGACGGCACCCGGCTCTGGCCCGAGCCGGTGCTGGTCGGCCGCAGCGAGAACAAGCTCCGGGAGATCGCCGAGCGGCACGGCCTGACCGAGTGGACCACCGACCTGACCGCGGCGCTGGCCCGACCGGACGTGCAGATCTACTTCGACTCCCAGGTCACCGCCCAGCGGGAGAAGGCGCTCCGGCTGGCGATCGAGGCCGGCAAGCACATCTACACCGAGAAGCCGACCGCCGAGGACCTCTCCGGCGCGGTCGAGCTGGCCCGGCTCGCCGACGCCGCCGGCATCAAGCACGGTGTGGTGCAGGACAAACTCTTCCTGCCCGGCCTGCGCAAGCTCGACCGGCTGGTCAAGGGCGGTTTCTTCGGCCGCATCCTGTCCGTCCGGGGCGAGTTCGGCTACTGGGTCTTCGAGGGCGACTGGCAACCGGCGCAGCGCCCGTCCTGGAACTACCGGGCGGCCGACGGCGGCGGCATCGTGGTGGACATGTTCCCGCACTGGCACTACGTGCTGGAGCAGATCTTCGGCCAGGTCAGCGCGGTGACGGCGCACGCGACCACGCACATCCCGACGCGCTGGGACGAGGCCGGCGAGCCGTACGACGCGACCGCCGACGACGCCGCGTACGGCATCTTCGAAATCGATCGGCCGGGCCAGTCGAGCCCGATCGTGGCCCAGATCAACTCCTCCTGGGGAGTGCGGGTCTACCGCGACGAGCTGGTCGAGTTCCAGGTCGACGGCACCGAGGGCAGTGCCGTCGCCGGGCTGCGCAACTGCCGGATCCAGCACCGGTCGACCACGCCCAAGCCGGTCTGGAACCCGGACCTGCCGGCCACCGAGGACTTCCGGTCCCAGTGGCAGGTGGTGCCGGACAACGAGGAGTTCGACAACGGGTTCAAGGCGCAGTGGGAGCTGTTCCTGCGGCACGTGGTCGAGGACCACCCGTACGCCTGGGACCTGTGGGCCGGCGCACGCGGCGTACAGCTCGCCGAGCTGGGGCTGCGGTCCGCCCGCGACGGCGTTCGGATCGAGATCCCCGAGCTGTCCGGCGAGCCCAACCGATGAGCGAGTCCGTGCGCGACCGGTTCTCGCTCAACCAGGCCACCACCAAGTACTGGCCGATCGAGGACCTCGTCGCCGGCTGCGTCGACGCCGGGGTCGGCCAGGTCGGCCTCTGGCGCGAGGAGACCCGGGCCTACGGCGTGGCGAAAACCGCCGCGCTGGTCCGGGGCGCCGGGCTCGCGGTCACCTCACTGTGCCGCGGCGGTTTCTTCAACACCCCCGACTGGTACGACGAGAACCGGCGCGCGATCGACGAGGCGGCGACGCTCGGCGCCCCGGTGCTGGTGCTGGTCTCCGGCGGACTGCCCGACGGCGGCCGGGACCTGGACGGGGCACGGGCGCACGTGGGCGACTCGATCGGCGCACTGGTGCCGTACGCGCTCGACGCCGGGGTCCGGCTGGCGATCGAGCCGCTGCACCCGATGTTCTGCTCCGACCGGTGTGTGGTGGCCAGTCTCGGGCAGGCGCTCGACCTGGCCGCGCCGTACCCGGCCGAGGCGGTCGGGGTGGTGGTCGACACGTACCACGTGTGGTGGGACGACCAGGTGTGGACGCAGATCGACCGGGCGGGCCGGGAGGGGCGGATCGCCTGCTTCCAACTCGCCGACTGGCTCACCCCGCTACCGGAGGGGGTGCTGCTCGGGCGCGGGTTGCCCGGCGAGGGTTGCGTGGACCTGCGCCGGTTCGCCGAGGCGGTGGACGCCACCGGTTTCACCGGACCGATCGAGGTCGAGGTGTTCCATGCCGGGGTGTGGGCGCGTCCGGGGCGCGAGGTTCTGGACGCCACGCTCGCCGGCTACCTGACCGCGGTGGGGTAGCGGCGGGGTCGAATCAGTTTTCCGGCCCGGCATGATCGTCGCGACATGACCTGGCCCGTCCCGCCCTGGCGGAGGAGGATGGACGGATGGACCGGTCCATTTTCCTGTACGACGGCGACTGCGCGTTCTGCACCACCTGCGCGGAGTTCGCCAGTCGGCGTGTTCCGACCCGCGCCCGGGTGCTGCCCTGGCAGTTCACCGACATCGACGCGCTCGGACTGACCGTCGCGGACTGCGACGCAGCCGTCCAGTGGGTCGGTGCGGACGGCGTACGGGCGGCCGGTCCCGATGCCATCGCCCGGCTGCTCGGTGACAGCCGGCCGGTGTGGCGTGTGCTGGGTCGACTGCTCCGCCTCCCACCGGTACGCGCGGTCGCCTGGCCCACGTACCGCTGGGTCGCCCGCAACCGCCACCGCATGCCCGGCGGCACCGCCGCCTGCTCCCTCCCCCAATCCGCCCGCGACCAACACCCCAACCCCACCCCTCACTAACCCCTCCCTCTCCCCCTCTCCCCCTCCCTCCCCTCCCCCCTCCGCGCTAACCCCCCACCCCTCTCCCCGTCGATCTAGGGCAAATGGTGGTGGATAGAGATCAACTAGCACGTATTTGCCCTAGATCGACGGGGAAAGAGAGCGGGGAGGGGGCGGGGGAAGGGGAGGGGAGGGGAGGGGAAAGGGGCCGGCCGGGCACCTGGGGTGGCCGGCCGGGGTGGTGCGGGTGGTGGGTGGGTCAGTGTTCGTGGTTGGCGAGTTGCTTGCGTACGTCTTCCATGTCGAGCTGTTGGACCTGCTCGATCAGCGACTCAAGGGCGGTCTCGGGAAGCGCGCCCGGCTGGGAGAAGACGATGACGCCGTCCCGGACCGCCATGATCGTGGGGATCGAGCGGATGTCGAACTTGGCGGCGATCTCCTGCTGGGCCTCGGTGTCCACCTTGCCGAAGACCACATCCGGGTGCTTCTGGGACGAGTTCTCGTAGACCGGGGCGAACCGCTTACAGGGGCCACACCAATCTGCCCAGAAGTCCACCAGAACGGTGCCCTCCGAACTGGTCACCTCGTCGAAGTTGGCTGAAGTCAGCTCAACGGTCGCCATCGAACTCTCCGTTCACGGGTTGAGACCTATGCCTGCAAGAACCTCTTCGCCCGTACGGACATTCCCGGTCCCCGCGCACCGAAACGCCCAGCGTGGCCAGGGTCACGCCGATCCGATCCAGTGGACAGGGTCGATCCGTTGGTAACGCCTCGTGACCGACCGTATCGATGTCAATCGCCATGCGGGTTCGAAGAAGAGCATGATGAAAGAAGATTAACTAATTACGTTCAGTTACGGGAGCGCTTCCAAATTCTTGACCTTCGCGACCCGTGGTGATCCGACGAACACGCTCATGAGGAGCGGAAATTGCCAGGATGACCATGGGTCACCGCAACATCAACTCTCACGTAAAGTAATGTTGCAGAAAAGTAACTGTGATCTCTGTCTCTGTTAAGACTCTTCTGTGTGTGGCGGTCATCGGGCAGAATCTCTCGTATCAGAGCGTGGGCGGCGGGTGCCGGGGAGGGCCCCGCCGCTCATTGCGTCCGGACCCGTTTCTGATCCGGGGCCCGACCCTGCCCGACGAGGGTCGCAGCGCCTTTCGCAAGCCTGATTCTCTGTCTCGCAAGACCTCATTCCTCTGCTCCGGTGGTCATATGCTGGCGCCGGGAGGTCCCCCATGAGTTACTCCGTGCCGGGTGAGCCGCCGATCGCCGGTCGCCGAACCGGCCGAGCGCCCACCCTGGCCTACTCCACCGACGAGTGGAAACTACTCATCCGGCTGCCCGGTCGGGTCCTGGTGGCGGCAACCTCGCCGCAACCGGCAAGTCCGCGCCATGCCGTCCGTGAGGGGCTGGCCGGCCTGGAGGGCATCGCCGCCGGACGGGCATTCGACAGTGACCTGGTCCGGGCCGTGGTGGCGGCGATCTACGCCGAACCCGACGACGCGCCGCTGTACGCCGGACTCCGCCCGGCGTGGCGGCTGGGCGGGAGTCATGGTGGCGTACCCGGTGACGGCTCTTCGGTCGTGTCCGGCTCTTCGGTCGCGTCCGGTGCCGGGCGGCGGGCCGACCGGCACGACCGGTTGGCCGGACTGCTGGTCTCCTGCCAGGCGGCGGTCGAACTGCTCGCCGACCGGGCCGACCCGGCTGATTCGGCGGCCTACCGGCAGTGGGTGCAGTCGGTGGCGGCACGGGTACGCCGGGCCGCCCACCCGGTGGACCGGCACCTCGGCACCGCCGGGGAGTGGCTGCCCGACGGCTCCGGTGGCTTCCTCGCCCGACTCGGCACCGCACTGGCTCTGCGCTGAGCGGGGCTCGGTGCCGTCGGGCCCGCGTCGAACGGGCTCGGTGCCGTCGGGCCTGCGCTGGACGGGGCTTGGCGCTGCCGGGCCTGCGCCGAGCGGGGTGCCCGACGGGCCGTACCCTCTGTGCTCGTGGGAGATGGGGCCCCGGAGGGCGACGAGTCGGAGATCGGCGTCGGCCCATGGCCGGGCGATCCGCCGACCGATCCCCGGTACGACCCCGAACTGCTCGCCCACGGCGACCGGCGCAACGTGGTGGACCGCTACCGGTACTGGCGGCAGGAGGCGGTCATCGCCGACCTGGACCGGCGCCGGCACACCTTCCACGTGGCGATCGAGAACTGGCAGCACGACTTCAACATCGGCACGGTGGTACGGAACGCGAACGCCTTCCTCGCCGCCGAGGTGCACGTGGTCGGGCGGCGGCGGTGGAACCGGCGGGGTGCCATGGTGACCGACCGGTACCAGCATGTCCGGCACCACGAGACGATCGACCAGTTCGTCGCCTGGGCGCGGTCGGCCGATCTCGTGGTCATCGGGATCGACAATCTGCCCGGCTCGCGCCCGCTGGAGACGGTCACCCTGCCGCCACGATGCGTACTGCTCTTCGGGCAGGAGGGGCCGGGGTTGTCCGATCCGGCCCGTACCGCCTGCGACCAACTCTTCTCGATCGCCCAGTACGGGTCCACCCGCTCGATCAACGCCGGGGTGGCCAGCGGGATCGCCATGCACGCCTGGATCCGGGCACACGCCGGTCCGCCGCCGCCGGAGTGGTCGTCCGGCTCGCCCGGCTGACCGCCGCTCCGAGGCAAGTTGACCGAAAAGGCCGGTTCGCTTGACTACGGGGTGCTGTGCCGTGGACTGTAGTTCGTGTGAGTCTTGCGGTGAGTTGTCCGAGGTGCGGTGGTGCGGTTTCGCCGCCGGACCTGATGCACACCGACTGGCGCTGCACGGACTGTGGCCCGGTGCCGCCGCTGCACACGGCGGGGCAGGTCGGGCCGGGGATCGTGGCGAGCGCGACCGACCGGATCCGGGACACGCCCGAGCCGACGAACGGTTCTCCGATGCCGCTGTGGTGCCCGTGGCCGCTGCCGCCCGGATGGGTGATGACCGGCTCGGTCTGGGCCGGTGACGATCGTACGGGTGTGCGAGCCACCGCCGTGGCGTGCAGCGGACCGGCTCCGCTGGGCGGCGGACCGGCCGACCTGGTCCTGGTGGCCGAGGAACCCGGCGTCGGTCTCGGCACCCGGTTCGCCGGCATCGCCGGTCTCGATCCCGGTGCCCTGCTGGCCGACGTGATGACCGATGAGCTGCCGGGACACGCGGAGCACCCCCCACATGCGAAGGTACGGGCCGACGGGCATCCGACTCCACTTTGGTCGGTCAAATCCCCGACAGACCGCAGCGCGTACGTCGGCGAGGCTCGGGGACGGTGGCTATATGCGATAACCTGGCCGTCGAGCGCGGGCTACCTCCTCGCGGAAGATGTCGTGCTACACGACTTGACCGAGTGGTTGCCGCCCGAGCTGGTGTACGGCGCGCCGTCTCCGTACCTGCACGGGTTGGTCTAGCGACCGGCCGGGCCGGTTCGGAAATGGCACAAACTTGGAATTCACGGTACGACACCTGACTGATACGCTACGTACTGCTGCGGTGACGCCACTCGGCGCCGATGAGGGGATGGCCCGTCATGGTCAAGAAGGTCCTCACCTGGGGCGGAATCGCCTTCCTGGTTTTCTTCGTCGCGTTCCGACCTGACTCCGCCGCCGACGTCTTCAAGTCGTTGGGCGGCGGCGTAATGGACATCGCGCAGGGCTTCAGCGACTTCTTCGCCAGCCTCTTCGCGTAGCCGGGCATGGGCAATCCGTCCGGGCCACCCCCCGACCCAGACGACGCCGAACGCTGGCGTCGCGAGCGGGACACCGAGCCGATTCCCCGAGCCCGACCCGACGACGACCTCGGCGACGGCTCTCCCTACGGTGGCGGCCCCTCCTATTCGGACGGGCCGCCCTACCCCGAGGGCGCCGGCTACGACGACGAGTCACGCTCGGGCCGGACCTGGGACCGTGACCCGGACGCCGGCTACCGGCCCCCGGAAATCTCCGAAGAGGAGTTGGCCGGGCTCCGGGTCGACGCGTCGGGCATGCCGCTCGGCCCGCGCCGGGTGCTGCCGCTGGAGGACGAGCCGACCGCCCTGGTGGCGCGTTACCTCTTCCCCACCGAGCGGTACCGGGGCGAGTGGAAGCGACACAAGATCTATCTGGCCACCCCGATCCTGATCGGGCTCGCCGCCACCTTCGTGCTCGGCTACCTCTCCGGCTTCCTGGCCGGGCAGCAGATCGCCGGGCTCACCCTGATCGCCGCGCTGATCTGGCTCGGCGTCATGGGCTACGTGGCATGGAAGGTCGCGGACTGGTTCTTCGACCGGTTCATCCTGACCAACAAGCGGGTGATGGTGGTCAACGGGATCATCACCCGGCGGGTCGCGATGATGCCGCTGGCCCGGGTCACCGACATGAAGTACGAGCAGTCGCCGCTGGGCCGGACCCTCAACTACGGCACCTTCGTGCTGGAGTCGGCCGGTCAGGACCAGGCGTTGCGCGAGGTCAAGTACCTGCCCAACCCGAACGAGCTCTACCTGCGTGTGGTCGAGGAAATGTACGAGCCGCAGGCGGTCGAGGCGCGGCTCGGCAAGGAAGCCGACGAGGCCAAGGCCGACGACGGAGCGTAGCTCGGTGTAGCCGAGACTGTGCGATGGGTGCGGGACTTCCAACCGAAAATCGGAGGGAACCCGCACTGATCGCCGTCGACTCGACGGCCCTGGCTGTGACAACCTGACGGTTGGTACAGCTTCGGGGAGGCGACAGGTGGCGGCCAGGGCAGACCTGGAAGACGAGTTCCGCGAGTTCGTCGCGGCCCGATCCGCCGCCCTGCTGCGTACCGCGTACCTGCTGGCGGGGGACTGGGCGACGGCCGAGGACCTGTTGCAGACCGCGCTGACCAAGACGTACCTGGCCTGGAAGCGGCTCGGCGAGATCGAGGCGGTCGAGCCGTACGCGCGGCGGGTGCTGGTCAACACCGCGACGAGTTGGTGGCGGCGGCGCTGGCACGGCGAGCGCCCGACCGAGGTGCTGCCCGAGCGGCCGGCCCCGGACATGATCGAGGAGCAGCTGGAACGTGACGCCCTCTGGCGGCACGTACGGACCCTGCCGGCCCGGCAGCGGGCCGTCCTGGTGCTCCGCTTCTACGAGGACATGACCGAGGCGCAGACCGCCGCGATGCTCAACATCTCGCCCGGCACGGTCAAGAGCCAGACCTTCCGGGCGCTCAACACGCTGCGCCGCCGCCTCGGCGAGGAACAGCCGGGCTCGGCGACGGCCCTCGGAACGCAGGCCGCCCTCGCCGCCCGTACCGCCGCTGCTGCCGGGGCACCCGCTGCCGCCGGGGCATCCGCTCACGGCTCGCCGGCCAGGGGGCGGACCGACACCGGGTCGACCGCCGGTCCGGGTGGAGCACGCGGCGCCGCCCCGGCAGCCGTACCCGCGCCACGTCGGGTGCCGGCCGTGCCGCGTACCGCGTCGGCCCGGCTGCCGGTGACGACCGTGCCCGGGGCACCGGCACCAGCCGGGCCGGCGGCCCGGGGCGAGGGCCGATGACGATGCTTGAGGACTCGCTGCGGGGCATGTTCGCCGAACAGGTCCAGTCCCCGCCCCTGATCAACGACCCGGCCAGCGTCGCCATCCGTCGCGGGCGGGCGGCCCGACGACGCCGAACCGCCGCCTCGTCGGTCGCCGCCGCGCTCGCGCTGCTGGTCACCGTCGGCGGGATCGTCTCGCTACGGGACATCTCCGGCGGCAACGCCGACCCGGGCGAGTCGGTGATCGCCTTCAACGGCCAGCCGGATGCCACCCCCAGCGGCCCGCCGGTCGAGCCGCGCCCCACCACCGACACCGGCGTCGGCCTGGACCTCTGGGCCACCGACCGGCTCTGGACCACCGACGGCCGTACGCTGCCGCTGACCGGGGTCGGCAGGGTGACCCGGATCTACCGGGTCCCCACCGGCTGGGTGTACGGCGGAACCGACGGGATCCGGTTCCTGCGTACCGACGGCAGCTCGATCTCACTCAGCGGCAACCGGGACCGGTGGGCGCTGAACCCCGGCGGGGACCAGCTCGCCTTCGTCATCGACACCGCGCTCTACGTGGCCCGGGTCAGCGCCACCGGCCTCGCCGTACGGACGAGGGTCGACGTGCCGGCCGGCATCTCGCCGGTGGCCTTCCTCGACCGGTCCGTGGTGGTGACCGCCGACACCGGTGGCTTCGACGTGGTGGATCCCCAGCGGGCGTACCGGCCGAACTGGAACACCGATGTCACGGCGGTCTACGGCGGCAACGGCAACGCCCTGCGCGGGCTCGTACGCGCGACCGGTGACCAGCCGCCGTGCGTGGCCGACCTGGTGGCGGCCGGCGCCGGTCTGGCGTTCCAGCGGACCGGCACCTGTGGGCTGGACCTCGAACGCGGTACCACCGGGGACCGGACCACCCCGGACGGCGGCTGGCTCGCCGATCCCCGGGCGATGGAGGTGCGCCTGGTCGACCTGACGCCGACGGTGGCCGGGCGCCCCGAGGCGGTGGCCTGCCCGGTCCGTACCACCGTCCCGCCGGCCTGGGCCGACAGCCGGACCCTGCTGACCGCCGACGACCGGGGTGTGGTCCGGTGCGGGACCGATGGCACCCAACGGGTGGTGCCGCTGCCGGCCGGGGTGACCGCCCAGTGGCAGTTCGTGCCGAAGCTGATCACCGCCCAGCCCTCCACCGGCTGATCACCGCCCAGCCCTCCACCGGCTGACCACCACCGAGCCGCCTACGGGCTGACGACAACCGGCTGACGACAACCGGGAATCGGGGCCGGGGCGTCCAAGCAGTGTGACCACGGGCAGGTTGGAACGGGTGCTGCGGGAGTGCCTGGCCGAGCGGGCCGGCACCGGGCCGGGAGCCGCCGACCCACCGCCGGTGGCCGCGTACCGCTATCGGGTCCGGGCCGACGAGCTGGCCGAGGCCGTACGGCGGCGGGGGCGGCGGATCCGGCGGCGGCGTACCGCCACGGGAGCCGCGAGTGTGCTGCTGATCTGCGTACTGGCCGGGGTCGGCGGGCTGTCGGTCGGGGACCCGTCGAAACCCGCCCGGCCACCCGGTGGCGTTGCCCTGCCGGTCGACGTCGTGGTGCCGGCAGGACTGCGTACGGCCACCGGCGAACTGGTCGACCTCGGCGCGGTCGGGCCGGTGGCGCAGGCGAGCCGGACCCCCGGCGGCTGGCTGGTGGTGGGCACCCACCCGGCCGGCGGATCCACGCTCTGGTACGTCCCCAACGCCGGCCCGCCGGCACCGCTGCTGGCCGGGCCGGTGGCGGTGGCGGTGGCGCCGGACGGCCGGCGGGTCGCCTGGCGGGACGGCGACCAACTCCTCGTCGCCCCGGTCGACGGGGGCCGACTCGGTCCGGTCCGGCGTACCGGCGCACCGGACCGGGTCGTACCGACCGGGTTCGCCGGTGCCGCGGTGCTGGTCCGCGGGCCCGACCCGGACCAGCGCTACGACCTGTGGTGGCCGGAGCGGGGCGGGTACCGGTGGTCCGGACGGGATCCGGCGGTCACCGTCTACGGGGCGCTACCGGACGGCCGTACCGTGGTCGGACAGCTGCCGGCGGCGGACGGTGGGCGGCCCTGCCTGGGCCTGCTGGACGCGGCCCGGGAACTGGCCACGACCAGGGTGACCTGCGCCCTGCCGCTCGCCCCCGGCGGTCGCGGCACCATCTCCCCGGACGGCCGCTGGCTGGTCGCCAACGGGGTGTTCGCGCACTGGTTCGGCGACACCGCCGGTGCCGGGAACGCCTCCGCCGAACTGGCCCTGATGATCGACCTGACCACCGTGTTCGGGCCGGCGCCGGTGGTCCGGGCGGCCGGGCCGAGGCTGACCGGACCGGTGGCCTGGACCACCGGCGGGCTGCTGCTGCACGCCGGGGAGCGAGGCCCGCTGCTCCGGGTCTCGCCTTACCGGCTGCCCGGTCCCGACCCGGTGGTCGACCGGCTTCCGGTGCCCGAGACCGGGGCGAACGACCGCCTGCTGGTGGTCGCCGGTTCGGCCGGCTGACCGGGGTACGGCGGCCCGAGGTCGGGCCGACCGGGATCCGGCGGTCCCCGTTCGGGGCGGTCGAGCGGGGCCCGACGAATCCCGTCCGGGCCGGTCGAACAGGGCCCGACGGGTGCCGGTTCGGCCGGCCGACCGGGGACGTCCGGCCTGCCGGTAGCCTGGTACCAGTGATTTCGTCCGCACCGAACCCCCTGCCCATGCCCGGTCCGGACGCGCGGATCGACCTGCACGCCCACTCGACCGCCAGCGACGGCACGCTCACCCCGGCCGAGTTGATGCGGGCCGCGGCCCGCGCCGGCCTCGACACGGTGGCGATCACCGACCACGACACCACCATCGGCTGGGCGCCGGCGGTCGCCGCCCTACCGCCGGGCCTGACCCTCGTACGCGGAGCCGAACTCTCCTGCCGCTGGTACGGCACCGAGCCGTCGATCGCCCTGCACCTGCTCGCCTACCTCTTCGACCCGACCGCCCCGGAACTCGTCGCCGAGCTGACCCGGATCCGGGCCGCCCGCGAGGTCCGGGCCGAGCTGATCGTCGAGTCGCTGCGGGCCGACGGGATCGACGTCGACTGGACCGACATCCAGGCGCGGGCGGCCGGTGGCACGGTCGGCCGGCCGCACATCGCGCAGGCGCTGATCCGGGCCGGCCTGGTCGCCAGCACCAGCGAGGCGTTCGAACCGAGGTGGCTCGGCTGGCGTTACCGAGCGCCAAAGGACGACCTGGACGTCTTCCGCGCGATCCGACTGGTCCGCGAGGCCGGCGGGGTGACGGTCTTCGCCCACCCCCGGGCCACCCGGCGCGGCGAGGTGGTGCCGGACTCGCTGATCGTCGAGCTGGCCGCCGCCGGACTGTTCGGGCTGGAAGCCGACCACGAGGACCACTCCCCGGCCGAGCAGGCGCACGTACGGCGGCTCGCGGCGCAACTGGGACTGGTGGTGACGGGCTCGTCGGACTTCCACGGCGAGCACAAGACCGTACGGCTGGGCGCGTTCACCACGTCGGTGCCGGCGTACGAGCGGATAGTGGGTGCGGCGACCGGCGTACCCGTGGTTTCTTCGTCCTGATCGGCGGCCCGCCGACTGGTTCGTCCTGATCGGTGGCGATGACCGCGGTGGCCTCGCGCACATCGACGTGGGATAACCCGGCCGGCCAACTACCGTGTCCGCGTGGATCTCAAGCTCTTCGTGGAGGTGTTCGTCACCCTGCTGGTCATCATGGACCCGCCGGGTATGGTGCCGATCTTCCTCGCCCTGACCGGACCGCTCGCCGCCCGCGAACGACACCGGGCGGCGCGGCAGGCGGTGACGCTCGCCCTCGGGGTGATCGTGATCTTCGCGGTCGCCGGCCAGACGATCCTCGACTACCTGCACGTGTCGCTGCCCGCCCTACAGGGTGCCGGCGGGTTGCTGCTGGTCCTGGTGGCGCTCGAACTGCTCACCGGCAAGGCCGACGACCCCGGCCAGCAGACCACCTCCAACATCGCGCTGGTGCCGCTGGGCACCCCGTTGCTCGCCGGGCCGGGCGCGATCGTCGCGACCATGCTCTTCGTCCAGGGCGCCGACGGCCTCTCCGACCAGCTCGCCATCGCGGTCGGCATTGTCGCGGTGATGGTCGCCGTCTGGCTCACCCTGCGGTTCTCCGGCGGCATCGTACGGGTGCTGCGGCCCAGCGGCATCGAGGTGCTCACCCGGATCGCCGGTCTGCTGCTCGCCGCCATCGCGGTCCAGCTCATCGCCGACGCGGTCGGCGCCTTCGTCAAGGTGTTCCAACAGGCGTCCTGACCGCCGTGCCGGGTGGCGGTGGCCGGCGCCGACGCGCGTACCGAGCGGGCATCGACCGGAGTGTCGGTGGTGGATGGCAGGATCGGGTCCGTGCGCAGACCAACCTCCCCTGGTAACCGGACCCCACGCCCGCGAGGCAACGAGCCGGAGCAGTTGGGCTTCGAGGGGATGCCGGAACGGCTCTTTGTCTGTACGCCGAGCAAACTCGGTAGCTACACCGACTGCCCCCGCCGCTACCGCTACTCGTACGTCGACCGGCCCGCACCGGTCAAGGGGCCGCCGTGGGCGCACAACTCGCTCGGCGCGAGCGTGCACACCGCGCTGCGCAACTGGTATGCCCTGCCCGAGGCGAAACGCCGCCCGGAGGCGCTGCCGGTGCTGCTCAAGGGCACCTGGGTCGGCGAGGGTTACCGCGACGACGAGCAGGAGCGGACCGCGTACCGCCGGGCGCTGCACTGGCTCGAATCCTATGTGGACACACTGGAGCCGGGGGTCGACCCGCTCGGGGTGGAACGGGTGGTCGCGGTCAAGACCTCGGTGCTGGCGTTCAACGGCCGGGCCGACCGGATCGACGCCCGCACCGGCCCCGACGGCCCCGAACTGGCGATCGTCGACTACAAGACCGGCCGTACCGGACAGGACGTCGACGACGCCCGCGGCTCGCAGGCACTCGCCCTCTACGCGTACGCGGCCGAGCGGGTGTTCCGCCGCCCGTGCCGCCGGGTCGAACTGCACCACCTGCCCAGTGGAACGGTCGCCGCGTTCGACCACACCCCGGAGTCGATCGCCCGTCAGGTGAGCCGGGCCGAGGACACCGCCCGCGACATCATGGCCGCCGAACGGGCGATCACCGACGGCACCGACCCGGACGAGGCGTTCCCGGTCGCCCCGGGGCCCGGCTGCGCCTGGTGCGACTTCCGGCGTACCTGCCCCGGCGGGGCCACCGCCCAGGCCAAGGAACCGTGGGCGGCCGTCGAGCGCACCCTGCTCCCGGTGGCGCCGGCCGGACCGGACGACAACCAGAACCGGTAGGACCGGCACCGGTCGGCCGGGAACCTATCCGGGGCCGGCCAGTCGGGCGGCCCGAGCCTGTGCCGCCCGGTAGATCGGTCCCTCCATGTACCGGCGCGGAATCGCGTTCAGCGCCAGCCGCAACGTCCGGGCACTGAGTTCGGCCGACCGGTCCGTGGTCGACAGGCCGAGGCCGCCGTAGAGCCGCCGGGCCCAGGGCGGCAGCAGGCCGAACGCGATGCCGGCGATCCCGAAATAGGCCAATCGGGGCGGACCCAGGCTCAGCCCCAGCCGCGCCGGCCGGCTCACCTTCCACGGGATCGGCGGCGCGGTGAGGAAGAACGCGGTCTCGGCCCCGTCCCTGGTCATCCGCAGCTCGGGCCGGACCTCGCGGTAGTAGTCGGCGACGGCGGCAGCCGAGCCGGGCACGGTGGCCGGGTCGAGGCCGACCAGGGCGGCGGCCCGCCGCTGCTCGGCGTAGTAGCCGTCGGTCTCGGCGTCGGACAACCGCAGGCCGGCCCGCCGGGCCGTGCTGAGGAACGACTCCACCTCGGTCACGTGCACCCAGCGCAGCAGGTCCGGGGAGTCGATCCGGAACTCCTGTCCGGTCTCCGGGTCCCGGGCCCGCATCCGGGAGTGCAGTGCGGTCAACCGCCGCCCGGCGGCCTGTGCCTGCGCCGTGGTGCCGTAGATGGTGGTGCCGACGTACCGGGAGGTGCGGATCAGTCGACCCCACGGGTCCGACTTGAAACTGCTGTTCTGGGCCACCCCGGCGACCGCCCGTGGATGCAGTGCCTGAAGGTAGAGGGAGCGGAGCCCGGCGACGAGCAGGATCGGCTCCCGGTGCACCTTCCAGGTGACCGAGCCCGGACCGAACAGGCCGAGGTCGTCCTCGTGCTCCGGGTCGTGCTCCGGGTCCACCGGCGGATCGTCCGGGTTCATCAGCCAAGGGTGCCACCATCGAAGCGCCGGTCGCGGCCTTGCCGGCCGACGTCCTACTGGTCGGCGCTGCGGCGCTGCTGGCAATTCGGGCAGAGACCCCAGAAGGTGACCTCGGCCTCGTCGACCTCGAAGCCACCGGCGTTGTCCGGGTCGAGACAGGGCGCCGCGCCGTGGGCGCAGTCGACATCCTCGATCTCGCCACAGCTGCGGCAGACGACGTGGTGGTGGTTGTCACCGGCCCGTGCCTCGTACCGCGCCGGGCCGCCGGCCGGTTCGATCCGTCGGGACAACCCGGCCCGCGACAGCGCGCCGAGCACGTCGTAGACCGCCTGGGTGGAGACCGAGTCGAGGCGCCGGCGGACCCGCCGCAGGATCTCGTCGACCTCCAGGTGCCCACCGGCGGCGAGCACCTCAAGCACGGCGAGACGCGGCCGGGTGACCCGCAGGCCCCTCGACCGGAGCATCTCCTCGCCCGTCATGAGGCAATAACAGCACGGGTATGCGGAGCCATCAAGCCGTCGCCGGGCACGGTGGCGTGCGGCACAGCACCCGGCCCTGGTCAGCGGCGAGTTGCGAACCGGGGTGAACCGTAGCGGCTCCGCCTTCGTGTACGACTGTTGAGGGAAGCGTTCCCGATCTATACGTACCGTGGCTCGCGGTGTGGTCGGCCGCTGGAGGAGGTTGTCGTGTTCCTGGAAATCATGGGCCTTCCCGTACATCCGTTGGTCGTGCACGCGGCGGTGGTGTTCGTACCGCTGCTGGTGCTGCTGTCGATCGGGTACGGGATCCTGCCCCGGTTCCGCGCCAGGATCGGTTGGGCGGTGGCGTTCCTGGCCGTGGTCGCGCCGGCCTCGGCGCTGTTCGCGAAGCTCTCCGGCGAGGAACTGCTTGAGGCGCTGATCGCCAAGGGCTACCCGCCGCCGATCGTCGCCCAGCTCACCGAACACCAGGGGTACGGCGACCTGCTGTTCTGGTTCGCCCTCGGGCTGGGCATCGTCGCCGGCCTGCTGCTCTACGTCACCAGCGCCCGGGGCGCGAACCTGCCGGGCTGGGTGACGCTGGTGGTCACCGGTCTGGTGATCGTGCTGGGTGTGCTCAGCGCCGTCTACGTCTACCTGACCGGCGACTCGGGCGCCCAGGTGGTCTGGAACGGGGTGCTCTAGCCCGCGCCGGTCCGGACTTCGGCGGCGACCGGCGGCATGGCTCAGAACAGCAGGCGGGAGCAGAGCAGACACATCACCACGAGCAGGACCGCCCCGGTGATCAGCCCGATGCCGTAGGTCAGCGTCCGGGCGCTCGCCTCCTGCGCCTCCAGTGTGGGTATGTCCTGGGCCGGCAGCGGACGCGGCGGCGCCGGCTGTACGTGCACCGGCGGTCGCCAGCCCGGTGGCGGCACGGGGCTCTGCGGCGGCCCCGGATAGCCGCCCGCTCCGGGTGCCACCGGCGGCGGGCCGGACACCACGCCCGGCGGCGGCCCGAAGTAGGGCGCCGGCGGCGGGCCCGCCGGTCCCCCGGCGAACGAGGGCGGCGGCAGCATGGCGGCCCGAGCAGGGTACGGCGCCGGCGCGGCGGGTGACGGCCCGGTCGACACCGGTGGCGCCGTCGCCTGCTCGCCTGCCGGCTGCGCCGCGGGTGCCCGGCCCAGCGGTGGCCGCGCTGCCGGTGCATGCCCGGCCGAAGGCTGTGGTGCCGACGGCGGCCCGGTCGGCGGCGGTTCCGCCGGCCGCGGTGACGGTTCGGCGATGCCGTCCGGGGAGGTGACCGGCGGGGGACCGGGGGAGTCTGCCGGGGGTGTATCGGGCGAGCCCGTCGCGGGTTCGGCCGGCCGCCGCCAGAAGCTGTCGTCGATGGGCTCGTCGCTGGGGGAGGTCACGGCGTTCGACGCTACCCGAGCGATCGAGGTACGAGCCGGCGCACACCGGCCCGAGTGCCCGGGTGGGTACGCTACTGAGCGTGAAAAGCGTGGACGAGCCCCGGTCGGCCGGCACCGGCCTGGACGGCGAGCGTACGGTCGATCTCTCCGAGGACGACTTCGTGGTGATCCCCGAGCAGTCGGCCGACGACACCGACCGGGGCTGGGGCGAGCGTTCGAGTTCCAACGACGAGCGGCTGCTCGCCGACCGCCCACCGCACTGGGACTAGACGGTAATCCCCCAACTCCCGCCGATACCCACTCCACCGACTTCGTCGACGATCTTGCACTTGTGGCGCCCGAATTAGGCCCCTCATCCGGATTTGTTCGCCACCACAAGTGCAAGATCGTCGCGCCAGGACGACGACCAGCCAGGGGTAGGAGTTATTCGTCTGGCACTTGGTGGCTTGGATGGGTCCGATCCGGTGGGGGCGGCTATTCCCGCACCATGATCGCGAAGCGGGTGTCGTCGGGCAGGGCGATCGCGCGATGCGCCTCGCCGGGCGTCAGCGCGAGGTAGAGGGCGCCCGTCCCGTCCGGCGCGGCGTCGGCCGTCAGCACATCCAGCACCACCGCTCGCGCGGCGACCAGGGTCGGACCGGTCGGCCGGGAACCGGTGCCGGCGGCGAGCAGGTCCACCCGCGTGCCCGGCCGTACGACGGCGAGCGCGGCCGGCTCGGTCAGCCGGATCGGCACCCCGACCGTGCCCGCCGGCAGCGGCAACCTGTCCCCGCCCGACGGCGCCGAACCGGCGGGCAGTCCGGCACCGGCCGGCGGCGCCGGGTCGGGCGGCGGTGCCGGGGGAGTCGCTGACGAGCCGGGACCCGATGACGGGTGGCCGGGCGGGTCGGCGGCGCCGGCCGGGGGTGACGCGTCCGGTCCGGCGGCGGTGGCCCGGGGGCAGGGAGACTGCGGCTCGCGGGCGTAGAGCACCCCGGCGGCGAGGGCGAGCAGCAGGGCGGCCAGGGCCAGGCGGAGTGCCGTACCGCGCCGGGGCGGGGTCGGCCAGCGGGACGGCGACAGCGACGGGGGTCGCCGTCCCGGCCGGGGTGGAGTCGCCATCGGTCTGCCTCCCGTTCGAGCCGGGCGCCCGGTGCGGGCGTACTCCGGTGGGCAGGAGGCTAGGCGTACGGAAACCGGGCGCGTGGGCGCCCGGTTCACCGTTGTGGATAACTCGGCGGGTTGTGGATAACTCCGGTGTCGGGCTGTGGATCTGCTAAGCGGCGCTGCCGGACGATGAGCCGCCGGAGCTGCTCGTGCCCGCCGTCGACTTCGACGTACTGGCGGATCCGCCGCCGGAGCCGTTGCCGGAACCGCCGCTGCCCGACCCGCCGTTGCCCGACGACGTCGAGCCGGACGAGGTCGAACCGGACCCGGTCGAGGACTCCGACTTGGTCGAGGACTCCGACTTGGCCGGGGTCGAGCCGCCCCCGGCAACGGTGTCCGACCCGGTCGTACGGGAGTCGGTGCGGTAGAAGCCCGAGCCCTTGAAGACGATGCCGACCGAGTTGAACACCTTGCGCAGCCGCCCCGCGCAGGCCGGGCACTCCGTCAGCGGCGCGTCGGTGAACGACTGCACCGCCTCAAGCTGCTGGCCACACGCGGTGCAGGCGTACTGGTACGTGGGCACGGTCTCCTCCGGATCTTGCTTTTCGTTTGGCACTCGTCGTATCCGAGTGCCAATGGTGCGTCATCGGACCCATTTTCGTCCACCCGAGGTGTCCGGCGTGACGCTGGCCCCGGACCGGCTCACCCGCGGCCGAGCCGGTGGAACCCGTCCGCCGGGGTGATCACGGCGTGGACCGGACGGTCGTGCGGCTGCGCCGGCACCCGGTCGACCAGCTCACCGTCGTGCAACAGGGCCACGATCAGCGCGCCGGGCCCGACCCGGGCCAGTGCCCGGTCGTACGAGCCGCCGCCCCGACCCAGCCGGACGCCGCGACGGTCCACCGCCAGCGCGGGCACGATCACCAGCTCCGCGGTGCCGATCGCGCCGGTGCCCAGCCGGGCGCCGGACGGCTCGCGCAGCCCCCGCCCGGCGGCCACCAGCGTCCCGCCCGATCCGGACCCGGAATAACGGGCCCAGTCCAGGTCCAGATCGGCCCGAAGCACCGGCAGCAACAGCTCACCGCCCGAACCGAGCCCGCCCGAACCGAGCCCGCCCGAACCGAGCCCAGCGGTGTCGGGAGCAGCAAGGACGAGTGCGGCGAGCAGGTGCTCGGGCAGGTTCGGGCCGCCGGGTTCGGAGCCGACCGGAACGTACGCGGTGATCCGGCGCGGCGCGCTTCGGCGTACCAGATGGGTCAGCTCGGCCTGGACGAGCGCGGCGGCGGCGGCCCGGTCCGGGGCCGGCAGCGCCCGGCGGCGGGCGAGCAGGACGGCCCGCAGGGCGACCTTCTCCCCATGGGTCTCGTCAGTCACTTCCGCTTCATCCGGAAAATCCGGCACGTAACACTCCTGCGGTAACTCCAGTTGCCTATGTCGGGCGATGCCCAGCATCCCAGCAACGAACGCGGAACTTCCCGGGGGAAAAAGTGACGCTGCGTGGACGGCTGACCACCGCCTTCCTCGCCGTCGTGCTCGGCCCGGTGCTGCTCGGCGCGTTCTTCGCCGGTGGAACCGTCGCCGTGGTCAACGACCACCGGTCACGGGAGCGGCTCGACCTCGCCGCCACCACCGTACGCACCTCGGTCAGCGCCCTCTGCCAGCAGCTCTACGCGGCCGCCGACGCCGTCGCGGTGGCCGGCGAGCCGGTCGTCCGGGCCGTCGCCGCCCGGCAGGTGATCGCCCGCGGCCTCGCCGTCGCGATCCGGGTCACCGACGCCGTCGGCGGCACCACCCTGCTCACCCCGGCCGCGCCGGGCGCGCCGTGGGCGGACTGCGCCGGCGGCTACCCGGTCAGTGCCGCGATCCAGGCCCTCGCGGTACGGGTCGAGCTGCGCGACCCGGCCGGCGGCTCGATCGGCGCGGTGTGGGCGGCCCAACGCCTCGACCCCGAATTCGTCTCCCGGCTCGCGGCGGCCACCGGCACCGCCGTCACCCTCTGCCGGGGTGAACCGGCGCCGGGCACCGCCATCCAGAGCACCGAGCACAGCGGCAGCCGGGACGCGGTGCTGGTCGCCGCCCGCCGGCTGGACGGGGACGCGGTCGGCGAGACCGACACCGGCCGGTACGTCCGGCGGGTCGGCCCGTCACCCGGCCAGCCGCTGCCGCTGGTGCTGTCCGTACCGCCGAACCCGCCGCGGGACATCTACGCCATCATCGCCGGGGCGGTGCTGCTCGCCGGACTACTCGCCGTACTGGCGGCCTGGCGGCTGGCCCGCTCGACCACCCGCCCGCTGTCCGAACTGGCGCTCGCCGTCGACCGGGTCGCCGACGGGGACCTGACCGCCAGGGTGCCGGTGAACCGGCCGGACGAGGTCGGCCGGCTGGCCCGGACCTTCAACCGGATGACCCGCGAGACCCAGTCCTACGTGCACGCCCTGACCACCAGCCGGGACCAGCTCCGGGGCCACCTGGCGCTGCTCGGCGACACCCTCGCCAGCACCCACGACCTGCACCGGATCCTCCAGGTCATCCTCCAGACCGCGCTGGTCGCCACCGGCGCGCGGGCCGGCCTGCTGCTCCTGCTCGACCCGGACGACGGCACCCTGGTCGGCCAGTGCGCCGAGGGGCTGGACGGTCCACCGGCGGCGGATCCGGAGGCGGTCCGGGTGCCGCTCGGTGCCGGCGTACTCGGCACGGTCGCGGCCACCGGGGAGCCGCTGCGCGGCCGGATCGAGCGGGACGGGCCGCACCGGGACGGGTACGAACCGGACTGCCGGACGTACCTGGCGGTGCCGTTCGCCGCCCCCGGTTCGGCCGGCCCGCCGCCGCAGCACCCGGCCGATCCACTCGTCCCGGCCCCGGCCGCCGCCACCCTCGGCGTGCTGGTCCTCTACGACCGGCACGGCTCCGACGACTTCGACGACACCGACCTGGTCACCCTGCGCAGCTTCGCCTGCCACGCGGCGGTGGCGGTGGACAACGTACGGGTGCACGAGGAGGCGCAGCGGCTGTCGCTGACCGATCCGCTGACCGGGTTGTGGAACTACCGCTACCTGAAGGAGTCGGTACGTCGCGAGGTCGAGCGGGCCAGCCGGTTCGGTCGCATGATCAGCCTGCTGGTGCTGGACCTGGACCGCTTCAAGGAGGTCAACGACACCTACGGGCACGCGGCCGGGGACGTGGTGCTGACCGAGTTCGCCCGCCGGATCCGGGGGGTGATCCGGGAGGTCGACCTCGCGTTCCGGCAGGGTGGCGAGGAGTTCGTCCTGCTGCTGCCGGAGACCGACGCGCGCGGCGCGGTCACCGTCGCCGAACGGCTCGGCGCGGCGGTCCGGGACACGCCGATCGCGATCCCCCCGCCGCCGGGATCGGTGTCGGCGGCACCCCGGGCCCTCGTCCCGGTCACCGTCTCCATCGGCATCGCCGTCTATCCGCACCACGCCACCACCGCGGCCCGAATGCTCGACGCGGCCGACGGCGCCCTGTACGCGGCGAAGGCGGGCGGGCGGGACACCCACCGGGTGGCGACGGCCGGCGACGGCCCGACGGTGCAGGAGATGCCGGTGCCGGCCGCGGCGGCGACGCCGGACGACGGACTGCCCCGGGCCGGCGGGCACCCTGGTCCGGGCGATGGCGGCGCGTCTTCCGGGCCGCACCCGCCGCGCCAGGGCCGTGGCCGATAGTCTCGCGGCATGTCGGAGCACTCAGCGTCCCCAGGAACGACCTCCAGCGCGACCCCCGGACGGGCCGTCAAGGCGGTGATCCCCGCCGCGGGTCTGGCCACCCGATTCCTGCCCGCCACCAAGGCGGTTCCCAAGGAACTGCTGCCGGTGGTGGACCGCCCGGTACTTCAGTACATCATCGAGGAGGCCGCCGCAGCCGGTATCCGTGACGTCCTGCTGGTCACCGGCCGGGGCAAGACTTCCATGGTGGATCACTTCGACCGCTCGCCGTCGCTGGAGGCGCACCTGGAGAAGAAGGGTGACCTGAAGCGGCTGGAAGCGGTACGCAAGCCCAGCCAGCTGGTCGAGATCTTCACCTCCCGGCAGCACGAGCCGCTCGGGCTCGGCCACGCGATCGGCTGCGCCGAGGCGCACGTGGGCACCGAGGCGCCGTTCGCCGTACTGCTCGGCGACGAGTTCGTGGACCTGGCCGAGCCGCTGCTGCCGGCCATGCTCGACCTACAGGCCCGTACCGACGGCATCGTGCTGGCGTTCATGGAGGTGCCGCCGGAGGAGACCAAGCGGTACGGCATCGCCTCGGTCGCCCCCGCCGAGCCGGAGCTGACCGACCTCGGCGAGGTGGTCCGGGTGACCGGCCTGGTGGAGAAGCCGGCACCGGAGGACGCGCCGAGCAACCTCGCCGTACTCGGCCGGTACATCCTGCCGGGCAAGATCTTCGAGGCGATCCGGCGTACCGGGCCGGGCAGCGGCGGCGAGATCCAGCTCACCGACGCGATGGCGACGCTGCTGGACGAGGGCACCCCGGTGCACGCCATCGTCTACCGGGGCACCCGGTTCGACACCGGCATGCCACTGGGCTACCTCCAGGCGGTGGTGCAACTCGCCAGCCAGCGCGACGACCTGGGCCGGGAGTTCCGGCAGTGGCTCGCCGACTTCGTCAACTCGGAGGCGTTCGGCGGGCGCAATACATGACAGCCACGGCCGATGCCGAGGCGGCCGCTAACGAGCTGACGCCGCTCGCCGAATACCTGGGCAGCACGCTGCGCAGGCTGCGAGCGCTGCCCCCGCTCGACCTCGACCTCACCCAGGCGTACGGGAACGTGCTCGCCGAGGACGTTCTCGCGCCGCATCCGTACCCGGCGTTCGACCAGGCCGCGATCGACGGGTACGCGGCCCGCTGGGAGGACCTCGCCGGTGCCGGGCGGGGCGGCGGCTTCATCCCGCCCGGCACCGGCGCACCCGGTCGTGGCCGCCCCGGCGACACCCGCCCGGTGCGGCTCAACGTCGTCGGCGACCTGGGGGCGGCGAGTTGGCGCCCGGTCCGGCTCACCCCCGGCTCCTGCTTCTCGGTGGCGGCCGGGTCCCCGCTGCCGATCGCCGCCGACGTCGTCGTCCCGGTCGAGTGGACCGACCAGGGCATGGCCGCGGTGGAGATCTTCCGGGTGCCGAAACGCGGGTACGGCCTGCGCCGGGCCGGGGAGGAGATGCCGGCCGGGGCACTGCTCGCCCGCTCCGGCACGTACGTCTCACCGGCGCTGGTCGCGGTGTTCGCCGCCACCGGTATCGGGCACGTGGTGGTCCGGCCGAGCCCTCGGGTGGTGATCGTGGCGACCGGTGACGAACTCGTCGAGGTGGGCCGACCGAGCCAGCCCGGTCAGGTGGTGGACACCAACTCGCACGCGCTGACCGCCGCCGCGGCCGAGGTCGGGGCGCTCGCGTACCGGGTCGGGATCTGCGACGACGACCCGGAGGGGCTGCGCGGCCTGCTGGAGGACCAGACCCTGCGGGCGGATCTGATCATCACCACCGGTGGTACCGGCACCGGCCCCGGCGACATGGTCCGGCGCATCCTGTCCCGCCGCGACGCCGGCCGGGCCGGGCCGGTGACCTTCACCGAGGTGGCCCTGTACCCCGGTAGTGCCCTCGGATTCGGTACGGTCGGTGCCGAGGAGGTTCCGGTGGTCTGTCTGCCCGGTGAACCCGGTGCCGCGTTGATCGGCTTCGAGATGCTGGCCCGCCCGGCGATCCAGCTGCTCGCTGGCGCCGAGCCGGTGTTCCGGCCGAGCGTACGCGCGCACCTGCTGGAGACCGTGTCGTCCCCCGGCGGGCTGCGCGAGTTCCGCCCCGCGCACGTCGCCGAGCGGCGCGGCGGCGGTTACACCGTCCAGCCGCTGCGCGGCGGTCCGCACACCCTGGCCGGGCTGGCCGAGGCGAACGGCCTGCTGGTGCTCGGGGAGCGGGTCACGACGGCGGCCGCCGGCTCCACCGTGGACGTGCTGCTGCTGGACCGGCGCCGATGAGCCTGATCGGAACACCGGGCTGGCCGGTGGCGCTGGCCGACGGCGCGGTGCTGCTGCGGCCGTACAAGCGCGGGGATGCCGCGTCCTGGTCGGAGGTGCGCCGGGCGAACCAGGCGTGGCTGGCGCCGTGGGAGACCGCCCCGCAGGGTGGCTGGAACGAACTGAACTCGCCGATCGCGTTCCGGTACGTCTACCGGGACCAGCGCCGTTCGGCCCGCCGTGGCGAGAGCATGCCGTTCGCGGTCTGCCTGCGCGAGCACGGGCGGGAGCGGCTGGTCGGGCACATCAACCTCGGCAACATCGTCCGCCGGGCGTTCTGCTCCGCGTACGTCGGCTACTGGGTGGACGCGCGGGTGGCCGGGCGCGGGGTGATCCCGACCGCGCTGGCGCTCGTCGCCGACCACGCCTTCGGCCCCGGTGGGCTGCACCGGATCGAGGTCAACATCCGGCCGGAGAACGGCCCGTCCCGCCGGGTGGTGGAGAAGCTCGGCTTCCGTGAGGAGTCGTACCACCCGCGTTACATGCACATCGACGGCGCCTGGCGCGACCACATCGGGTACGCCATGACCAGCGAGGAGGTCGCGGCCGAGGGTGGTCTGCTGGCCCGCTGGCACCGGCTCCGTACCGTCGCTTCTTGATCATTGTTGCTGGTGGTAATCGGCGCGGCGCACGTTGATCCTGGTGCACCGCCCGTAACCTGAAGTAACTGGATGTGTGGTAACTGTCCGGCGGTCGTAACGACCCTGCCAGCTCGGCGGGGGTCCGGACGGCCGGCGGGGTTACCCGACGTGGGTGACGGGAGGGGTGAGGGTGCCGGCCTCGGTGCTCCTCGCCGTCCTCGCCGCCGCGGGTCTGCTCGCTTTCGCACCGGCGCTCGTTCGCCGGTACGACGCCACCGAGCGGCTGGTGGCGGAGCGGGCGCAGTCGACGGCGCGGGTGCTTGCGCGCCGCCGGCGACGCCGTACTGTTCCGGGCCGGCAGCCGCTCAATCCGTCGCGTGTTCTTACGGTTACTCTGCGCGGCGATCTGTCCGGTGGCAACAACCCGGTGTACGGAATGCCCGACCCCGTCTCCGCACCCCCGGCCACCGGCCGACGGGCCAGCCGGCTGCGTTCCGTGCCCCGATCGGGCCCCCGCCCCCGTCGCCGCCGCCGGGTCCACCGGCACACTCCCGCCGTCTACCGGCGCCGCCGGGTCTTCGCCGCACTGCTCCTGCTCAACCTCGCCGAGCTGATCGGCGTCATCGCGGTCAGCCCCGGTTTCTGGATCAGCTTCGCGGTAACCGGCGCACTGCTCGCCGCGTACGTCGTACACCTGCGCAACCGCGCCATCGCCGGACGCCGACGCCGTCGGATCCAGGCCCGCGAGGCGGCCTGGCTCGCCGCCCGACAGGCCGAGGTGCGCCGCGAACAGGCCCGCCGCGCGGCTGCCCGCCGGGAGGCGCAGCGCCGCCTGGCCGCCCAGCGCGAGGCGGTACGCCGGGCCGCGATGGGCCTGGACCGGCGGGAGGACCTGCCGGCGGCGGCCAGCGGGGGCCGGGCGCGTGCCTCGGTCTCCTACCGCCGCTCGGGTGGCCTGCGTGGTCGCCCCTACGAGGCCGGTCGCGGCTCGCACTCCGCCTGAGCCTGCTCGGTCGGATTCGGCTTGCCGGGGGGCGGATTGGCTCGGTGGGTGCCGTACCTGTTAGCCTTGGCGCCGGTTCGCCGTTGAGATTCGGACGGCGGGTCGGTCGTCCGGCGCGAGTCGGTTGAGGGGCTGTGGCGCAGTCTGGTAGCGCACCTCGTTCGCATCGAGGGGGTCAGGGGTTCGAGTCCCCTCAGCTCCACCATCACCATTTCTGGCCAGCGGAAACGCTGGCTTTTTGCTTGTCTGGGTCGTCCCCGGCAGATCGGCTCCGAGCCCGAACGCGGTCGCCCGTACCCGCGTGGCGCAATGATAGAGACATTGGGACATCCGGCCGGTGAGTCGAGTTGTTCCCGATCGCGAAGAGTTCGGCCTGGCTGACATCGCCGGCCAAACTCTTCGCGATCATGCAAGCCCGGGAACTCAGGCGGTGTCGGCCACCAGGAACGAATACCAGTTGGAGTCGTCGCTGACGGTGCCGTCGGCGCGGACCGCGTACACGATCAGGGTCATCCAACCGGCTGCGGTGGGCGTCCAGGTGATGGTCGCCCGGCCGTCGGGGCCGGCCGCCAGTTCGGTCGACTCGCCGCCGTCGAAGGTGTACCGGTAGGCCGCCACCTCGGTCCAGCCGGGCGGGGGCGAGAACGCGAACTCACCCGGCACGCCGACACCGCCGGCCGGCTCCCAGCCCGCCGGATAGACCTCGGACCGTACGCCGGGCCACGGGCCGAAGTTGACGGACCAGTTCCCCTCCGACGAGACGAACCCGTTGTCGCCGTGACTGCGCACCGTCACCTGGTGGCCGTAGACGTTGCTGGCCTGGAACGAGAGGTAGGCGTACCCCTCACTGTCCGGGTAGAGCCGCTGCGGCTCCCCGTTGTCCAGTGTGTACTCGTACCCGTTGACGGTCAGTCCGGCCGCGGGCGAGAACTTCAGTCGTACCTCCTGGTTCCACTCCGGCGGACCGCTGAGCGCGGTGACCGTCGGCGCCGTACTGGGGACGAAGATGTCGTACGTCACGGTCGGCGAGACGTTTCCGGCCAGGTCCAACGTGCGGACGTACAGCCGCTGGGGGCCGTAGCGGTCCGGGCTCAGGGTGACTGTGGCCGAGCCGCCCGGCCGGTTGGCCCGTACGGTGTCGGGGCCGTCGAACGGGCTGGTGCACTCCAACTGCCCGAACTCGCCGCTGTACGAGCAGGCCGGTACGCCAAGCTCCGACCAGGAGTAGGCGAACCCGGCGACGTCCTTGTCCCCGTTGCCGGAGAAGGTGAACACACCCGGCACACCGATCGGGGTCTGCTCGCCGCTGTCATCCTCCGGGTAGTTCGAGGAGGTGATCGTCGGGCTGGTCGGGCGGGTGCGGTCGTAGGTGAAGTAGCACTTCTTCGACCAGGCCGAGACGTCCCTGCCGTCGCCGACGCTGGCCTGCCAGACGTACGAGGTGCCGTCGACCAGTGCGGTCTCCGGTATCCGAGGCGAGTTCGCCCGGCCGGACGTGCCGTACTCGTCGGTGAACTCGGTGCGGTTCTCCGGCTGGCCGGTGGGCCAGATGGCGACGGTGGTATCGATCCGACCCCGGTCCTGCTCGTCCGCGTCGGAGCCGACCACGTTGATCACATTGGCGAGGCCGCTGAGGCGGGGGTACGGCTTGAGTGCCGTACACGGGAAGCCGCCGTTGTAGAGGTTGTTGTTGTCGACCGTCGGCAGCGAGTTGTACTGCACGTTCATGCTCACCGAGGAGTACCAGTACAGCCTGCGGCCGTAGCTCGGGTCGGCCTCGTACTGTTCCGGGACCCGGATCTCGAACGTGATGCGACGCTGCCGCTTCTGGATCGCGTCCTGCACCGCCGCCGCGATGTCGAAGGTGATGTACGCGCTCGGGCACGCCTGCGGGGTGAGGATCTCGTCGATCTTCGCCAGCGGCGCGGGTGGCCGCTTCCAGGTGGGGGTGGCGTCGACCGGCTTGGTACGCCAGATCTCGATCGCCCGCTTCGTGCAGTCGGCCGCGCTGTACTCGCGGATGAAGACCGAGCCGCCGTAGATCTTCTTGCCCTCGTACGCGCTCAGGTCGAAGGTGGCGTAGATCCGCGAGGTGTGTTGCCCGCCGGCCTCGTCCTGCCAGGTGCCGAGCGGCATGTTCACGCTGCCGCCCTCGTCGTGCGCGATTTTCGGGGTGGCCGAGTCGGTGTAGCCGACCTGCACCTTGCCCGGCGAACTGTAATGCGGCGCCGCGCTGGCGGTGCCCGTGCTGCCGATGACCGCCACGCCGGTCGCCGCCAGCGATAGGGCGAGCAGCGAAACCGCCGCCCGGTGTGCCCCAAGTTTGAGCAAAGTCGCCCTTCCTCCCCGTTGCGCCCGCGCCCCACGCGCGGGATCACAAGGCATTGAAGTGCATTGCCGCAACGCAGGCAATGGCCGGGCGCGCTCGGGGCCTGGTTAGCATCGGGGTTCGGCATCCGGCGCAACGAGGAGGCGGCCAGTCGTGATCACCCGAGTAGAGGTCGACGCGGCGGCGGCCCGGATCGCCGGACGGGTAAGGCGTACCCCACTGATCCGGGTCGATCCGGGGGACCGGGCCGGGGCGGGCTGGTTCAAGTGCGAGTTCATGCAGCACACCGGCTCGTTCAAGGCGCGGGGTGCGGTCAACCGGGTGTTGGCCGCGCGGGAGTCCGGCGAACTCGATCCGGCGGTGGGCATCATCGTCGCCTCCGGTGGCAACGCCGGGCTGGCCAACGCGTACGCGGCGCGGGCGCTCGGGGTGCCGGCCACGGTGTTCGTGCCGCTGACCGCGCCGGCCGTGAAGGTGGCCAAACTGCGGGCGTACGGCGCGACCGTGGTCCAGCACGGCAACGAGTACGCCGAGGCGTACGAGGCCGCGCAGAAGGCGGTCGCCGAGACCGGAGCGGTCTACTGCCACGCGTACGACCAGCCGGAGATCGTCGCCGGTGCGGGCACCGCCGGCAGCGAGTTGATCGAGCAGCTCGACGGGGAGGTCGACACCATCCTCGTCGCGGTGGGCGGTGGCGGGCTGATGGCCGGTGTCGCGGCCGCCGCCGAGGGGCTGGCCCGGGTCGTCGCGGTGGAGCCGGTCACCGTCCCGACCCTGCATCACGCGCTGGAGCGGGGCGGGCCGGTCGACGTACCGGTGTCGGGGATCGCGGCGGACTCGCTCGGCGCCCGGCGGGTCGGCGACATCGCGTACGCGGTAGCGGTCCGGACCGGCGTACACAGCGTGCTGGTCACCGACGACAACCTGGTCGACGCCCGGCGGCAGCTCTGGGACCGGTGGCGGATAGTGGTCGAGCACGGCGCCGCCGCCGCGTACGCCGCCCTCGCCGCCGGTGCCTACCGGCCGGAGCCGGACGAGCGGGTAGCGGTGTTGCTCTGCGGGGCGAACACCGACCCGTCCGATCTCTGAGGCGTCGCGATGCCCCGCCGGCTGCCGCGACGATGACCAACAAGGGGACGATCATGCCGACGAGGGCGGTCCGGCCGGTCGAGCCGGCGGATCTTGACGAGGTGGCGCGGATCTACGCCCACTACGTGACCGAGAGCGTGGCCACCTTCGATGAGGTGCCGCTGACGGTGACCGACTGGGGGCGGAAGGCGGAGACGCTGCGCGCGGCCGGGCTGCCGTTCCTGGTGGTCGAGGTCCGTGGGCGGGTGGCCGGATTCGGGTACGCCGCCCAGTGGCGCCCCAAGCCGGCGTACCGGCACTCGGTCGAGAACACGATCTACCTCGCCCCGGACTCCACCGGTGGGGGCCTCGGTTCGCTGCTGCTCGGCGCGGTGCTGGACGAGTGCGCGGCGGTCGGCGTACGGCAGGTTGTCGCGGTGATCGCCGACACCGGCAGCGACGCCTCCGCGGCCCTGCACCGCCGGCACGGCTTCACCGAGGTCGGCCGGCTGCGGTCGGTCGGCTTCAAACACGGCCGTTGGATAGACACCGTGCTCTTCCAGCGCGACCTCACCGCTGGTCCTTGATCCGCCCCGGCCCGACCGCGCGGCTCAGCGGTGGGTCAGGCGGTGCCAGACCCCCGGCGGTTCGAGCTGGTCGGTGGTTTGCAGCGGCCCACCCACCGGTGGCTGCTCGCCAACCGTCGCGGTCACCCGACCGTGCTCGGCGCCGGCCGCGAGCTGCCTCGGTACGGGCGGAATCTCGGCGCCGAGCCGGACCTCCAGCCCCGGCCAGCCGATCACGTCCACGTTCCGCGTCGCCCGCAGCGTCGTACCGGCGGTATCCAGCGGACCCCGTACGGCCGCCACCTCCTGCCCGGCCGTGACCACCGTGTGTACGCCCAGCGCGGCGGCGGCCGACCGGACCAGCGGGGTGGTCGCCCGGAACACCGCCCGGAGCTGTTCCGGGGTGTGCGCGCCCGGCTGCCCGAGCACCGCACCGACCACGAGCACGGTGGTGGTGCCGACCCTCGCGACGGCGGCGAAGGTGAAACAGCCGCCGGCCTCGTCGGTGGAGCCGGTCTTGACCCCCACCACGCCGTCCCGACCGAGCAGGTCGTTGTAGTTGGTGATCGTCCCCTCCACCGGCACGGTCGCCTTCGACTGGGCGACGATCTCCGCGAACGCCGGCAGGGCCATCGCCTTGCGGGTCAGGATGACCTGGTCGACGGCGGTGCTCACGGTGTCCGGGGCGAGCCCGGCCGGGTCGGTGTAACGCGTGTTGGACATGCCGAGCCCGGTCGCCATCGCGTTCATCTTGTCGACGAACGCGGGCACGCTGCCCGCGTCCCAGGCGGCGAGGATCCGGGCCATGTTGTTCGCCGACGGCAGCATCACCGCCTGCAACGCCTGCCGCTGGGTGAACTTCGCCCCGGCGGCGACCCGGATCAGCGACTCGCCGCGCGCCTTCTCCGCCGGGTATGCCGCCGCCTGGGCCGCGCTGACGGTCAGGCTCGGCCCGGACTCGCCCACGCCGAGCGGATGGTCGGTCAGCACCACGTACGCGGTCATCACCTTCGCCACGCTGCCGATCGCCACCGGGGTCGGATTGCCGTGGCTGCCCAGGTCACCGACGCCCTCGACGGAGACGGCGGCCTGCCCGGTCGACGGCCAGGGCAGCTCCGGCGGGGTGCCGGGGATCCGGGTCGAGGCGGGCAGGGTCCGGTCGGCGGTCGGGCGCGGCGGGTCGTGCCAGAGCGGCTGGCTGACGAGCAGCCCGATCGCGACGAGCACCAGCGCCAGCGCGGCGGGCAGCAGCAGCTTCAGCCGCCGCGACCGGCGTCGCGCCGCCGCGTACGAGGCCGACTGATACATGAGCGGTGTTTCCTCCACGGGACCGTCAGCGCCCCGGGCGGCGCCGACCAACCTGATATTGCCGCTGGTCATGGGCGTGGTGCGGCATCATCGACGGATTGGCTCCCGCGAGCGGAGGGAGCCTACGTGATCATCGAGCCGCCCGGGGAGCAGTTATCGGACGACGGTCACGACACGACGGCTGCCCAACCGGGCCGGACCGGCCCCGGCAGACCCGGTAGGGCGTCCCGGCGCTCGGCGTCGGCGCCCATCCGGGCCGGCGTCGGAGGAGCCGCACAGGTCGCGCCGGACGGCGGGAGCGTACGGTCGACCAGGTACCGGTCGACGTACGAGGTGGTGCACGGCGTGCCGGGGTAGACCCCGTGCCCCGGACCCTCGAAGGTGACCAGCCGACCGTTGCGCCCCAGTTGGTCCGCGACGCCCACCGCCCACTCGTACGGGGTGATCGGGTCGTGCAGCGAGTTGACGACCAGCAGGGGCAGTTCGGTGCGTACGCGGAGCCGGTGCTGCGGGTTGCTCACCTCGCCCTTCCAGCCGAGGCAGACGCCCAGGGCCATGATGGCGGGCGCCGAACCCCGCATGTTCGGCGACACCTCTCGGGCCAGGTCGACGTACCGGTGGAAGCCGGCCAGGCCGCCGACCGGCAACGCCCAGTCCTGGCACATCACCGGCAGCGGAAACTTCACCAGTTCGTCCGCCGCCGTCCCGGCCGGTCGGGTAGCGGACCCGACCGGGGTGGGTGTGCTGCCGGACAGGGCGACGAGCAGGTCGGCGAGTCCGTTCCAGTCGGGGCCGTAGAACGTCCTCAGCACCCGACCGCTCAGGTCGTGCCAGGTCAGGCTCTGGCCGGTCACGGGGTCGACCAGGGTGCCGTCGTCCGCGCGACGCATCAACGACGCGAAGATTCCGGGTACGTCCTGCCCGTGCAGGGCACAGCTCGGGTCCCGGCCGCACCCGGCCACGAACTGCGCGAACGAGTTCTCCGCGCCGATCGACTCGTTCCGGACGAACGCACCGGTGCCGCCGCTGTGGTCCATGGTGCTGTCCATTACCAGCGCCCGTACCCGGTTCGGGTAGTTCTCGGCGTACATCTGGCCCATCAGGGTGCCGTACGAGGCGCCGTAGTAGCTGATCTGGCGTACGCCGAGCGCGGCCCGGATCGCGTCCATGTCGTGCGCCACGTTGACCGAGTCGACGTGGTCGAACAACGGGCCGGTGTTCGCCTTGCAGTCGTCGTACAACCGGTGGTTGTACGCGACCAGCGCGCGGTACTCCGACTGGTTCGCCGGGACGGCGAACGGCCGCTCGGCGAGGAGCGCGCCGGAGCAGCGGATCGGGTTGCTGCGGGCGATGCCGCGCGGGTCGAAGCCGATCAGGTCGAAGCGGGACCGGATCTCCGGGCTGCCGTACCGCTCGTAGCGTCCGACCACGGCGTCGACCCCGGAGTCGCCCGGCCCGCCGGGGTTCACCAGCAGCGGGCCGATCCGCGATCCCGGCCCGGTGGCGGCCCGTTTGGCGAGCGCCAGCGGGAAGGTTGCGCCACGCGGGCGGGACCAGTCGACCGGCACGGCGAGGGTGGCGCAGCGCAGGGCGGCGTCGTCCGGCCGGTCCGGGCACGGTTGCCAGTCGAGCGGCGGAGGCCGCCAACCGTTCGTCGCCGTACCCGCCGCCACCGCGCCGGCGGGTACGGCGACGGCGGGTACGGCGGTAGCGCCGAGCAGGAGGACCAGGGGGGCCAGTACACCGATGGTCGTACGGATTGTTCCTCGCATGCGGCAACAGCTCCGATCGATGGATGAGCGGCCAGTCGAGCACGGAAGAACCGCTCGGCTGAAGGGCTGTCGGAGCGCTTCGGGGGGAACTCCGGGATGTCACCGAGCGGTCGGTCCGGTGGTGCCCCGAGCCCGATGTCAGCCTGGTCCGATACGGTTCGGGGCAGGATCGGTGGGCGTCGTCGGGGGAGGCTCGGGTGAAGTCGTACGCGGTGCTGCTGCGAGGCATCAACGTCGGCCGCAACAACCGGGTCGCCATGGCGGACCTGCGGGCACTGCTGACCGGGCTCGGCTACACCGACGTCGCGACGCTGTTGCAGAGCGGCAACGCGGTGTTCCGTACCGGCGGGACCGATCCGGCGAAGCTGGCCACCGAGATCGAGCGGGCGATCGAGGCGGAACTCGGGCGCAGCATCAGGTGTGTGGTGCGGGACCGGGCCGAGCTGGCCCGGATCGTGGCCGACAACCCGCTGCCGGACCGGACCGACGAACCGTCGAGGCTGCTGGTCTGCTTCCTCGCCGAGCGCCCCGATCCGGCGAAGCTCGCCGCCATCGACTTCACCGCGTACGCGCCCGAGGAGTGCGGGGTCGGGGAGCGGGAGGTCTACGTCTGGTACCCGGCCGGGCAGCAGACGGCGAAACTGACGTACGCGTTCTTCGAAAAGCGACTCGGCTGCGCCGCTACCGCCCGCAACTGGAACACGGTCACCAAACTGCTCGCCATGATGAGCTGAACCTTCCCGAGGAACCGGTCTTCGCGGGGTGAGCAAACTTTCCCGGTCTGCCAGCGTCGTAGTGGCGGAGGTGGGCTGTGGAGGGTTCCGAACGCGAGTTCACCGCATTCGTCAGCGAACGCGGTCAGGCTCTGCTGCGGGTCGCGTACGCCCTCGCCGGTGACCAGTACGCCGCCGAGGATCTGCTCCAGGACGCACTGGCCAAGGCGTACGCCCGCTGGCCGAAGATTCGTGGCGACGCCGAGCCGTACGTACGCCGGATCCTCTACAACGACCAGGTCTCCGGCTGGCGGCGCCGCAAGCGGCGACCGGAGGTGCCGCTCACGGCCACCCCGGAACCCGCGTCCGGTCGCGACACCGCCGACGACGCCGTGTTGCAGATGATGTTGCGCGAGGCGCTGAAGCTCCTGCCACCCCGGCAGCGGGCGGTCCTGGTGCTGCGCTACCTCGAAGACCTCAGCGTGGAACAGACCGCCGCGCTGCTCGGCTGCCGGGTCGGCACGGTGGCGAGCCAGTCCTCCCGGGCCCTGAGCAAACTGCGGGACCTGGTGCCCGCCTTCGACACCCTGACCAGCCGGGACGACCCGACTCAGCAGCACAGGCAGACCGAACGCACCGATCCTCGGACCCGTTGGGAGACGGCGCGATGAGCCACGCGACTGACGAGGCCCTGCGGCGGGCCGTACGCGGACTGGCCGGTGAAGCCCGTACCGTGATCGACCTGGCGCCGCTCGCGATGGCCCGGAGCCGCCGGGTACGGCAACGCCGCCGCCTCGTCGGCGCCGTCGCCGCCGGAATGGTCGCGTTCGGGGTGATCGCGGCACCCTTCCTCTGGCTGCGCCCCGGTTCGGAGCCGCAGCCCACCGGACCACACATCGTCGCCCCGCCGTCCGATCGCTCGACCAGGCTTCCCGTGTCGCCGTCGCGACCGCCCGCGCCGGAGGCGGGCAGTGCGTGGCGGAACCGGCCGCTCGGACTCACCGACGGCTGGGTGATGACCGGCGCGACCACCACCGGCTCCCCGCGCCAACCCGCCTACGTGCTCGACCGCGCACGGAACGCGTACGTCTCCTACAGCGCCTACGACGAGCTGTGGGCGGCGCCGAGCGGCAACCTCGCCGCCGTCTACGACTATGACCGACGGGGCGAGACCGGGCTGCTGGACGTCTCGACCGGTACGATCGACTGGGTCCGGACCGGCACCCACAACGTCGATCCGCAGTGGTCGCCGGACGGCGGCAAACTGCTGCTGACGGTCGTGGGCGAGCAGCCGGTGGGCAGCCTCGGCGCCGTCATCCTCACCGCCGCGACCCGGCAGGTACGCCAGTTCCTGGCCGACGAGACGACCTATCCCTGCACCGACTACTGCCAGTTCACCTGGCTGCCGGACGGCAGGGAGATCGCGCTCCAGCAGACCGATCTGACGGTGGAGCGCACGAAGGATGCCCGACCCCCACGGCGCGGGCTCCAGCTCTTCTCGGTCGACACCGGCCAGCCGACCCGGTTCCTGCCGATCAAGGGCGACGTGGCCGGACCGTACTCGTGGTCACCGGACGGTGATTCCGTGGTGATCCAGGAACAGGAGCCGCTGCTCGTCGACGCCACCGCCGGTACGGTGCTGGGAAAGCTGCCCAGCGCGGACGCCTTCTGGACGGCCGACGACCGGCTGGCGTACGTGACCGACGGTGGCGGGGATCCGATCGCGATCCAGATCGACATGGCGGGCAACGAACTGCTGCACCTCCCGCTCCCACCCGAGCTGGCCGGGCGACAGCTGTCGGTCGCGCCCCGCTGAGGACCGGTGACGGTTACTCGACAGTGGGCGGTCGGGGCTTGAGCGTGCCGAACGTCTCCGATTGGATGGGCGGGCTGATCCGACTCCGCCCGTTCCGTCCCTTCCGTCCGTGAGGATCGTTCATGTCAGCTGGTCGGCCGCTCTGGGCGCACAGCCCTGCCCCGGGAATTCCGCGGTGGCACGGCCTCGCGGACCATCTTCGGGGCACCGCCGAGCTGGCCAAACGGTTCGCGGCGCCCTTCGGCGGCGGCGACGTGGCGTACTGGTTGGGGGCGCTGCACGACGTGGGCAAAGCCGCCTGCGGATGGCAGGACAAATTGGCGGCGGTGGCGAACACCGGTACGGCGGTGGGCATCGACCACAAGGCACTGGGCACCCGGATCGCCGGGGAGCGGGGGCTCGGCGGCTTCGCGAACGGGATCTACGGCCACCATGGCGGCCTGGTCGACGGTCCACGGCTAACCGGCGAACTGAAGAAACGGCTTGTCAGGTATTCGGAGCACATCGCCTCGGCCGAGACCGAGCTGTCCGGGCTGCTGCCGGACCTGCCGGCCAGCCTGGCCGGGTTCGTACCCGAGGCATGGCGGGACCCGCTGGTGGGGGAGATGGCGCTGCGGCTGTGTTACAGCGCCCTGGTGGACGCGGACAGCCTCGACACCAGCGCTCACTTCCGGCAGCTCTCCGGGCCGCAGGTCCGTGACGATGCCGACTTCGAGCGCCTCCACAAGTTGTTCGAGCAGCGCCGGGGCGACGAGGTGGCCGGACGTGGGAACACGCCGATCGGCGTACTCCGTGAACGGGTCTACGCGGACTGCCTGGGTGCGGCCGAGAATCGGCCGGGGGTGTTTCGACTGGGCGCACCGACCGGGGCGGGCAAGACTCTCGCGGGTGCCGGGTTCGCGCTCCGGCACGCGGCGAAGTACGGCAAACAGCGGGTCATCGTCGCCGTACCGTTTCTCACCATCACCGAGCAGAATGCCGCCGTCTATCGACGGATGCTCGATGAGGACGGGGCGGAGCCGGTTGTCCTGGAGCACCACAGCCAGGCCAACTTCGACGACGAGGCGGCCAGGCGTTGGGCCCGGCTGGCGGCCGAGAACTGGGATGCGCCGTTTGTCGTCACGACGTTCGTCCGGCTGTTCGAGTCGCTCTACGCGCGCAAGCCCGCTGCGATGCGGCGGGTGCACCGACTCGCCAATTCGGTGATCGTGTTGGACGAGGTCCAGGCACTGCCACACCCGATGCTCGCACCGATCCTCGACGGGTTGCGGCTGCTGGTCCAGCACTTCGGCGCGACCGTGCTGCTCTCCTCCGCGACCCAACCGAGCTTCTGGGCCCTGGACGAATTCAAGGGCGTACCGTGCACCGACCTGATCCACGACACGCCCAAGCTGGTCAAAGACCTGCGACGGGTACGGTTCGACTGGCAGCTCGACGAGCCAAGGCCGACCCTGTCCGGCATCGCCGAGCAGGCGGCGGCCGAGCCAGCGGCGCTGGTGGTCGTCAACACCACCGCGAACGCCAAGACCGTCTTCGACCATTGGCGAGACACCGAGCCGGAGGGCGTGGCCTGGCATCTGTCCACCCGGATGTGTCCGGACCATCGGCAACGGGTGCTGACACGGGTACGGCGGATGCTCAAGGACGGTGAGCGGGTGCTGCTCGTCTCCACCCAGCTCATCGAGGCCGGGATGGACGTGGATTTCCCGGTGGTGTTCCGGGCGATGGCACCGGCGGATTCGTTGCTCCAGGCCGCTGGGCGGGCGAACCGGGAAGGGCGGCTCCCGCAGGGTGGTCGAGTGGTGATCTTCGCGCCGGAGGACGGGAGCCACCCGCCGACGTACAAGACCCTGATCGGGTGCGCCGACCAGCATTTTGGGCAGGACAAGAACGATCCCGACGACCTTGCCGCGTTGGAGCGTTACTACCGGGACGTGTACGACGCGCTCAACCTGGCGGATGCGCAGCACGTCGGGCAGTTGATCCAGAAGGCTCGTGCCCGGTGGGAGTTCGAGACCGTCTCTGACGGCCCGATGGTGGAGGCCGGTAAAAATCGGCGCGACCCGAAGTTGGCGTTCCGGATGATCGATGATGGCGGTGTCGCCGTAGTGACGCCACAGGGCGCGGAGACCCCGGAAAAGCAGCTTGAGGTTGAGCGGGTGGTGGAAGAGCTGCGAAACTCGCCGGTCCCCGACATGGCGAAGTTGCGGCTCCTCCAGCCGTACACGACCAACGTGCATCAGAGCGCGCTGAGGAAGCCGGGTGTGAGCGCGCTGATGAAACCGATCCTCGGCACCGATGTGCATCGTGGCGCGCTGGCCGAGTGGTGCGGCGAGTACGACCAACGCACGGGAATCGAACTCGATCCTAACCTAGAGTGCTTTGTCCTGTAATGCCGGGAGCCGGAATGAGCTGATGTAGTAGCTGAGTTGTCGGTTGGGCGAGCATCCGCATGTCTCGCCCAACCGACAACTCAGATTCCTACCGCCTCAACACGCGATGCAGTACACCGAGGGTGACGATCCCTGCGAAGACTCCTGCCGCAGCACCTGTGGTACCTCCTATGGCTAGTCCGACGGCAATGCTAAGGCTCACGATCAGAGCCCAGCGGGGTGGCAAGCCTTCGGGGTCGGCCGGATGTTGTGGGGGATCAGGCGGCAGGCTGCGGGGAACCTGATTCAAGCTCATGAAATCTCCTTACTGCTCTGGGACTTTGTGGTGGGAGCTGGCGGTCCGCTGTTCGTGCAGCGGACCGCCTCTTATTCGGGTCCCTCAAGTCATGGTCGTCACCGCCAATCCGGCTAGATGGCAAACAGGATGGCACACAGTGTGAGCATTCGGCAACCGTGGATCGCTATTGCTTCGCAGGACACTGCATTTACAACGAATCCTAGATTGACACCATCATCTAGGTAGGGGGTTGGGCTAAGGTTTGTGAGCTGGGAGGCAGCGTCGTGGGCTCGCTAGTCGGCGCCGGTCTGTCCCCCAGTGATCTTCATGCGTCCACTAGTCGAGGGGCGCCTGCGGCGAAGCTTCGTGCGTCGAGGGTCGAAACGTTGTGAATGCGGTGCGTTGCGCTGCAATGAAGTTGGCCTGGAGGTCGACGGGGCATCGGTCCGTGCGTCGTTCGGGCCGACGCACACGCTGTCCGTCCTTTCTGGATATGGGGTTGACCGATCGTTGTCTTCCTGGCTAAGTCGACAGACCGTGCGTCGGCCGTTGGTCGGTTGAGGTTACGCTCGGGATTTGCAATAGTCGGGAAGCCGACAAGCGGGTCTGCGTGACGCCTGTTATGAAACGTTGTCGATCATGATGATGGTCTTCTGAAAATTGTCGTACCCATCATCCAGTCTTACAGCGCATGAATCTTGTGGTGTATGAGTGGTCGTGTAGCGAGTAGGCGCCGTCCTGACGCGCGTTGATCCCTGATCTGGAGGTCGGGTCTGTGACAGCGGAAGTGGTCAACGGGGTGACGCTGCGGCGGAGTCCCGAGGGGGATCTGCCGGTGGTGGTGCAGGTCAGCGCCGAGGCGGCGCTGTTCTCTCGGCCAGAGTTGAAGGTCGAACGGGTCACCTACCCGGTGATGACACCGTCGGCCGCGGTTGGCGTACTGGAAGCGATCTTCTGGAAGCCCGAGATGCGCTACCGGATCGTCGCGATCGAGGTGCTGAAGCCGATCAAGCAGTTCACCATCCGGCGCAACGAGACCTCGGACGTCGCGCCCCTGGCCGAGGCGATCAAGGGATCCCGGCGGGTCGACACGGCGGCCCGGCGGGACCAGCGCAACGCGGTGTGCCTGCGCGATGTGGCGTACCGGATCCACGCCCATATCGAGCTTGCGGCGCACGCCGACAAGTCGGTGGCGGCGTACCGGGACCAGTTGCGGCGGCGGGTGCGTAAGGGCGCCTGCTTCCAGCAGCCGTACCTGGGCGTGCGGGAGTTCAGTGCCGAGTTCGGCTGGCCGGACGACACGGAGCGAGCGCACGTCAACGAGGAGGTCGGCATCATGCTGCACTCCATCCACCGGGACGGTAAGGGCGGTCAGCCCCGGATGGAGTGGTTCGCCGCCCGTGTCATCGACGGGGTCCTCGCCGTCCCGGAGCACGGAATCGAGCTGGCACTGCCCGAAGGTCTGGTGGCCTAGTGCTCCTGCAACGCCTGGTCGAGTACGCCGAGACCAGCGACGACGTGATCCCACCGTTCTACGCCCGCAAGGCGGTGCGCTGGATCCTCAACCTCAGCGCTGACGGCACTCCCACCGGCGACTTCGTCAACACGGCGGAGCCGACCGATCCGCAGCGGAAGTACGGCACCCTGCGCCTGGTGCCGGCCGTCACCCGTACCGTGGGGATTGCCCCCGTGCTCGGAGTCGACAACGGCGAGTACGTCTTCGGCTGGCTCTCCGAGGGCGCAAAGCCCGAACGGGTGGCGAAACAGTACGACGCGTTCCGTGAGCTGATCGACCAGTGGGCAGCGGCCGAGCCGACCGGACCGGGCCCCGCCATCGCCGCGTTCTACCGGGACGGCCACGATCGCAAGCTCGAACCGCCCGACGGCTGGGCCCGGCCCGACCTGATCACGTTCCGGGTGGCCGGCGCCTATGCCGCCGAAACCGAACAGGCCATCCGCTTTTGGGCCGGTATCGCCGGTGACCGCAAAGGTTCCGGGCGGGTCGGCATGTGCCTGGTCTGCGGGCAGGTCCAGCCCCTGCTGAAGACGATCCCGCAGCAGATCCCGCAACGCTGGCTGCCGGGAGCTACCCAGGGTGCCTCGCTCGTCAGCATGAACGAGGCGGTGCACGGCTACGAGTTGCAAAAGTTCCTGACCAACACGCCGATCTGCGCCGACTGCGGGCTGAAGTTCATGACGGCGTTGACCGGGCTGCTCTCCGACCCGCGACACAGCACCGCGTTCTCCGGACAGAACGCCCGGCTGGCCTGGTGGGTGCTGGGCGGCTCGACCTACGACCCGTGGGCCTGGGTCGAGCAACCCGATCCGACCGCGATCCAGGAAATGCTCGCCGGACCCGCCACAGGCTCGGACAGAAGCGTTGACGATTCCTCCACGTACTGCTCGGTGACGGTCGGCGGCAACGTCGCCCGAGTGGTGGTACGAGACTGGGTCGAGCAGCCGATTCGCGCCATCCAGGACAACATCCGCAAGTGGTTCGCCGACTACCCGATGGTGGACGCCTGGACCGGCGAGGTGGTCTACCCCGGCATACCGCACCTTGCCAGGGTGGCCGGGCGGTTCGAGGCCGGTCGTAACGGGGCCAACGGGTCCTGGACGAAGTTCGGCGCGTCCGGGGAGCATCGCCCGCCGGACATGTTCCACCGCCTGATCGGTGCCGCCCTGCTCGGCCGCCCGTTGCCACCGAAACTGCTCCACCACGTGATCAACCGGATTCGTCTCGACGGGCGGCTCGACGCGGCCCGCGCCGGACTGATCCGGCTCGCCCTGCGCCGCCATCCGTACCTGAGCCAAGACGACCGAGAGAGGCTGACGCCAACCTTGAGTGTGGACAAAAAGCACCCGGCCTACGTGTCCGGCCGGATCATGGCGGTGATGGACGACCTGCAACGAACCGTGTTCCGGGTCGCCGATCAGAAGCTGAACACGACGTTCGCCGAGCGTTACTTCAGCCGGGCCATCGACAACCCGCAGGTGGTGCTCATCTCCGGCCGACGCAACACCACCGCCTGGCTCAAGCGGCTCCGTGGGCCGCTGCACCGACCGAACTGGTCGGAGGCGTACGAGCGGCGGCTCGATGACCTGTTCATGCGGCTCGACGCGATCCCGAGCGGTGCCGTGCTCACCGACAAGGCCGAGTTCATCCTCGGCTACCACCAGCAACGTGCGGACCTGCGAGCCGAGCGGATCGCCGCAGCCGCCAGCAAGAAGAAGACCGACCTGCCCCCGGAGCCGGCGCAAGAGGCACCGAAGCCCGAAGGAGACGAGAGCGCATGACCGCCGCCCACCTGGACCCGACCCGGCGACACGACGCCGTACTGCTGTTCGACGTCGCCGACGGCAACCCGAACGGCGACCCGGACGCGGGCAACCAGCCGCGTACGGATGACGAGAGCGGCCAGGGGCTCGTCACCGACGTGGCGATCAAGCGCAAGATCCGGGACACGGTGTCGTTGCTGCGTGGCGACGACCCGCGCTACGGCATCTTCGTCGAGGCCGGCTTCGCCCTCAACACCCGGATCGAGGCCGCGCTCAAGGCCAATCCTGGCAAGGCCGACGAGGCCCAGCGCTGGCTCTGCGAGCACTACTTCGACATCCGGATGTTCGGCGGGGTGCTCAGCACCGGCAAGGGCGGGGGCGCCGGCCAGGTCCGTGGGCCGTTGCAGCTCACCTTCTCGCGCAGCATCGACCCGATCCTGCCCACCGACCACACCATCACCCGGGTCACCCAGACCCGCCAGGACGACATAGACAAAGGCGAGCGTACGGAAATCGGCTCGAAGTGGACCGTGCCGTACGGCCTCTACCGGGCGCACGCGTTCTACTCGGCACCCCGCGCCGCAAAGACCGGTGTCACCAGCGACGATCTGGCCGCGCTCTGGCAGTCGATCAGCGTCATGTTCGACCACGACCGGGCCGCCACCCGGGGCGAAATGAAACTCTGCGGCCTGTACGTCTTCAGCCACCCGGACGCGTTCGGGGTCGCCCCGTCGGCCAGCCTCACCCAGCGGATCACCCTCGAACGGATCAACAAGGAGAAGGCGCCCCGCGCACACACCGACTACGCCCGTCAGCTGGACGAGTCGGGGCTGCCCGACGGCGTCGAGCTGACCAAGCTGGTCGACCTCTGGCCGTGACGGACGATTCCCAGGCGGACAGCGGCCTCCGGGAGGTGCCGCTGTCCGCGCTGGAACACTACGACTACTGCCACCGGCAGACCGCCCTCATCCACGTCGAGGGCGTCTGGTCGGAAAGCGCGGAAACCGTACGCGGCGACCTCAGCCACACCGCCGTCGACCTGCCCGGAATCCAGCGCCGCCGAGGGCTCACCGTCGTGCGCTCCCTCCAGGTCTGGAGCCACGTCCACGGCCTACGCGGCATCTGCGACGTGGTCGAATTCGAGCAGGGTACGGCGACGCCGGTCGAGTACAAGGTCGGGCGCTACCTGCCCGGCGGTCCCGCCGAACTGCAACTCGCCGGCCAGGCGCTCTGCCTGATCGAGGCTGGCTTTGCCGTGCCGACCGGATACGTCTACTCGGTCGCCGAACGGCGCCGGCACCCCGTACCCATCACCGCCGAACTGCTCGACCAGGTTGTTCGCGCGGCCGAGGCCGTACGGGAGCTGATCGTCACCGGGACGCTGCCGGCGGCGCGCAACGACGCCCGCTGCCGGAAATGCTCTCTGCGCGAGGACTGCCTGCCCGAACTCACCGACGGCCGCAGGCAAGCGATTCCCGACCTGTTGACCCCGCGACCATTGGGACAGTGGCGTGACTGAGCTGCTCAACACCCTCTACGTGCAGACACCCGGCACCAGCCTGCACCTCGACGGCGACACCGTACGCGTCTTCCACCCCGACCAGACCGGACGGCGGCTCCTCCCGCTCGTCCGGATCGATCACTTCGTTGTCTTCGGTGGCGTCAACGTCACCGACGACCTGATCCTCCGCTGCGCCGACGACGGCAGATCCATCAGTTGGCTCACCGGGAACGGGCGCTTCCGGGCCCGTACGGTCGGCCCCACCACCGGAAATCCGCTGCTGCGCCAGGCCCAGCACCGGGTGGCCGACTCGGTCGAACAGCGGCTACAAATCGCGGTTGCGATGGTGGCCGGCAAAATTCACAACAGTCGGCAGGTGCTGCTCCGGACCGCCCGGGACACCTCCGGTCACCGACAGGTCGCCCTGCGGGCGAGCGCCGAGTTGCTGGCCGAACGGCTCGGGCTGCTCGGCACCGCGGCCAGCGCCAACGAGGTGCTGGGCGTGGAGGGCATCGCCGCCCGCGACTACTTCGCCGCCATGCCGTACCTGTTGACGGAGAGCAAGGAATGGAAGGCGTCCGGGCGGAACAAACGCCCACCCACAGACCCGCTGAACTGCCTGCTCTCCTTCCTGTACGGGATGCTGCGGGTGGCGGTGCAGGGCGCGCTTGAGCAGGTCGGGCTCGACCCGTACATCGGCTTCCTGCACGGGGTGCGTTCCGGTAAGCCGTCGCTCGCCCTGGACCTGATGGAGGAGTTCCGCCCGCTGCTCGCCGACCGCCTCGCGCTCACCCTGCTCAACCGGCGGGAGCTGACCCGCGACGACTTCGAAGCGCTGCCCAACGGCGGGTACCGGCTGACGGACGGGGGACGTAAGTCGGTGCTCGGTGCGTGGCAGCAGAGTCGTCAGCGGAGTTGGCAACACGTCCAGTTGGGGCGCGAGGTGCCGGGGGCGTTGCTACCGTTGGTGCAGGCCAGGCTCCTTGCCCGTCATCTGCGAGGTGATCTGGTCGCGTACCAGCCGTGGATGGTGAGCTGAGGTGGATCTGCTGGTCACGTACGACGTCGAGACCGTCACACCGCAGGGCCAGCGCCGACTCCGCGCGGTCGCGAAGATCTGCGAAGCGTACGGACACCGGGTGCAGAAGTCGGTGTTCGAAATCGTCTGCCGCGACCCCGACAAGGTACGACTGGTCGCCGAACTCCAAGCCGTCATCGACCCGGTACGCGACAGCGTACGGATCTACCGGCTGCCGGCGAGCGCACTGGACGACGTCGAACACCTCGGCAAGCCACGCGCCGTCGACCCACGCGGCCCCTTCGTGATCTAGGAACCCCAAGCTCACACAGAATCGCCGAAGGTCCCGAACCAAGAAACCCGGATGAGATGAACAAATCGGATCACAAACAGCAGCACATTCCTTCGTCGCTCGTCTATATGTGCTGTTCGTGAACCCGCCCGGTCCCCAGACCAGGCGAGGATCGCAACCTCTACGCAGGGCGGCCAGTTGGTCGGCGCGGGGTGCCGGTGCGCCCGGTCCCCAGACCAGGCGAGGATCGCAACCTCTTCCTCGAATCCACCTTCCTCGGCCTGTGGATCTTCGGCCGCCCGGTCCCCAGACCAGGCGAGGATCGCAACCTCATTACGAACTCGACACCACCGCGTTGACCGAGCTGATCGCGCCCGGTCCCCAGACCAGGCGAGGATCGCAACCTCATTGTGCACGATGTTGCTGTTCGGCCGGATCGACGAATTCGCCCGGTCCCCAGACCAGGCGAGGATCGCAACCTCACATGGCCCGCTGGCGCCAGGAAGCCTGGAAGGAGTTCCGCCCGGTCCCCAGACCAGGCGAGGATCGCAACCTCACAGCCTGATGCAGGGCATCTTCCACGCCTACTACTCGGTCGCCCGGTCCCCAGACCAGGCGAGGATCGCAACCTCACGGGTGCTGCCGTTGGTGGCATCGAGCCAGGGCTGCGCCCGGTCCCCAGACCAGGCGAGGATCGCAACTCGGTGGGGTGAACGTACGACCGACCGAGCCGGAGCCCGCCGGCTGCGCCCGGTCCCCAGACCAGGCGAGGATCGCAACATGAGCAGCGGGATGTATTCGATGCTGGTACCGCCGGGCTGCGCCCGGTCCCCAGACCAGGCGAGGATCGCAACTTTGACCACGAAGGCGAGTCCGGCTACGTCAGCGCCTGCTGCGCCCGGTCCCCAGACCAGGCGAGGATCGCAACGTCCACGGCCGAACGTCACCGCGCGGCGGCCTGGTCTGGCTGCGCCCGGTCCCCAGACCAGGCGAGGATCGCAACTGCTGCCGCAGGGCCGTACTGATCCGGCGACGGCAGGCTGCGCCCGGTCCCCAGACCAGGCGAGGATCGCAACCCGGGGGCGTGTGGCCGGTGGTGCCTACCTACCTACGGCTGCGCCCGGTCCCCAGACCAGGCGAGGATCGCAACGGTCCTGCCGGACCTCGGTCAGGAGACGGTGGTTGAGGAGCTGCGCCCGGTCCCCAGACCAGGCGAGGATCGCAACTCCGCCCCTTGACGAGGATGGCCTCACTACCGACGAGTGGCTGCGCCCGGTCCCCAGACCAGGCGAGGATCGCAACATCAGGATTGCGGGGGTTGGGCTGGGGGTGTTGGTCCAGCTGCGCCCGGTCCCCAGACCAGGCGAGGATCGCAACGTGTAAGCAGCCGCATGGGCGGCCATCATGGACGCTCGCTGCGCCCGGTCCCCAGACCAGGCGAGGATCGCAACCGCCCCCAGGTCTTGGTCAGGAACTTCTGCCGAGACGGAGCTGCGCCCGGTCCCCAGACCAGGCGAGGATCGCAACTACGGCAGCGCGCTCATGGAGGCCGGGCCCGGCCGGGCTGCGCCGGTCCCCAGACCAGGCGAGGATCGCAACGGTTTCGTGCGCCGGTGCGACCCAGCCGGTGCCGGGCTGCGCCCGGTCCCCAGACCAGGCGAGGATCGCAACCAATGTCGCCCGGAACGTCAGTGACGCACGCCAGCAGGCTGCGCCCGGTCCCCAGACCAGGCGAGGATCGCAACGCCGGGTTTGTTGACTCGTGGCCTCTTCGGTGGGAGCTGCGCCCGGTCCCCAGACCAGGCGAGGATCGCAACGCCGTGATCTGCCGCCAGTGGAGCAGGCCGGTCCGGGTAGCTGCGCCCGGTCCCCAGACCAGGCGAGGATCGCAACATCGGTGCCGACGACCAGCGCCGCGACTACGTGGGGCTGCGCCCGGTCCCCAGACCAGGCGAGGATCGCAACGGCGTCGTGACCGTGAACGGGCACCGATCCGAGCACATCGGCTGCGCCCGGTCCCAGACCAGGCGAGGATCGCAATACGACGGATGGCCGGCTCGTTGTTGCCGAAATCGGGCCAGCTGCGTCCGGCGCCCGGACCAGGCGAGGATCACAAAAGGTCGTGAACAAATGCCAATCCAACAGAGCCGGTAGCGCTGTGCCTGGTTCCCGGACCAGGCGAGGATCGCGACGACTCGATGCTGGGTACGCTCGATACCGTGCAATGGATGCTGTGCCCGTTTCCGGATCGGGCGAGGATCGTGGCGGGCATATGGGCGAGGAGTGCGCCTGCTTTTCAGAATCTCCCGGTAACGACTATGAAAAGGCCGCCCCGAGACTGTCGCGTACGAGAGACGCGCCAGTCGCGGGGCGGGCGGTCAGATGGACCGTTTGACCTGTCGGACGGGTGGGCCGTTGATCCAGCTCAGGAATCGTGCGTCGGCGATGGGGCGGGACATGCCGCTGATCAGGGCGCTGTCGCGGAAGCTGGCCATGATCATGTGTAGTCGGAGGCGGTCCTGTCGGCGTGGGTACCACGACCACATGCGGCGTCTGTAGACCGGGCAGGGCCATTCCTCGCCGTCGTCGGTGCAGTACCAGTCCTGGTTGGGTCGGTGTAGGGCGCCTTGGCCTTCGGGTGGCTGGTCGTACTCCATGGTTTGTCGCCTCCGGTTAGATCAGGTGCACCCGTTCGAGGGATCCGTCGGGATTTCGCAGAGTGAGGCTTCCGTCCCCGTGGTCGATCAGGTCGAGGACCAGGTTGTAGGCGACCAGCGCCCGGTTGATCGTGTCGGTCTTGGTGCCCCTGGTACGCAGACAAGCTGAGTCGAGTGCGTCGACCGCGCGCGGGATTAGGTTGACCGTCACCTTCGTCAGCGCCGAACGGTCCGGCTCAGTCACGACGGGTACCGATCAAGTTGATCGGTACCGGTGGGGCTGGCGGTCGTGTCTTTCGTGACCAGCACGGGCACGAGCACGGTGCCCACGGCAGCCACGACTTCGACTTCGGCTTGACCCAGCCTCCGCACCGGTGGCATCTGTTGCTGCTGCCACCGCAGCTCATGCACAGCGACCCCTCCGTCACCGGGGGAAGCGGCCCGTCCGTCACCGGACCACCGGCGCCAGCGTGCGTCGCTCGCGTCGCGCCCAGGCCAACTGCTCGCACCCCTCCGCCCGACACTGCGGACACCGCCGACCATTGACATGACCCTGGAGTGTCATCCCGGCGGCCCACCAGATCCCGGCCCTCGTCAACGGCTCATCCTGCCTACTCATCACTCCCCACCCCCGTCCCGTTCCCGGTGCTGGCCCGCGTATCGGTGCTCGCGTCCCGCGCGAGGGCCTGGAGGAATTCGATCGCCCGATCCATGTACGGACATCCGTACTGGGTGCAGTGCAGGCAGACCGGTCGCCAGAGGCGCGAATTGCGGTGCCGCATGACCTCACTCCGAGCGATCCACTTCAACGTCTCGATGCTCAATTCCCCGCCCATCGGTCAGGCGACGGGATTCCGCCGGACGCGTCCGGACATCCCGATGGCGAGGAACTCCATCGGCAGGTTCCGGCGGTCGCCGTCGTACCGGCCCCGGTTTCGCACCCGGCGTCGCGCGCCAGGGGCCGGGGGCAGGTCAGGCACCCCCTCACCGGAGATTTCCGGTTGGGTGGTTGGGTTGATCTCGTCGTCGCTCACGGGGTGCGCCTCCATCTCGAACGTTGGGAGCAGGGCCACTCCGTCCATCGCCGGAGTGGCCCTGCGCAGTCCCGCCCGTCCTTGTGGGTGTGGGCGACATCCGAGGGGTGTGGATTCGAGCGGTCCCGCTTGATGACAGCCTGATATCGGAACCCTTACTGTCGGAATAGTTCAGTCCACTTCGGGGAGTGCCGGTGGCCAGCGCTGGTCGACGGGAGGTGGATCTTCGATTTGAGGAAGGTTGGGGAACGCGTGGGAATTTCAGCGTCGGAGTACCTGGTTCGCGACCTGAAGCGGAAGCGGCTCAAGGCAGGACTGACCCAGGCCCAGCTCGGGGAGCGGATCCACTATTCCGATACCCAGGTCAGCGCCATCGAGACGGGCAGCAAGCCCGTGACCCTCGACTACTTGCGCCTCGTGGATGCTGCGCTCGATCTCGATGACCACTTCCAGGTGATGTGGGAGGAACTGGTCAAGGACAGTGATGCTCCGGTCTGGCTGCGCGAGTGGATGGTCTTGGAGCGCGAGGCGACCGCACTGCGCTGGTACGAGCACGCTTTCGTTCCCGGCCTGTTGCAGACCGAGGCGTACGCGCGAGCGATCTTTGGGGCCAGTCATCGGCTGCATCGCGACGAGGTTGACCCTCAGGTCGCCGCTCGGATCGAGCGTCAGGCAATCTTGGCTGGCCCTAGCGCGCCGGACTTGTTCGTCGTGATTGACCAGATGGTCCTGACCCGGATGGCGGGAAGCCGGAAGATCATGGCTGAGCAGGTCGAACACTTGTTGGCCTGCGTCGAGGAGCCCAAGATTCACGTGCAGGTCATCCCCACAGCCCTTGGGCTGTACTCAGGTCTGCAAGGGGCATTTATTATCGCCGACCTCCCCGACGCACACCGGGCCGGCTACGTCGATAACCAACTGACGGCACAGATCGTTGAGCGGCCGGCTGACGTTGCTAGCCTGGGGGTGTCGTGGGACGCACTCCGATACGAGGCGCTCCCGCGCAGCCAGACCATGGAAGTTCTCAAGGAAGCGGCGAAATCATGGACATGACCGGCGCCACGTGGCGTAAGTCGACCAGGTCGGGAACGAACGGTGGCGCGTGCGTCGAGGTTGCCGACAACCTCGCGGGCATCGTGCTGGTGCGGGACACCAAGGACCGTGACGGCGGCACGCTGACCTTCGGGCCGGATGCGTGGCGTGCGTTCGTCGGTCTGGCAAAGCAGCAGTAAACGCCCGTAGCGGGCACCACGTGCCCGGCGGGTTGACGACAGTGACGAAGGAACGTCATTCCCTTATTCCTTCTCAAGAGAAGCGAACTCTTGAAAGAGAAATAGAGAATGACGTTCTTTCGTCATCCCCGTCAGTCCTCACGACAAGCTGCGCCCGGCTTTCGGACCGGGCGAGGAGGGCAGTCGGGCGAACTGCCCGTCGTGCTTCGCCGGATCGTAACATCGACGCCGTACTGGTGTCCGAATTGGTGTATTTCGTTTTCGCTCGGTCCCAGATCAGGGGAGAACCGCAACCGGGGCTTCCACGCGGACGGCAGGGGTGGCCCGGATCCTGCGCTCGGTCCCCGATTTCCGGAGACCAAGGCGAGGATTGCAACATGTAGACCAGCGGGATTCTTTGAACGAGCGATTCTCATGCCCACGCTAGCGCAAGCCATCGCAATTCTTCGTGACGCCGATCGAGGTTGGGGCAATGACGACGGAAGGGTCGGTCCTGGTGGTGACCGACATGCAGAACGGATTCGTTCGTGAGCAGTCGGTGCACATCGTCCCGATCGTAGTTGACCTGGTCGCCCAATGGCAGAACGCCGGGGGTGACACACTCTTCACTCGCTATCTGAATTATGCTGGTAGCCCGTTTGAACGCTTCTTCGGCTGGCAAAAGCTTCAGTCTGCTCCTGAAACGGACATCGTGCCTGATTTGCTTCCATACTTAGAACGAGGAACGGTCCTCGACAAAAGAATTTATACCCCGTTCACCGCGGAGGGTGTGCGGCTGTTCGAGTGGCAGGGTTGGAAACATTTCTATTTTTGCGGGATCGCTACCGAAAGCTGCGTACTCAAAGGTGCCGTGGACGCGTTCGAGCGCGATCTGACCCCGTGGCTGATTGCAGATGCATCTGCCAGCCATGCTGGCATCGATGCCCATGAGGCGGGGCTGCTGGTGGCTCGGCGCTTCATTGGCGCCGGCCAGGTGATTGAGCTGGCCGACATTCCCCCTGCACTCCTCAAGGCGTAGGGGAATATGTGGTACCAAATGATCTGCTTGGGGTTGATGTGCAGCAGCGTGGGTCGACTCGCAGTGCAAAACCGGGCACTTAACCATCCAGTCCCGTTCGCTATTAGTGGGGACGCCGGATGAGTGTTATTTGCCCTGATTGCCTCGGATGACCCTCTAGTCAGTAATGTGTGGGGGTACTGAGGGGGTGCAGTCCGTGACTTAGCGACAGTCGCCTTAGGTAACGCGAGCTAGCATTCGGGTTGCCGTGCCATCGACTTGTTCGCCCGTTCCTGATCTAGGAACCTCAAGCTCACATGGATCCGTGAGGGATTCCGAACCATAGAATCGGGATGGAGTGAATAAATCGGACCACGTGTGGGTGGCGGACGCATCGTCGCTCAGCTATTTATCCTGCTCGTGAGCAGCTGCGCCCGGTTCCCGGACCGGGCGAGGATCGCAACACCCGCTCGCGAGCCGGCAGGACCGCGCCGAACGAGCTGCGCCCGGTTCCCGGACCGGGCGAGGATCGCAACCTCCGGTGTCGGCATTCGGCCGCCGACCTCCTCCTCTAGCTGCGCCCGGTTCCCGGACCGGGCGAGGATCGCAACTCCATCAATGGCGGTACGGACGGCCCGGTGGCCATCTCGCTGCGCCCGGTTCCCGGACCGGGCGAGGATCGCAACTTAGTCTCAGGTCTCTCTTCGCGATCGCGCGCGGGAGAGCTGCGCCCGGTTCCCGGACCGGGCGAGGATCGCAACACACGTGCGGCACAGTCGGCTGCGGCCGATGACGTGGCTGCGCCCGGTTCCCGGACCGGGCGAGGATCGCAACCCCAATCCGGTTCAGCCGAGTGGAAGAAGTCGCGGTAGCTGCGCCCGGTTCCCGGACCGGGCGAGGATCGCAACCGGTTCGCTCCCCGCCCGGTGTCGGGATCGGTACCCCGCTGCGCCCGGTTCCCGGACCGGGCGAGGATCGCAACAAGGGCCAGCCGGACCGGTACTGGCTCAAGACGTGGGCGGCTGCGCCCGGTTCCCGGACCGGGCGAGGATCGCAACCGGTCCAGGTCGAGCACGACGGCCCCGCTGGCGCGGCAGCTGCGCCCGGTTCCCGGACCGGGCGAGGATCGCAACGCCCATGCCGGCCTCGCGGTTCGGCTCGAACGGGTTGAGCTGCGCCCGGTTCCCGGACCGGGCGAGGATCGCAACGCGGTGACCTCCCGCAGCGACCTCGCGCCGGTGAACACGCTGCGCCCGGTTCCCGGACCGGGCGAGGATCGCAACCGCCGACAGGCGATCGGTACGCAGTGCCAGGTGCAACCCGCTGGCTGCGCCCGGTTCCCGGACCGGGCGAGGATCGCAACCGCAGCCGACACGACCTGATCACCGATCCGCGATCGAGGCTGCGCCCGGTTCCCGGACCGGGCGAGGATCGCAACGCCCCCTGCGAGCTGGCCTTGATCCGGTTGATGTCGTCGCTGCGCCCGGTTCCCGGACCGGGCGAGGATCGCAACAGGTCCCGGATCATGCGGCGCTGAGCCTTACCGACGGCTGCGCCCGGTTCCCGGACCGGGCGAGGATCGCAACAGCGATCGAGGCAGTCAGCAGGAGCGGGTGACCGCCCCGCTGCGCCCGGTTCCCGGACCGGGCGAGGATCGCAACCTGGTGCGGGAGTTCGGCTACACGGTCGGTGCGGCACCGCTGCGCCCGGTTCCCGGACCGGGCGAGGATCGCAACTCCGGTGGTCGGAGCGAAGGACTTCCGGAAGCGTTCGCGCGCTGCGCCCGGTTCCCGGACCGGGCGAGGATCGCAACGCAGCCGAGCACGAACCGAATCGACGGACGACGCTCGTCCGCTGCGCCCGGTTCCCGGACCGGGCGAGGATCGCAACCACTCGCGCGGCTCCACCACGTCGAGGCTGTACGAGTGCTGCGCCCGGTTCCCGGACGGGCGAGGATCGCAACGTCCAGAACCATCGTCAGTTGCGGATCGAGCCGGCCGCGCTGCGCCCGGTTCCCGGACCAGGCGAGGATCGCAACGACAGGTTTTTCGAACCACCCGTTTACATTGGCGATCGAGCTGCGCCCGGTCCCCGGACCAGGCGAGGATCGCAACGTCGCGCAGCCGACGATGTTCATGTTCCTCTTCACGAGGCTGCGCCCGGTTTTCGGACCGGGCGAGGATCGCAACCAGTACGAGTCCTGGCAAGAGGAAGGCTGGTCCTAGCTGCGCCCGGTTCCCGGACCGGGCGAGGATCGCAACCGCAGGACGAGGTCGGCCTGTGGACGAGGGCCAACCGCTGCGCCTGGTTTCCGGACCGGGCGAGGATCGCAACGCCTACTACCACGCGCACCGCCCGGAAGGGATGGATGTGGCTGTGCCCGGTCTTCGGACCGGGCGCGGATCACGCCGGACCTTTTCGGGGCGGCTGTATTGCCAGCCACAGCCGGAAACATGAAACCTCGGTCATTGTCCATAATGAGCTGACCAGGGGTTATTGACTACTAACATGCCCCTGAAACCCGTTGTACCCGTTACCGAGCCTCCTGGGTCGTCCCCTCCGCGCCCAGGTTCCGTCGCCGGCACCGGGGCGGGGCCTGGAGGGGTAAGCCGATATGACACGACTGGACAGTCGACCGGAGACGAATACCGACATCCGGGCCGGCTATCGCGGTGACATCGAGGGACTGCGTGCGCTGGCGGTCGTACTCGTGCTGTTGTCGCACGCGGGCCTGGACTTTCTGCCCGGCGGCTTCGTCGGTGTGGACGTCTTCTTTGTCATTTCCGGGTTTCTGATCACCGGGCTGCTGGTCGCGGAGCTGGAACGTACCGGCAAGATCTCGCTGGTCGGCTTCTACGCCCGGCGGGCGAAGCGGCTGTTGCCCGCCGCCGGTCTGGTGCTCGGCACGTCGCTGCTGCTGGCGCTGTTCTTCCTGCCGAAAACCCGCTGGGCGGACACCGGCTGGGACGTGGTCGCCAGCGGGCTCTACGCGATGAACTGGCGGCTGGCCGAGCAGGCGGTCGACTACCTCGCCGTAGGGGACGCGCCGAGCATTCTCCAGCACTACTGGTCGCTCGCGGTCGAGGAGCAGTTCTACCTGGTCTGGCCGCTGCTGCTGATCGTCGTCGGCTGGTCGGGCTGGAGCCGGCGCCGCGCCAGCAAGGGCGACAACCTCGGCCGTACGGGCGTCAGTCGGCGTCGCTGGCTCCTGCTCGCCCTGGCCCTGATCGCGGTCCCGTCATTCGCCTGGTCGATCCATTTGACCCAGTCTGACCCGTCCCGCGCCTACTTTGTCACCACCACCCGGATGTGGGAGCTGGCCCTCGGCGGTGGCCTGGCCCTGCTCAGTTTCCGGCTGTCCCGGCTGCCCCGACCGGTCGCCGCCGCCCTCGGCTGGGCCGGGCTCGCGGCAATCGCCGTCTCCGCAGTGTGGATCACGCCGAGCATGGCGTTCCCCGGTTACCTCGCGCTGCTGCCGACGCTCGGCGCCGCCGCCGTGATCGCCGCCGGCACCGCCGGCCGTGCCGGCCCCGAACTGCTGCTCGGCCTGCGTCCCGTACGCGCGGTCGGCGCCCTCTCATATTCGCTCTACCTGTGGCACTGGCCGCTGCTGATTGCCGCGCAGGCCCGGTTCGGTGAGCTGAGTGTGAGCGCCGGACTGGCGGTCGTCCTGTTCTCCGCGCTGCCGGCAGCCGCGACGTACCACTACCTCGAAAACCCGGTACGCCGGTCGAAGCGGCTGACGTTCTATCCCGTACGGGCGTTGCGGTTGGGGTTGTTCTTCACCGCCGTACCGGTGCTGGCCGGGTTGTTGTTCCAGTTCGCCGTCTGGCCGCCGCCGCGCCAGTTGGCGGCGAGTGACACGGTCCCGTGGACAGGTGCCTCCGCGCCGGCGCCGGTCGGGCCGCCGGGCGCGGCGATCCTCGGTGACACGCCCCGGACCAGCAGGGACGGGGTGCCGGTGGACCGGGTGGACAGCATCGTCCCGGATCCGCTGGCCGCCAAGGATGACCTGCCGGACGTCTACCGGCACAAATGTTTTTCCGAGGGGAGCAAGACCGCGATTGTGAACTGTGTCTACGGCGACCGGGAGGCCGATTTTACGGTGGCGGTCGTCGGGGACTCGCACGCCGGCAACTGGATCCCGGCGTTGCAGGCGGTTGCCACCGAGCGGAAATGGCGGCTGGTGACGTACCTGAAGCAGTCCTGCCCGTTCCTCGACCTGGAGATTTCGGTGTTGGCGCGGGCGACGCCGGCCTGTGCCGAGTGGAACCGGAGCGTACGCGCGGAGCTGACCGGTGCGGCCCGGCCCGACCTGCTGTTGACCAGTGGCGCCTACTACGTGCCGATCCGCGACGACACCCTGCTCAACGGCGCCGCCGGGTACGACGCCACGGTCGAGGCGATGCGCCGGACCTGGACGGCGATGACCGACGCCGGGGTCCGTACGGTGGTGCTGCGCGACACCCCGCACCTGAACGTACGGGTTGCCGAGTGCGTGTCGGCGAACCGGACGAGGCTCAGCAAGTGTGCCGCGTCGCGGGAGTTGGCGGTGGACCGGAGCGCCGGTCCGGCCCAGGTGGAAGCGGTGCGGGGGTTGTCCGGGGTGCGGCTGGTCGACCTGACCGACGCTATCTGCCCGGCCGACCGGTGTGCGCCGGTGATCGGCGGGGTGCTGGTCTACCGGGACAGCAGCCACCTGACCGCGAGTTACGCCCGCAGTCTCACCCCACGGCTGGGCGCCGAACTCGACGCTCTGCTGAACTGAGAAGCCTCGTCAGGCGACCGGTGGGAAGATCGCCTCGATCACGTGTGGGCCGGGTTCGCGCAGCGCGCGGGAGAACTGTTCGGCGAGTTCCTCGGCGGTGGTGGCCCGGCTGGCCGGGACCCCGAAGCCCTCGGCGAGTTTGACGTAGTCGATGGTCGGCCCGGTGAGGTCGAAGAGGCTGTTGGACTCCGGGTCGACGTCCGTGCCGACCAGGTGCTGCCACTCCTCGCGCAGGATGGCGTAGGAGCGGTTGGTCAGGACCACGTTGGTGATGTCCAGGTTTTCCCGCGCCTGGGTCCAGAGCGCGGAGAGGGTGTAGACCGCGCAGCCGTCGCCCTCCAGGGTGACCACTGGGCGATCCGGTGCGGCGATGGCGGCGCCGATCGCCAGTGGCATCCCCTCGCCCATCGCGCCGCCGCACTGGGTCAGCACGTCGTGCCGGGGTGCGCCGACGGTCGCGGCGGCCAGCGCGCCTCGGGAGCTGATCGTCTCGTCGACGACGATCGCCCGTTCGGGCAGCAGCGCGCCGATCACCTCGGCCCAGTTGGTGGCGGTGAGCGGGCCGGTGGGCAGCGGCGGCCGGGCCGATCCGGGCAGCTCGGGTTCGCTGGCCGGATCGAGCAGGTCGGCGAGGGCGGTCAGCGCGGCGACGGCGTCCTGACCGACCTCGGCCAGGATCTGGGTGTTCGCGCCCGGCGGCACCAGGCAGCTCGGCTTGCCGGGGTAGGCGAAGAACGACACCGGCACCTTCGTGCCCGCGACGATCACCTGCTCGACCCCGTCGAGCTGCGCCGCGACCTGCTCCGGATAGGACGCCAACCGCTCGAACGACGGCACCCCGGCCCCGTGCTCCAGCCTCGGTGTGTACGTCTCCAGCAGCACTTTAACCCCGGTGCTGGCGGCGATCCGGCCGGCGGCGCGCAGCCCCGCCTCCCGTCCGGCCGGTCCGCCGACGACCAGCACGGCGCGTTCGCCGCCGCGCAGCACCGTGCAGATCCGGTTGATCACCGCCGGGTCGACGGTCGGCACCGGCCGCGCCGGCACCGGCTCACCGACCAAACCACCGTCGCTCCAGGAGACGTCCGCCGGCATGATCAGCGTGGCGATCTGTCCCGGCGATTCGAGCGCCTCGGCGTACGCGGACGCGGCGTCGGGACCGGCGCCGGCCGGGTTCTCGGGGCGCCGGACCGGGCCGCGAAGGGTCCCGGCGACGGCGGCGATGTCCGACTCCAGCGGTGGGTCCTGCACCCGGTGCCGGCTGGGGTGGTCGCCGACGATGTTGACCATCGGCGAGTTGGCCCGGCGGGTGTTGTGCAGGTTCGCCATCCCGTGTCCGAGACCGGGTCCCAGGTGCAGCAGGGTCGCGGCCGGTCGGCCGGCCATCCGGGCGTACCCGTCGGCGGCGCCGGTGACGACACCCTCGAACAGCCCGAGTACGGGCCGTACCTCGGGGACCGTGTCCAGTGCCCGGACCAGGTGCAGTTCGGTGGTGCCGGGGTTGGCGAAGCAGACCTCGATCCCCGACCCGGCGAGCGTACGCAGGACCGCCTCCGCACCGTTCATGATGCCCACCTCCGGTGCTCGTCCGGGTAGCCCCTCCAACGGACACTATCGGCCGGGGGACCGTTACGGGCGGACATCGAACCAGCGGCGATACCCACCGGGTACGGGATCGGGGTGGCGGGGTCTACACGCGGCGTTCCGGCGGCGGCCACTCCTTATTGATCATGACTTCGGCTGCGCTTCGTAGCGTCCATGATCATGACTGTCCTTCCTGCATCATCACCGTTGCGCGGTGCCGCGACGGGGCTCGCCGGTACGCGTACCCGTGCCGTTGCCCTGCTCGCGGTGCTCGCCGTCACCGGCGGTGCCCTCGTGGTCGGCACCGCCTCGACGCCGGCCGCGGCCGAACCGGGCGACGTCGTCGTCTCGGAGAACTTCTCCTCGGGGTCCCTGCCCGCCGGCTGGCGCGTGGTCGACGGCGCCTGGAAGGTGGAGAACGGCCGGCTGTACGGCACCTCCGCCAGCTCGGCCGACAACAACAAGATCACCTTTGGTCGGCACCTGAACGACTTCCGGTTCGAGGCCACCATGCGCTTCGAAACGGTCTCCGCCGCCACCCGCTGGGCCTCACTCGGCCTCGACGTCCCGGCCGACGGCGCCACCCCGTGGTGGATCGCCACCATGCGCAGCGGCACCAACGCCGCCAACGGGCTCGAATTCGCCCAGCGGACCACCGCGAACACCTGGGTCGTCCCGAACACCGCCGCCGCCCCGTACGCGGCCGGCACCGGTCGGGACATCCGGGTCGCGGTCGAGGTGCACGGCAACCAGGCCCGCTGGATCTTCGACGGACGGGAAGCGATGCGCACCAACAGCCTGGTCCGTTCCGCCGACGGTGGGCAGGCACTTTTCGTCAACGGCGCCACCGTCTCGTACGACGACGTCACCGTGACCGAGCTGCCGCCCAACGGCTACATCCGCCCCGAGGGCAGCCCGTTCACGGTCATCGCCCACCGGGGCGCGTCGGCCGCCGCGCCGGAGAACACCCTGGTCGCCCAAGAGATCGCCCGCAAGGGCGGGGCCGACTGGATCGAGAACGACGTCCAGCCGAGCAAGGACGGGATTCCGTTCATCCTGCACGACGGCACCGTCGACCGGACCACCGACGGCACCGGCAACATCCGGGACCTGACCGCCGCCCAGATCAAGGCGCTGGACGCCGGCTCCTGGTTCGGCCCGCAGTACGTCGGCGAGCGGGTGCCGACCCTCGCCGAGCAGCTCGCCGACCTGCGTACGCGCGGCGGCAGCCTGCTGCTGGAGATCAAGGGCAGGCACACGCTGGACGAGGTCGCCACGATCGTCAAGGTGATCCGGGACGAGCAGATGACCAGCCGGGTCTTCGTCCAGAGCTTCGAGGTCGACGCGCTGAGGTACACCTACCAGCTCGCCCCCGAACTCCCGCTCGGCCTGCTGCGCACCAGCCTCGACGCCGACCCGGTGGCGATCTCGAAGGAACTGCACCTGACCGCGTACAACCCGGACGGCAACGTGCTGCTCGCCAAGCCGGAGATCATCGCCCCGCTGCACGCCGCCGGGGTCGCCGTGATGGCGTGGACGATGGACTCCGCCGGCCTGTGGCAGCGGCTGGAGCGCATCGGCACCGACGCGATCATCACCAACCGGACGGCCGAACTGGTCGGCTGGAACTCCGCGTTCATGCAGCGGGCCTCCGGTGACCCGACCGTCGAGATCACCTCGCCGGTCGACGGTGCGCGGCTCGACCGGGCGCAGTCGCCGGTGATCGCGGTGGCCGCGACCAACGCCGACACCGTGACCGTCACCGTCGACGGCAAGAAGTCGGCCGCCGGCCGCAAGCTCGACCTCGCCAAGCTGACCGCCGGCCGGCACACCATCGGCACCGAGGTCACCGGGCCCGAGGGCACCGCGACCGCGACCAGCACCTTCACCGTGACGGTGAGCCAGGCCGGTCTCGGCTACCTCATCCTCACCTCGGCCGCCGACCCGGCCGCGATCGGCACGATGACCGCCAAGCTGGTCGACGGCAGGTACGCCGAACTCGCCGCCTACGCCGACCGGCAGGCCGGCAAGCTCGTCCCGGCCGAGGTGGCCAGCGTGATCGCCGCCGACGCCCGCACCCTCGCCCTGCGGTAGTCCACCGGCCACCAGCCCCCGTCCCCGTCCCCGTCGCCTTCCTCCGGGCGACGGGGACGGTTCGTGAACGGGGGAGTGGACCGGGTTGTCAACATGAACAGCAGGACAACCCGTACGTCACCATTTGCGCCGGGCGTTATGCGAGTGACGGATCGGACCGACCGGATAGCCCCTTTTTCGCAGGCCGGCGACGCCAAAAATTTACATCGTTCCGTACACCCGTCAGTTCATGTAACGACACTGTTTCCGCATATGCTCCAGCGCGTCTACCCCCCTTTACGGAGGCTTAGTTTGATGCGCCGGAACAGACGCACGCGCTCACTGAACGCGCTGGGCGTACTCCTCACCACTGGTGCGCTCGGCCTGGCCAGTGGCACCGCCGCGGTGGCCGCCGAGCCGACGGCGACCCCGTTCATCAGCGAAATCCACTACGACAACGCCGGCACCGACTCCGGCGAGGCGATCGAGATCGAGGCCGCCGCCGGGTTCGACCTGGCCGGCTGGCAGATCGTCCTCTACAACGGCAACAACGGAGCCGTCTACAACACCCGTACGCTCAGCGGCGTCGTCCCGGCCGCCGGCGTGGTGGTCGCGACCTACCCGGTCGACGGCCTCCAGAACGGCTCGCCCGACGGGATCGCGCTGGTCGCCCCCGGTGGCACCGTCGCCGAGTACCTCACCTACGAGGGCACCTTCGCCGCCGTCGGCGGCCCCGCGAACGGTCTGACCGGCACCGACATCGGCGTGTCCGAGGGATCTACCAGCCCGGTCGGTTTCTCGCTGCAAAAGGTCGGCGGCGCGTGGCAGGCCGCGGCCGCGAACACCTTCGGCGTACGCAACGCCGGTGGCGACCCGGACCCCGACCCCGATCCCGACCCGGTCGGCTGCACGGTCACCGTCACCAACACGATCGCCCAGGTCCAGGGCACCGGTGACGCCACCCCGCTGGCCGGCACCCGGGTCACCGTCGAGGGTGTGGTGACCGGTGACTACCGCACCGGCGGCTACAACGGCGTCTCGGTGCAGACCGCCGGCACCGGTGGCGGCGCACCGGCCGCCGGCACCGCCTCCGACGGCATCTTCGTCTACCTGACCAGCAACGCCGCCAACCACCCGGCGGTCGCGATCGGCGACCGGATCCGGGTCAGCGGCACCGCCAGCGAGTTCAACGGGCTCACCCAGCTCAGCATCGCCGCCAAGGCCGACGTGCAGGTCTGCGAGCAGGGTGCGGCGCTGCCGACCCCGGCCGCGTTCAGCCTGCCGCTCGACCCGGCCGGCCGCGAGTCGGTCGAGTCGATGCTGGTCGCCCCGGTCGGCCCGTACGCGGTCTCCGAGGTCTACAACACCAACCGGTACGGCGAGGTCGTGCTCACCGCCGGTGAATACCCCGCCGCGATCCCGACCGACCTGGCCCGCCCCGGCACCGAGGACGCCCAGGCGGTCGCCGCATGGAACAAGTCCGCCCGGCTGCTGATCGACGACGGTCGTACCACCAACCTGTCGACCGACAACACCCTGCCGCCGTACTTCTCGCCGACCAGCCCGCTGCGCGTGGGTGACCAGGTCGAGGCGTTCGGCCCGACGGTGCTGTCGTACGGCTTCAACGAGTGGCGGCTCCAGCCGACCACCCCGGTCGCCGCCAGCACCCCGCCGGCCGGTCGCACCACCTTCAAGTCGACCAACCCGCGTACGGCGGCACCGGAGAACGTCGGCGGCGACATCCGCCTGGCGAGCTTCAACGTGCTGAACTACTTCGTCCACTTCGGTGGCGATGCGCGCGGCGCCGTGGACGAGGCCGGCCTGTTGAAGCAGGAGGCGAAGATCGTCTCGGCGATCAACGCGCTCGGCGCCGACGTGGTCGGGCTGGAGGAGATCGAGAACTCGGTACGGTTCAACACCGCCGACCCGCAGCAGGCGCTCAAGCGGCTGGTCGCCGCCCTGAACACCGCCGCCGGTGCGGGCACCTGGGACTACGTCCGTACGCCGGCGCAGTTGCCGCCCGCGACCGCGCAGGACTTCATCACCACGGCCATCATCTTCAAGCCGGCCAAGGTGACGCCGAAGGGCGAGTCCCGCTCGGTCAACGACGAGAGCGTCTGGTTCAACGCGCGTGAGCCGATCGCGCAGAGCTTCACCTCCGGTGGGGTCACCTTCACCGTCGTCGTCAACCACCTGAAGTCCAAGAGCGCCTCGGACTCGGCGACCGGCGACAACGCCGACGCCGGGGACGGCCAGGGCCAGTTCAACGGTGACCGGGTCCGCCAGGCGCGGGCGCTGGTCACCTTCGTGGAGCAGTTGAAGACCGACAGTGGCAGCGACGACGTGCTGCTGCTCGGCGACTTCAACTCCTACACCCTTGAGGACCCGATGCAGGTCCTCTACGACAACCAGTACTCGTACCTGAACCGCACCCACGAGGCGAGCTACGTCTTCGGTGGCGAGTCCGGCTCGCTGGACCACGCCATCGCGTCGCCGTCGCTGGCCGCGCGGGTCACCGGCATCGACGTGTGGCAGATCAACTCGCACGAGTCGTTCGCCTTCCAGTACGACGGCCACCCGGCGTTCTACGCGCCGAACCCGTACCGGGCCAGCGACCACAACCCGATCGTCGTCGGCCTGGACACCACCCCGGCCGGTCCGATCGAACTGCAACTGCTGGGCATCAACGACTTCCACGGTCGGCTCGAATCGCCCGGCAACGCGCCGGACGGCCGACCGGTCGGCGGCGCCGCCCAGCTCGCCGGACTGGTCAACCAGTTGCGTGAGCAGAACCCGAACACCGTGTTCGTGTCGGCCGGCGACAACATCGGCGCGTCGACGTTCATCTCGGCCATCGACGGGGACAACCCGACCCTGGACGCGCTGAACCTGATGGGCCTGGACGCCGCCTCGGTCGGCAACCACGAGTTCGACAAGGGCTTCGCCGACCTCGCCGGCCGGGTCAACGACCGGGCCGACTTCCCGTACCTGGGTGCGAACGTGTACCGGGGCAACGAGCGGGCCCTGCCCGCGTACGAGGTCAAGACGGTCGGCGGCGTACGCGTCGGCATCATCGGTGTCGTCACCGAGCAGACCGCGTCGCTGGTCAACCCGGACGGGATCGCCGGCATCACGTTCAGGTCGCCGGTTCCGGAGGCCGAGGCGGTCGCCGCCGAGCTGAAGGACGGCAACCCGGCCAACGGTGAGGCCGACGTCGTGGTCCTCGTCGCGCACGAGGGTGCGGCACTGGAGAACATCGCCACCCCGGAGGCGCTCGCCGCCGACCCGGTGTTCGGTGCCTTCGTCCGGGCCAGCGCGAACATCGACGCCATCGTCAGCGGGCACACCCACCAGCCGTACGCCTTCGAGATGCCGATCCCCGGCACGGACCGGCTCCGGCCGGTCGTCGAGGCCCAGGAGTACGGCCGCAAGCTCGCCCAGGTGAAGCTGAGCATCGACCCGACGACGAAGGCGATCACCGCCTCCGACGCCGGCCTGCTCGACGTCGTCGGCGCACCGGCCGACCCGGCGATCGCCCAGCTCGTGGCGACCGCCAAGGCCAACGCCGACGTGCTCGGCCAGCAGCCGCTCGGCTCGATCACGGCCGACATCCGCCGGGCCACCACCAACGGCCTGGAGGATCGGAGCAAGGAGTCGGCGCTCGGCAACTTCATCGCCGACGTGCAGCTCGACGGCACCAAGGACGCCGGCCGGGGTGGCGCGCAGATCGCGCTGATGAACCCGGGCGGCCTCCGCGCCGACCTGGTGTACGGCACCGACGGGGTGGTCACCTACTCCGAGGCGTTCTCGGTCCAGCCGTTCTCGAACGACGTGGTGACCAAGACGTACACCGGTGCCGAGATCAAGCAGGCGCTGGAGCAGCAGTGGCAGCCGGCGGGCGCGTCCCGTCCGCTGCTCTGGCTCGGTGTCTCGAAGGGGTTCAGCTACACCTACCTCCCGACTGCGGCACAGGGCTCGCGGATCACGTCGATGAAGCTCAACGGCGTGGCGATCAACCCGACGGCCAGCTACCGGGTGACGGTGAACTCCTTCCTGGCGGCGGGTGGGGACAACTTCCTCGCCCTGGCCGGCGGCATCAACCGGGTCACCACCGGTGACAACGACCTGACCATGCTGACCGACTACCTCGCCGCGAACTCGCCGGTGACCGCCGACGCGGCGCCGCGATCGGCGATCGGCCAGCCCGGCCCGCAGTGCACCACGACGATCACCGGCCGCTACAGCCGGCCGCTGACCGTCACCGCGGGCCTGACCTGCCTGGATGGCGCCACCATCTCCGGCCCGGTCACGGTTGCCGCCGGCGCGTCGCTGATCAGCACCAACAGCACCATCTCCGGTCCGGTCACGGCCAACCGCCCGGTGCTGTTCACCCTCACCGGCACCACGATCTCTGGTCCGGTGACGGTGACCGGCGCGACCGGCGCGGTGCTGATCGAGAAGGGCCGGATCAGCGGCCCGGTCACGGCGACCAACAACACCGGCGGGGTACGCCTCGACATGCTCACCATCGCCGGCCCGGTCACCGTGACCGGCAACTCCGGCAGCCAGCCGGTGCTGGTGGCGGCGAACGCGGTCAACGGTCCGCTCTCCTGCTCGGGCAACACGCCCGCGCCGGGCAACGACGGCCGGCCGAACAACGTACGCGGTCCGGCGAGCGGGCAGTGCGCCCGGCTCTGACCTGACGACGTACTGAAGAAGTAGTGCCCGGCCCGGTCCGGGGTCGCCTTTGACGGCGGCCCCGGGCCGGGTCTTTTTCGGTGTGTGTCGGCCCCCGGATCCGGCCCGGTCGGGCAGGATTCTCGCCACGGGGCGGTGTAAGTGCCGACCCGCGTACCGCCACCGGCGGCGCCGGTGATCAGCGACGATCTGACGAGGGAGTTCCGACATGAAGGCCGTTCAGTTCGGCGAGTACGGAGACCCGGACGTGCTGTACGTGGCCGAGGTGCCGGAACCGCACGCCGGAGCGGGTCAGATCCGGGTGGTGGTCCGGGCGATCGGGGTCAACCCGTGGGAGTGGAAGGTCCGCAGCGGCGCCCTGCGGGAGTTCATGCCGCTGACCCTGCCCAGCATTCCGGGCAGCGAGGTGGCCGGTGTGGTCGACGAGATCGGCGACGGGATCACCGGGGTCTCGGTCGGCGACGAGGTGTTCGGCTTCGCCACCCGCGACGCGTACGCCGAGTACGCCGTGATGGCACAGGACATGTTCGCCCACAAGCCGCCCGCGCTGCCCTGGCCGGAGGCGGCGGCGCTGCCGACGGCGGCCGAGACGGCGCTGCGCGCCCTGGACGCGCTCGGGGTCACCGGAGGGCAGACCGTGCTGGTCAACGGTGCCGCCGGCGGCGTCGGACTGGCCGCTGTCCAGTTCGCCGCACTGCGCGGGGCAACCGTGATCGGCACCGCCAGCGAGCCCAACCACGACTTCCTCCGCTCGCTCGGCATCGCCCCGGTCACTTACGGCGAGGGCCTGGTCGAGCGCGTACGCGAGATCGCCCCGACCGGTCTGGATCGGGCGCTGGACGTGGCCGGCAAGGGCGGCCTGCCCGACCTGATCGAGCTGGCCCACGGCACCGACAACGTGCTCACCATCGCCGACCCCGACGCCGAGAAGTACGGCGTCCGCTGCTCAAGCGGTCGCAGCAAGAACCCGTTCCCCGCCCTGGACCAGGTGGCCCGCCTGATCGAACAGGACGCCTTCACCCTCCCCGTAGCCGAAACCTTTCCCCTGGCCCAAGCCCCCACCGCCCACCGCCGAAGCCAGTCCGCCCACTTCCGAGGCAAACTAATCCTCCTCCCCTGACCCGCTCCGCTCCGCGATCTAGGGCGTATGGGGGTGATTAGAGATCAACAAGCCACCATATGCCCTAGATCGCGGGCGGAGAGGGCGCGGGGAGGGGGAGGGGAGGGGGAGGGGGAGGGGAGGGGAGGGGGGTCAGGGGGTGAGGGCGTGGAAGGCGCCGGCGCGGGTGGCGACGTAGATGTGGCCGTGCCAGACGGCGGGGGTGGACTCGATGCAGCCGCCGAGTTTGAGCTGCCAGAGGGGCTTCGGCAGGGTGGTGGTGTCGGTGATGTCGTAGGCGTGCAGGACACCGGCGCAGTCGCCGATCAGCAGGACGTCGTCGACCACCACCGGGGATTGCCAGGTCGGTCCGGGCAGGTCGAACCGCCAGCGGACCGTACCGGTGGTCCGGTCGACGCCGAGCACCTCGCCACCGTTGGTGTCGAAGATGGCCACGTCCCGGTGCAGGGCCGGGGTGCCCCAGACCCCGGCGGGCCGGCTGTCGGTGTCGGATACCCGCCAGACCAGCGGGTTTCCCGCACGCCGGGGATCGAGCTTGACCATCTGGCCGACCTCACGGGAGCGGGCGGTACCGCGCTCGTACTCGGCGCCGACGTAGAGCGCGCCGTCGGCGTCGACCACCACCGTGGCGTCGGTGTCGTCACCCATCCAGAACCGGAACACCCGTTTCGGCGTACGGCCCTCCTTCAGGCCGCCGATGTCCCAGCCCTGCACCAGGCCGCCGGAGTTGGCGAAGTAGACGGTGTCGCCGTACACCGCGACCGAACTCTCGATCGACACCATGTTGTCGCCGACGTCGCGGAGCAGTTGCGCGTCCCAGCCGGGGGCGTGGAACACCAGTTTCGGCGCGACCGTCACCTTCCCGTCCGGGCCGTAGCCCCGGTTGAGCTTCACAATGTGGAACTGGCTGTTCTCGCCGCCCTCGAACAGGTAGTCGTCGATGACGATGGCCGAACCGTCCCAGTCGTCGTTCCACAATGTCGGTGAGACCGCCTTGGCGGACAGTTTCCACAGCTCGGTGGGCTTGTCGCGGTCGATCGCGAGGATCCGGTAGTAGTTGTCCCGGGAACCGGTGTAGACCAGCGGGAAGCCGTCCGGGTCGACCGTGACCGAGCCCTTGATGATGTCGCCGGTGGGGAAGTCGGGCAGCAGCCGCTCGCCGGTCACCGCGTCGAGAAAGTGCACTTTGCGGTCGTACGCGCCGAACACCACCCAGGTGCGGCCGGCTCGTTCGAACACGGCCGGTTGACCGGTCCAACCGGATCCGCACCACTGCCGGGTGCCCTTGTCGTCGGTGGACTCGGCGCAGAGTCCGCCGCTGCGGGGAAACGTCCACGCCTGCCGGGGGGCGGTGCGCGGCAGCGGCCCGGTTCCGTACCAGGTTCGGGTCGGATTGCCACGGAAGGTGAGCAGGCCGGGGACCTTCCCGCCGTACGGCTGGCCCACCCCGGCCGGGTCCGACCACCGGGTGTCGGGCGCGGCGGCCGAGGTGGGCGCGGTCGGCCCGCCCGTCACCGCCCGCGACCCGGTCACCCAGGACGGACCGGTACGCTCCGGCGCGTCCCCCCGGCCACACGAGCCCCCGGCCAGGAGCAGCCCGAGTACGACGAACGCCGCGCAGAGGCGGCTCGGGCGCCGATCATGGGATGGGCTCATCGGGTCAGTCTGCCCACCGTCCCGCCGGCCCGTGCTCATCCCATCCGACTGTTTCGATATCTGCGCTGTCAGTGCATGTCGGACGAACGGACGATCCGGCGCGGCCGTGGCGCGGGCCCTCACCTGTCGCATGCCCTCAGTAGCATTGCGTGCGGATGTGGGTCGGATCACCACCGACCCGCCGCACCGGTCGACAAGGGGTGGTGACGATGACGCTGACCGAGTTGGACCCCGATCCGCGGCCGGGTCCCGCCACCGCGCCGACCGGGCGGCGCTGGCCGACCGGCCGCCGGCAACGGGGCGTCCGCCGTCGCCGGTTGCGTGAGTTGCTGACCCCGACCCCCAACCGGTTCGTCCTGGTCGGTGTGCTGCTGGTGCTGCTGTTCGCGCTGACCGCGGGCATCGCCGGGCTGGCCGTCCGGGCCGCGGTCAACGCCGGCGAGGTGATGGTCACCAGCGCCGCCCAGATGAGCGGCAATGCCCAGGCGATGCACCGCTGGCTGGCCGAGGCCGACGCCGCCGCCACCGGCCGGTTCCTCGCCCCACCCGACTCCGGCCAGCGGGACCAGCTCAACGCCAGCTACGAGGACGCGCTCGGCCAGGTACGCCGGCTGCTGGCGGAATCGGCCGGGCTGACCGCCGGTGACCCGGACCGGGCCGCCGGGCTGGCCCGGGTGGCCAACCAGTTGCCGGTCTACACCGATCTCGTGCAGCGCGCCCAGCAGCTGGGCGCCGAGCCGACCGACCGGAAGTTCGACGCCCTGCTCGGCTCGGCGTACCTGCGGGAGGCGTCCGGTTACCTGCGCGGCGTACTGCTCCCGGCCGCCCTGCAACTCTGGGAGGACGAGTCGACCCGGCTGAGCGAGGCCCGCCGGGGCGGACAGCTCGCGCTCTTCGGGTCGATCGGGATCACCCTGCTCACCCTGGTCGCGCTCTGGTGGAGCCAGCGCTACCTGCGCCGACGTACCAAGCGCCGGGTCAGTCCGGGGCTGGCGTTGGCCATGGCCGCCATGCTCGCCACCACCGGCTGGCTGGTCGTCTCCTGGCGACACTGGCCGCAGGCCGAGGAGCGGCTGACGGTCGCCGGCCACAAGCTCGAACAGCACCGGAAGCTGATCGAGATTCAGCGCGACGCCCTTCGCGCCCGCGCCGACGTCCACCTGCGACTCGGCGGCAACAGCAACCAGTTCGGCATGGTCGCGCTGAACCAGCGCTTCGAGCGGGACGCGCACTGCGGCTCGACCGGGGCCGGCTTCACCGACCAGATGCGGGTGCTGGTCGGCGGCTGGTGCACCGCCCACCAGCGCTACATCGAGGAGAACGAGCGGCTCGGCGCGCACCGGGCCGCGGTTGCCGCGGCGCTGCCCGGCGGTGAGGTCGCCGCCGCCTTCCAGCACTACGACGCCGAGCTGACCAAGGAGATAGCCCGGGTCGACCGGGAGATCTACCAGGAGCTGACCAACACTCCACCGGCACCGACATCGCTGGGTGTGGTCACCCTGCTGCTCTGCCTGGTCGCCGCCGCCGCGGTGGCGGTCGGCATCGGGGTACGGGTGAGGGAGTACCAGTGACGAGATACCCGGCCGGACCCCGGCGCGCCACCGCCGTACTCGCGCTGGCGGCCCTGCTCGCCGCCGGTGGCTGCGCGAGCAGTTACCAGCCGCCGCCGACCGCTTCGCCGTCCCCGGCCGGGGCGCAGTGGCCGGCGCCGACGCCCAGCGCGATCAACCCGCCGGAGTGTGACGCGCGGCTGAGCCTGCTGCCGGACCCGACCCCGCCGCGCAACTACGTCGAGCAGGGCTACATCCGGGCCGGGGTGGACCAGACGATGACCCGGATGACCTATCGGCACCCGGCCACCGGTGAGTTCTCCGGCTTCGACATCGACCTGCTGTACGAGATCGCCAGGGCGATGTTCCCCGGCAAGGATCCGAAGGAGACGCTGCGATTCGTTGTGGTCACCTCGGGCGAGCGGCAGCAGCGGCTCAACGACGGGACGGTCGACATCGTCGCCGACTCGATGACCGCCACCTGTGCACGGGCCACCGAGGTCGCCTTCTCCACCGACTATCTCGACTCGGGCCAGACGGTGCTGGTACGCGGTGACTCGCCGTACCAGGGGATCGGGGACCTGGGCGGCAAGCCGGTCTGCGCGGCCACCGGCACCACCTCGCTGGAACACACCCGGGCCCGGCCGGAGAAGCCGTTGCCGGTCGCGGTGCCGAACTGGACCGACTGCCTGGTCATGCTGCAACAGAAGCAGGTCGAGGCGGTCTCCACCGACCACAACGTGCTGCTCGGTCTCCGCGACCTCGACCCGACCACCCGGCTCGTCACCCAACCGCCGTCACGCCCGGCCGGCGACCGATCCTGCGACTGGCACGCCGAGCCGAAATCCGCCTGCACCTGGTTCAGCGACGAACCGCACGCGATCGCCACCCGGCAGGACGACATCGCCCTGCTCAGGTTCGTCAACCATGTGCTGGAGCAGATCCGGCAGGACGGCAGGTGGGTGCGGATGCACGAGCAGTGGCTGCCGGAACACCCGGACAACGGGCCACCGCCGGCCCGCTACGGCACCAACCTGTCCTGGCCACCGGGTGTGTGAGGACGCGATGGCCGAACCACGTGCGCGGGAACATCCGGGCGGACAGCGCCAGCCGGAGATGCAGCACCAACAGGGTGGACACCAGCAGCCGGAGGTGCAGCACCAGCAGGGCGGGGCGGAGGCGGAACTGTGCCGGCTGCGGGCCGAGTGCGCGCGGCTGGCCGGTGCGCTGGTGGTCCGGGACGACCCGGACGGCTACCGCCAGTTGGAGCGGCCGGACGCGGTCGGCGCCACCGCCCGCGCCTGGCAGGACGTCCAGTGGCGGATCGGCGAACTCGCCGCCCAACTCGCCGCCGCCCAGCAACTGCTCGACCGGGCGGACCTGCTGCGTCAGCGCCGCTTCGCCGGCCCGACCGAGCCGGCGCCGGTCGGGGGCGGTCCGGCGGACCCGCCGGGGCCGACCGGCGACGCCGAGCTGTGGGCGCTGCTGCGTGGTCCGTGCGAGGTGGTGCTGACCGCCGCCACCGGGGCACCGGTCGAGGTGATCCGGCTGCCGTTGCCGGAGGTGATCGTCCGGGCCGGTGAGCACCACGCCGCGATCCTGGCCGTCGCCGAGGCGGTGGCCGCCGCCCGCGCGACCGTTCTCAGCCGGATCGATGCGGTGGTCGAGCGGCTCACCGGCCTGCGGGATCGGGCGGCCGGGGTGGGCGTACCGGAGGTGCTGGTCGAGGGGTTGCGGGCCGAGGTGGAGACGCTGCGGCGGGTCGGGGAGCGGGATCCGTTGGGCGCCGCCGACGGGGTGGCCTGGGCCGCCGGCCGGGACCGGCTCGTCGGCCGGGTCACCGACCTCGGCGTACGGGTGGGGCAGGCCGAGGAACTGCGCGGCCGCTGGCCGGGCCTGGTGGACGAGTTGCGCCTGCTGATCGGTCGACTCGACGCGGACGAGACCGAGACCCGGCACGCCTGGCGGGGACTCACCCCCATCCCGGGTGATCCCGAGCCCGTTTCCGGCGTACCGGTGCCGCAGGCCGCGACGCTGCGGATCCGGCTGCGCGCGGTCGAACGCCGGTGCCGCCGGGGCGAGTGGTGGGACGCGGTCGACGAGGGGCCCGAGCCGGCCGAGATCGGCGCGGCGATCACCACGGCAGCGGAGCTGGCCGCTCGGGCCCGGGACGCGGCCGGCATGCACCGGCGGCGGCTGTACGACTTCCGGCTCGAACTGCGGGGTCGACTCGACGCCTTCCAGCGCAAGGCGTTCAGCGCCGGGCGTTCCGAGGATCTGGCGCTGACCGACCTGTACAACGAGGCGCGGCGTCGGCTCCGTTCGGATCCGTTCGACGCCCCGGCCGCCGACCGGGCGGTCACCCGGTACCTGCACGCGGTGAACGAGGGAGGCCCGGCATGAACGGCTGTCTCGCCCGGGACTGTCCGGGCACAGTCGACCTGGACGGCTTCTGCCTCAAGTGGGGGCACCGCTGCGTGGGCCAGTCCGGCGACGACTCCGCCGGCTCCGACGGAGTCGTCGGCTCCAACGGCGCCGGCGCTCCGGTCGGCGCGGCCGGTGGCTCGGCCACCGGGCCCGGCCCGGCTTCGCCCGGCGGGTCGAGCGCGTTCGCCCGCCCGGCCGCTCCGGGAAACCCCGCCGCTCCGGGGCACCTGTCCGCTCCGGGCCGCCCGGCCGCTTCGGGGCACCTGTCCGCTCCGGGCCGCCAGGCCGGGCCGGGGCGTTCGGCCGCTGCGGGGCGGCCCGCGACCGGGTCGGGTACCCCGGCGGGTGGGAGTGGACCTGCGCCGGCCGGGGTCAGCTCGGGAGGTGCCGGTTGGCGTACCGGGTCGGGCGGCGGATCGACCGGCGGCTCCGGCGGCGGCGCGGTGGGCCGGCCGGGCGGTGGGCCGTCAGCGGGCTTCGGCGGCGGCACCCGGCGCTGGTTCGGGCTGGTCGAGATGCCGGTGGTGCCACCACGGGACCCGCTCACCGCGATCCGGGCCGAACACGCCGTGCCGGAGCACGCCCGGATCTGTGCCCGGTCGTCCTGCCGGCGACCGGTCGGCCGGACCGACGGCGCCGACTCCGGCATCACCACCGGCTACTGCCCGTACTGCGGCACCCCGTTCTCGTTCGTGCCGCCGCTGCACGACGGGGACGTGATCAAGCAGCGGTACCGGATCCGGGGCTGCATCGGCTACGGCGGCATGGGCTGGATCTTCGCCGCCCGGGACGAGGACATGGACGGGAGCTGGCGGGTGCTCAAGCGCCAGCGGGCCGCCGAGGACTCCACCGCGGCCGAGGCGTTCGTCGGCGAACGGCGGGCACTGATCGCCCTGGACCACCCGAACATCGTCAAGATCTACGACTTCGTGCCGCCGGAGGCGGGTGACGGTACGCCGTACATCGTGATGGAGTTCGTCGGCGGGCAGTCGCTGGACGAGATGCGACCGCGCCCCTCGGGCTGGGGCGTACCGGGGCCGTTGCCGCTGCCGCAGGTGCTGGCGTACGGGTTGGCCATCCTGGACGCCTTCGAGCACCTGCACGAGCAGGACTGGCTCTACTGTGACCTGAAGCCGGACAACGTCATGCACGTCGGCAACCGGCTCAAGCTGCTCGACCTCGGTGCCGCCCGGCGGGCCGACGACCTGGACAGCCCGCTGCTGGGCACCCGTGGGTTCGAGGCGCCCGAGGTGCACCGGCACGGGGCCCGCGCCGCCTCGGTCCGCTCCGACCTCTACACCGTCGGGCGTACCCTGGGCGCGCTCAGCCTGGCCGCGAACACCAGCCAGTACGTCAGCCGCTTCCCCGACGGGCTGCTGCCGGACACCGTGCCGCAGCTGCTCGGCGAGCACGAGTCGTACCGCCGGTTGCTGGCCCGGTCCACCCACCCCGAACCGGCCCGCCGATTCGGCTCGGCGACCGAGATGTACGCACAGGTGCACGGCGTACTGCGGCAGGTGTTGGCCGAGCAGGGCCAGGAGGTGCCGTCGTCGGCGTCGACGCTGTTCGGCCTCGCGCCCCGCCCGTTCGGCGCGTACGACGATCTGACCACGTCGGTGCCGGCGGCGATGGTCGCCACCGCGCTCCCGGCGCCGCTGATGGATCTCGCCGACCCCGGTGCGGGTTTCCTCGGCTCGGTCGGCGCGGTCCAGCCGGCGGAGCTGATCGGCCTGCTCGGTCGGGCGCCGGAACGAAGCCGCGACGTGCTGCTCCGGCTGACCCGCGCCTACCTGGACGCCGGGCAGCCGGAGCTGGCCGCCGGCACCCTGACCGAGCTGGCGGCGCGGCCGGACGCGCCGGTCGACGACTGGCGGCTGGACTGGCACCACGGGCTGGTCGCGCTGGCCTCCGGCGAGATCGGCGCCGCCCGCGAGCACTTCGACACCGTGTACGGGCTGCTGCCGGGCGAGTTGGCGGCCCGCCTCGGGTACGCGGTGGCCAGTGAACTCGACGGTGACCTGCCGACGGCCGAACGCCACTACGCGGCCGTCTGGGCGACCGAGCGCTCGTCGCTGAGCGCACTGTTCGGGCTGGCCCGTACCCGGTTGTGGCAGGGCGACCGGCGGGGTGCTGCGGCGGCGCTGGACGAGGTGCCGGAGGCGGCCAGTCACCGGGTGCCGGCGCAGATCGCGAAGGTCCGGGCGCTGCTGGCCGGCGCCCGTCCGGCCGAGTCGGCATCGGACGACCTGGTCGCCGCGGCCGGTGCGGCGGAGGGGCTCGACCTGCCCGGTGCCGCCCGGGACCGGCTCACCGCCGAGGTGCTGGAGGTGGCGCTCGCCTGGGCGATCCCGCGTCAGGGCGACGCCCCGGAGCAGGTGTTCGGGGTGCCGCTGGCCGAGGGGCGGCTGCGGGAGCGGCTGGCCGGGGTCTACCGCTCGCTGGCCCGGCAGAGCGTGTCCCGCCGGGAGCGGGTCGCCCTGGTCGACCGGGCCAACCGGGTACGTCCCTGGACCTGGTTGTGAAGCCCCGGTCCCGCGCAGCGTCGCGCCGTCCACACCCGAACCGATCCGGGGAGGTGCGCCGGTGAGCGCTGGCCCGAGTTTCGACATCAGCACCCACTACGAGATGTACCTGCCGACCGAGGGGACGCTGGTCGACGTCGTCGCCACGGTCCGCTCGACCGGTACGGCGGCCGGTGACGGCCGGTCCGGTTCGGTGGCGCCGCACCTGGCCGAGGTGATCCTGCTGGACTGTTCGGGCTCGATGGGTTCGCCGACGAGCAAGCTGATCCAGGCCCGCCGGGCGGCGGCCGCGGCGATCGACGCGCTGCCGGACGGGGTCCGGTTCGCCGTGGTGGCGGGCACCCACACCGCGGAGATGATCTATCCGGGGGTGGCCAGGTTGACGGTCGCCAGCGATGCCACCCGGGCCGCGGCCAAGGAGGCACTGCGGCGTACCGGTGCCGGGGGTGGCACGGCGATGAGCAGTTGGCTGCGGCTGGCGGCACGGATCTTCGAGGAGGTGCCGGGCAGCGTACGGCACGCGATCCTGCTCACCGACGGGCGCAACGAGAGCGAGCCCGTCACCGAGCTGGACGCGGTTCTGGGCGAGTGCGCCGGCCACTACACGGTGGACTGTCGGGCGATCGCGGAGCGGCCGGGGGTGCACGCCTGGCGGGGCACCGAGCTGATCCGGATCGCCGACGCGCTCGGCGCGAACCCGGTCGTCCCGGTGGAGGACCTGGATCGCCTCTCGGCGGAGTTCACCCAGCTCGTCGCGGGCGCCCTGGGGCAGCGTACGGCGGACGTGCGGTTGCGCGTACGGACCTCGGCGCTGGCCGGGGTCCGGTTCGTCAAGCAGGTGTACCCGACCATCGCCGACCTCGCCGAGCTGGCCCAACCGGTCGACGGCCAGACCACCGACTATCCGATCGGGTCCTGGGGCGAGGGACACCGGGATTACCACATCGGGTTGGCGGTGCAGCCGATGGCGGCGAACGAGACCCGCCGGGTGGCCTGGTTGAGCCTGCTGGTGCCGGGCGCGGTCGAGCCGGCCGACGCGGTGCCCGACCGGGACCGGCCGGACCGGGTCGGGGCGGCGGAGGTCGGCCAGACGGCGGTGGCGGTCGAGTGGACCGAGGACATCGCCCGTTACACCGGGATCAATCCGACGGTGGCCCACTACACCCGCCAGCAGGAGTTGGCGGTCGCGATCCGGGCCGCCTGGGAGGCGTTCGACGAGCGCCGGCTCGCCGACGCGGAGGCGTTGATGGGGCGGGCGGTGGCACTGGCGTACGCCGCCGGTGCGCACGACAAGCTGGCCGTCTTCGGCCGGGTGGTGGAGATCGAGGACGGCGCGGCGGGACGGGTCCGGCTCCGGTCGGACGTCGACCCCGGCCACTGGCAGGTGCCGACGGTGACCGGCCACCACACCCGGTCCTGGGACACCGCCGGTCCGACCGGCTTCAGCGTGCACGACGCGTCCGGTCCCGGTCCTGCCGGTGTCGGGACGCCGGGTCTGCCGGGTCAACGGTCGGTGGCCCCGGCCGACGCGAATGTCGACCCGCTGCCGGACGAGTGCCCGGAGTGCCAGACCCGACGCCGGGGCCGGTTCTGCGAGCGGTGCCGGTACGACTTCCAGGCGAGCCGGACCGGCTGATGGGCTTCGACCTGTTCGAGTGGCTGGAGCGATTCGACAACATCTCGTCGATAGTGGTCAGCACGATCGCCGTACTGGCGATGGTCGGCGGCAGTGCGGCCTGGCAGCGGCTGCGGCCGGGCCGCGTCACGGGGAACACGGAATCGGTACGCGCCCTGGTGGCCGCCCAGCGCGACACGGTGCCGGCGCACGCGTACCAGTTTCTCGACGGTTCCGTCTCCGCGCTCTCCGCGATCTACGTACGGCAGCGGGTCGCGTCGGGTGCGGGTCCGATCGGGCCGGCACCGGCGTTCGAGGCCGAGCGGCTGCTTCGCGGCGACGAGCACCTGCTGCTGGTCGGCGTCGCCGGCAGCGGCAAGACCACCTTCGTCGGCCACGCCGTACGCGAGCTGGCGCGTGGCTTCACCGGCACCGGACGGGGTCGGGGCGGGGCGCCGGAGCAGGTGGGGCTGACCCTGCCGGCGACCGCGCTGGTGGACCGGTCGCTGCCGGAGGCGCTCGCCGAGGCGTACCGGTTCGGGTTGCCGACGGTGTTGACCGGTCAGCCGCCGGGGCGGTCCGGCCGGTGGCTGGTGCTGGTCGACGGGGTGGACCGGATCACCGATCCGAACGTACGGTCGCGGGTGCTGGGGCAGTTGCGGGAGTGGGCGGCCCGCGCCGACCACCCGTACCGGTTGCTGCTCACCACCCGCCCGCTGGCGGCGGAGGAGGCGACGGCGCTGCGGACGTACTTCACCGAGTTCCACCTGCTGCCGTTCGACCCGGCCGACCTGTCGATGTTCGCCGAGCGCTGGTTCCGGGACCGGGTGGCCGATCCGGACCGGGCCGCCACCGACCGGGACCGGTTCCGGGTGGACCTGGACCGGGTGGAGTTGGGCGGGTTGACCGGCAACCCGTTGCTGGTCACGCTCGCCGCGCTGAGCTGGGAGCGCCGGCCGGGTGTGTTGCCGCCGGGTCCGGCGGAGCTGCTGGACCGGTTCGTCCCGCACTTGGTCGAGAGCGGCGCCGCCGCGGTCGAGGAGACCGGCGCCGCGCTCGGCCGCCGGGGTGGTTCGGGTACGGCGGTCGCCGGCTGGCTGGACGAGCAGGTCGAGGGGTTGTGCGAGGCCGCGGCGGCGGGTTGGCTGCGCGACGGTGCCACGGTCGCGGCGGCCGTCGGTTGGACCAACGAGCACGCCCCGGTCCCGCCGGGTGGCCTGCTGCGGGACTGGCCCGGCCGGGTTCGTGCCCTGCTGGTCGCCACCGGGCTGTATGTGCCGCGCGGCGCCGACGCCGAGCCGCTGACCAGGTCGGTGGCGGAGTACCTGGCGGCCGGGCCGGTGGCCCGGTCGTGGCTGGAGCCGCAGTGGCTGGCGTTGATGGCCGAGCCGGCCAGCCGGGGGACCGCGGTGTACGCGCTGGCCCGAGCGGGTCGGGCCACCGAGTCGACGCTGACCCGGTTGGCCGGCGGGACGGTTCCGCAGGTGCTGGCCGCCGGGCGCCTGCTCGGTGCCGGGATCCCGATGTCGGACGGCGTACGGGACATGGTCCTGGCGGCGCTGTTGCGGCACTGGCAGGCCGGTGAGCGTCCGCTGGCCGCCGAGTGCCTGGCGGTGCTGGGCGAGTTGGCCGGGGCACCGGTGATCCGGCGGGCGGTGTTCGGCATCGCCTCGGACTCGCGCTGGCCGCGTCAGGTGCGCTCGGCGGCCACCACCTTCGCCGCCGTACCGGTCCTGCACCGACCGGCACCGGACTGAGCCGTACGGGGTGCCGGTGGGTCGCACCGGCACCCCGTACGTCACGGGTCAGAAGGCGTGGGTGACCGTGATGGTGATGTTGGAGCAGGAGGCGGCCCGGCTGGTCAGCGCGTTCTTCTCGGCGGTGTCGACGGTGAGCCGCCAGCGGGTCTTCACCGCCACCCACTCGCCGATGTAGCGGCAGACGTCGCGGGTCGGTACCCAGGTGGTCGGGTCCTGGTCACCCTTGGACTGGTTGACGTTGTCGGTGACCGCGATCAGGGCCCGTACGTCGCCCATGTCGTTGGCGTACGACTGGCGCCGGGAGGTGGTCCACGACCGGGCGCCGGAGTCCCACGCCTCGGCCAGCGCCACCACGTGGTCGATGTCCAGGTCGGCCGGGTTGGTCCAGTACGCCCCGTCGTAGTACGAGAACCAGCGACCGCCGGTGAGGGTGCAGCCCGAGCCGACCGACGGGTTGGTGGTCGCCTCGGCGATCAGCACCTCGTAACGGGTGTTGCAGCCGTCGCTGTCGGCGTCGACCCAGTGCGGGAAGAGGTCGCGGTCGTAGCCGGTGCGGATCTCGCTGGCCACGGTCAGGTTCGCGACCAGGGTCCGCAGCGGCTGGGAGACGGTCGCGGCCTGGGCCGGGTTGGCGAGGCCGAGGACGGCGAGGGTGGCGGTGGCCAGCAGGGTGGTGGCCCAGCGCAGGGGGGTACGGGTCATCACGGCTCCATCCGTTGGTGCAGGCGATCTGCCTGGCACCTATATGGACGTAGCTGGATTTCATCTGGCCCCACCCGCGCATGAACGATTGTTAAATTATTTCCACCCTGTTTCCCGTCCCCGGTCCCGCCGACCCGGTCAGCCGGCCGCCACCAGCGAGTCCGTCGGCGACGTACGCGGCTTCGGGGTCTTGCTGGTGAGCTGGAACCAGAACGAGCCGTAACCGGGCAACGTGAGCTGGTACGGCCGGGAGCTGACCAGCGGGAACGGTGTCTGCCCGGTCAGCTCCACCGGCAGGTGACCGATGAACCGGCTGCCCAGCGGCAACTGCGCCGGCTGCGGATGCCGCGACAGGTTGTGCACGCACAACACCACCTCGTGCCCGTCCGGCCCGTCGTACTCGCGCAGGAAGGCGAGCACGGTGGAGTTCTTGCCACCCAGGTCACGGAAGGAGCCGAGAGCCAGCGCGGGGTGCCGCTTGCGTACCGCGATCATCTGGCGGGTCCACTGCAACAGCGACGCCGGCTGTTCGAGCTGACGTTCCACGTTGACCGCCTGGTACCCGTACACCGGGCCCTGGTTGACCGGCAGGAAGAGCGCGCCGGGGTCGGCGCTGGAGAAGCCGCCGTTGCGGTCCGGCGACCACTGCATGGGGGTACGGACCCCGTTGCGGTCGCCCAGCCACACGTTGTCGCCCATGCCGATCTCGTCGCCGTAGTAGAGCACCGGCGAGCCGGGCAGCGAGAGCAGCAGCGAGGTGAACAGTTCGATCTGGTTGCGGTCGTTGTTGACCAATGGGGCCAGCCGGCGCCGGATGCCCAGGTTCACCCGCATCCGGGGATCCTTGGCGTACTCGTCGTAGAGGTAGTCGCGCTCCTCGTCGGTGACCATCTCCAGCGTCAGTTCGTCGTGGTTGCGCAGGAAGGTGCCCCACTGACAGCCCTGCGGGATCTGCGGCGTCTGGGCGATGATCTCGGAGATCGGGAAGCGGGACTCACGGCGTACGGCCATGAAGATCCGCGGCATCACCGGGAAGTGGAACGCCATGTGGCACTCGTCGCCGCCGGCCTCCGGATCACCGAAGTAGTCGACCAGGTCGGCCGGCCAGAGGTTCGCCTCGGCCAGCAGGACCCGGCCGGGGAACTCCTCGTCGACCGTCTGGCGCAGCCGCTTCAGGTACGCGTGCGTCTCCGGCAGGTTCGCGCAGTCGGTGCCCTCCCGCTCGAACAGGTAGGTGACCGCGTCCAGCCGGAACCCGTCGATGCCCAGGCCGAGCCAGTAGCGTACGACGTCGAGCATGGTCTCGCGCACCATCGGGTTGTCGTAGTTCAGGTCCGGTTGGTGGGCGAAGAAACGGTGCCAGTAGAACTGCTGCCGGACCGGGTCGTAGGTCCAGTTCGACGGCTCGCTGTCACAGAAGACGATCGGGACCTGCGCGTACTCGGTGTCGGTGTCGCGCCAGACGTAGAAGTCCCCGTACGGCCCGGTCGGGTCCTGCCGGGACTGCTGGAACCACTCGTGGGTGTCGGAGGTGTGGTTCAGCACCAGATCGGTGATCACCCGGATGCCGCGCGCGTGCGCCTCGTCGATCAGCGTCACGAAATCGTCGATGGTGCCGAACTCCGGGGCGACGCTGAGGTAGTCGCGGATGTCGTACCCGCCGTCGCGGCGGGGGGAGTCGTAGAACGGTGGCAGCCAGAGGCAGTCGACGCCCAGCCACTTCAGGTAGTCCAACTTGGTGGTCAGGCCGGGCAGGTCGCCGAAGCCGTCACCGCTGGCGTCGAAGCACGCCTGGACGAACATCTCGTAGAAGATCGCCCGCTGGTACCACCGTGGTTCGACCGGCAGTTCGCGGGCGCGCCGCCGGTTGGTGGTCGGTGTCGGTAGTACGGGCATCTGCCTGGACAGCAGCCCCAGATCCTGGTCCGTGGACGGGATCGTCAGCGCGTTGATGCGCTCAGCTAGATCGGACATGGTTCTCCTCCGGGGTTCCAAGATGGAGGGCCCGCAGGTTCGACAGTTCGGCGCACCCGCGGGTCACGCGGGAAGGAATCGCCGGCGTCGGTGACGGCGGGTTCACCGCCCGTTCATCCGCTTCAACCGGGCCCGACGATCAGCGGTAACGCCGATGTTTCAGTAGCGAATCCGACGATCGAGGCGAGCGCCGCCGTTGATCGCCCGACAACCCCTTCCACCAGCGTTTATGTGCGCTCGGCTGGCACGGTGAGGGGCCCGGGGCGGGCGGCGCGCGACGCTGGTTTGTGCTGTTCTGATCTGTTTGCGTCTTCTGTGCGCACGAGCGGCGGTCGGAAATCTGACTCAACATCACCCGTTGTGTTCGGTGAACAGGCATGGTTAAGCTCATCGTGCGCGCCCCAATCGCCCGCTTCCCCCGTGGCAGGCGATCGGGGCGCGCACCTATCTACCGGCTCCCTCGATCGATGCGCCACCGGCGCGGCGAGGGTGGACGGACGCCCGGCGTGTTGATCGGCGCTGGCCGGGTAGACCGGCGTCGTGCGACGAACCGAACGGTCGAACTGTCCCGCGCCTTCCGGACCACTGCCGGCGCCCACTTCCGTCGAGCCCGGTACGCACCGGGTGGACCCCCGATGACCGGGCCGGCGCCGCGACGGTTCGGCTTCGCGTTCGCGTCCTCCTTCCGGCGTCCGCTGTCGCTCGTCGGCATCCGTCCGGACACCGCCTGGGTCACCGTCGACGACACCCTGGTCGTCCGGTACGGCCCCTGGCGGCTACAGACTCCCCGGGCGAACATCGTCGGGGCCGAGCGCACCGGGCCGTACAGGTGGTGGCGGGTCATGGGTCCGCACATGTCGATGGCCGACCGGGGTCTCAGCTTCGGCACCACAACGGCGGCGGGCGTCTGCATCCGGTTCCGCGAGCCGGTCCCCGGACTGGCCCCCGGCCGCTGGCTTCGGCACCCCGCGGTCACCATCACGATCGACGACCCGGACGGCCTCGTCGCGGCCCTGAACACCTGACGCCGTTGTGAGGGCGGTCACGAGTCGAGTGCGCGAGAACGGGCCGAGCGCTCCATAGTCTCGACCCATGAAGGCCATCATCTACACGCAGCCCGGTGAGCCGGACGTGCTGCATCCGATCGAACGGTCCGTACCCGAGCCCGGCGCCGGTGAGGTACGGGTCCGGGTCAGGGTGTCGGGGGTCAACCCGACCGACTGGAAGGCCCGGCGCGGGATGGCGGGGCGCGCCCTCGCGTACCCGGAGATCGTGCCTAACCAGGACGGCGCCGGCGTCGTCGACGCGGTCGGCGAGGGGGTCCCCGCCGACCGGGTGGGTGAGCGGGTGTGGCTGTGGGAGGCGTCCTGGCAGCGCGCCGACGGCACCGCCCAGGAGTACGTCACCCTGCCCGCGCGCCAGGCCGTGGCCCTGCCCGACGACGCCTCCTTCGACCTCGGGGCCAGTCTCGGCATTCCGGCGTTGACCGCGCACCGCTGCCTGACCGTCGGCGACGCCGGCCCTCGGCGGCTGGCCCCGGGCGCGCTCGCCGGCCGGATAGTGCTCGTCGCCGGCGGCGCGGGCGCGGTCGGCAACGCCGCGATCCAGCTCGCGAAGTGGGCGGGCGCGACCGTGGTGACCACCGTGAGCGGGCCGGACAAGGCCGGACTGGCGCAGTCGGCCGGCGCCGACCTGGTGGTCAACTACCGCACCGGGAATCCGGCCGAGGAGATCCGCGCGTTCGCCCCCGCCGGGGTCGACATCGTCGTGGAGGTCGCCCCGAGCGCCAACGCCGCTCTCAACCACGCCGTCACGGCTCCCGCCGGCACGATCGCCGTGTACGCCACCGACGAGCACGCCGAGGTGACGCTGCCGGTCCTCCCGCTGATGCTGAAGAACGTCGGCTACCGGTTCGTGCTGGTCTACACCGTGCCCGAGGCGGCGAAGCGGGACGCGGTCGAGGACGTGGCGGCCGCCGTGGCAGCCGGCGCGATCCGGGTCGGCGAGGCGGCGGGCCTGCCGCTGCACCACTTCCCGCTCGACCGTACGGCGGCGGCCCACGCTGCGGTCGAAGCCGGCGCGGTCGGCAAGGTCCTCATCGACGTCGCCTGACCGTCGTCAGCTCCCGGCCGACCCTGAGCGTTGTCATTCCCGGCCGACCCTGACCGTCGTCAGCTCCCGGCCGGCCGTGCTCCGGAGCCACGGGTGATCAGGGCCTCGATGCCGTCGAGGAGGAGATCGAGCCCGAAGGTGAAATCGGCGTCGTCGATCCACTCCTCGGCGGCGCCGAAGGCGTTCGCCTCCACGGCGGCGGTCAGTTCCGGGTAGTTCTGCGGGTCGAGGACCTGACCGAGGATGTCGCCGTAGTCGGCCAACCCGTCGATCGAGCCGTCGCCGCCGGCCGCCGCGACCATGCCGTGGGTGAGGCTCGCCTGGCTGGCGGCATAGCCGGTGAGGGTGGTGGCGATGTTGATCCGCCTGCCGAAGTCGAGTCCGGTGCCGTCGAGTGCGGCGAGTGCGTGGTCGAGCCAGCGCAGTGTCCTGGGCCCGGCGGGCGGGGTGCGGCTGGCGACCGACAGCAGCCAGGGCCGGTCGAGCAGCAGGTCCCGGTTGGCCCGGGTCCAGGCGGTCAGGTAGTCCCGCCACGGCCGCCCGTCGAGCGCGGGTGGCTCGCCGGTGGCGGCGTCCACCATCACGGTCAGCAGCTCGTCCTTGCTGCCGACGTACCGGTAGAGGGACATCGTCGCCATGCCGACCCGGGCGGCGACGCTGCTCATCCGTACGCCCTCCAGCCCCTCGCTGTCGGCGATCCCGATCGCGGCGTCGACGATCCGGGCCAGGTCGATGCTCGGCCGCGGCCCGTGTCGGGATGCGGTCTCCCGACCCCACATCCGCGCCACCACCGGTGGAAGCGCCCGCTCGGTCACTGTCGGCTTCTCCTCATCTCTCGCCCCGGTCTTGTCCACACCTTAGATCTCAGTACTCTGTATCTCGTACGGTGTAGCCGATACATAGATTACGGGAAGGATTGGTGTGAGTACACAGAGTCCGGTAAGACGTGTTCTCGACGTCGACGCGGTCCGGGGCTTCGCGCTCCTGGGGATCTTCGCCGTCAACGTCACCTTCATGGCCTCGGGCTATCCGGGGAACCTGGTGATCGACCCTGACTTCGACTCCGGCCTGGACAACGTCGTCCGCGCACTGTCGTCCGTCTTCATCGACATGAAGTTCTACGTGCTCTTCTCGTTCCTCTTCGGATACAGCTTCACCCTCCAGATGGAGTCGGCGAGCAGGGCCGGAGCCGCCTTCTCGGCCCGGATGCTCCGCCGCATCGCCGGACTCTTCGTCCTCGGCGCCCTGCACACCGTCTTCCTCAACGGCGGCGACGTGCTCACCACGTACGCGGTGGCGTGCCTGGTCCTGCTCCTGCTGCGCAACGTACGGGACCGGACCGCGATCCGGGTCGCGATCGGTCTGTACGCCTTCGTGCTGGTCAGCATGATCGTCAGCGTCCTGTTCGTGGACCGGTCGGCATTCGTGCCGAGCGAGGTCGAGGCGCTGGCCAACGCCGAACACGCCACCCGGGCGATGCTCGGCGGCTGGGGGGACAACATCGGGGTGCACCTGGCCGGCCTGCCGCTGCTGGTCCTCCAGGCGGTCAGCCTCCAGGGCCCGACCGCGCTGGGGCTGTTCCTGCTCGGCATGGTCGCCGGCCGCCGACAGTGGCTGGGCCGGGTCACCGGCAGTGAGCCCGTCCTGCGCCGGATCCAGTGGATCGGGTTCCCCGTCGGGCTGGTCGGATCGGTTGTCTACACCGTGCTCGGCGGCAACGGCAGCACCCTCGGTGTCGGGGCCAGCGTCGCGACGGCACCACTGCTGGCCGCCGCGTACGTGGCCACGCTGCTGCGGATCATGCACAACCCGCGTACCGCCGGGGTTAGGGCCGCCCTCGCCCCGGCCGGTCGGATGGCCCTCACCAACTACCTGTCCCAGTCGGCGGTCTGCCTGATCGTCTTCAGTGGCATCGGCCTCGGGTACGCGGGAAGGTTCTCGCCGCTGGCGCTGTTCGCCTTCGTCGCGGTCGTGTTCGCCACCCAACTCCTACTGAGCCGCCTGTGGCTGGCCCGCTTCCGCTACGGCCCCATCGAATGGGCCCTCCGCTGGTTCACCAACGCCCAACGCCCACCCCTAACCACCCCACCCCCCACCCCCCAACCCACCCCCACCCCCCACGCCGCCCCCACCCCCCACGCCGCCCCCACCCCCCACGCCGCCCCCACGCCGCCCCACCACCACTCGTCGATCTAGGGCAAATGGTGGTGATCAGAGATCAACTCACACGTATTCGCCCTAGATCGACGGGGAGAGGGGTGGGGGTAAGGGGGGAGGGAGGGGAGGGGAGGGGGAGGGGTTAGATCCAGCGGGAGGCTAGCCACATGCGGGCGGACCATTCGGCGTAGGGGAGGAGTTGGCCGACGAAGACGGGGTAGAAGTAGGCGAAGCAGATGGCTACCAGGAGGACGTAGGCGCCGGCTATGACGGCGCCGACCGTACGCCGGTCCAGGCCGCCGTCGTCGGAGGTGGGACGGCCGGGCTGGGCGGTGAGGTCGGCGGGCAGGGTTTCCTCGGAGAGGTCGAGGAGGGCCGGTGCGGTGTCGGCGTCGGCCACCGGGACGGGGGTTCGGACCGCCGTCGCCGCCGGTACGGGTGACCTGGCCGGGCCGATGATCGCGCCGAGTACGTAGGTGACCGCGAGGATCAGGAACGGCAGCGCGGGTGCGGTGTAGAACGAGAACATGGTCCGGCCGTCGAAGGCGTACCAGAACCAGGGCAGCAGGCCGCCGGCCACGCAGAGCATGATCGCCCCGGCCCGCCAGTCGCGACGGGCGATGCCCAGCCAGGCGGTGGCGGCCAGTGCGGGCAGGAACGACCACCAGAGGATCGGGGTGCCGAGCAGCAGGATCTCGGCGGCGCAGCTCGGCGCCCCGCAGCCGCCGTCGGAGGACCAGTAGAAGGCGACCGGGCGGCCGAGCAGCAGCCACTGCCACGGCCACGACTGGTAGACGTGCGGGGTGACCAGCGTGGTGTGGAACTTGTACGCCTCGGCGTGGTAGTGCCACAGGTTCTGCAACGCCCCGATGACCGGCAGTTCGTTCCTGCCCGAGTCGGCCAGCCAGTGCCGGAAGTAGCCCTGGTCGGTGACGAACCAGCCCGACCAGGTGGCGATGTACGTGGCCACGATCAGCACGCCGGCCAGGGCCAGCCAGCCGATCTCGCCGAGCAGGGCGTCCCGCCACGGGCGTCGTACGCCGGCCGAGCGGCGGGCGCCGACCTCCCAGAAGATGACCAGCAGGGCGAACACCGGTACGAAGTAGAGCGCGCTCCACTTGACGCCGAGCGCACAGCCGAGCAGCACGGCGGCGAGCAGTCGCCACCACGGGACACTGTCGGGGAACCGCAGCGGCAGCCGTCCGGCCCGGCCGGGTGCGCTCGGGTCGAGACCCGATTCGACAGCCCTCAGCCAGCGGCGGCGGCGGTGGTCGCGGTCGACGACGAGGGCGCTGAACGCGGCGAAGATGAAGAAGAGCAGGAAGATGTCGAGCAGCGCGGTGCGGGAGAGCACCAGGTGGAAGCCGTCCAGGGCGAGCAGCAGGCCGGCGGCGCAGCCGAGCACGGTCGACCCGAACAGACGGCGTGCGGTCCGGACCATCAGCAGCACCGAGAGGGTGCCGATGATCGCCGCCGAGAAGCGCCAGCCGAATTCGGGGGAGGTGGTCATGATGTGCCCGGCGGAGACGATGTTGCCGTCGGCGTCGGAGTAGCCGAAGGCCCACTCGCCGATCCCGATCAGCCACTTGCCCAGCGGGGGGTGGACCACGTACGACGCGCCGTTGTCCTTGTAGTTCCATTCGACGCCCTTGCTGACCAGGCCCCAGGCGTCCTTCGCGTAGTACGTCTCGTCGAAGATCTTGCCCTTGGGGTGGCTCAGTCCGACCAGGCGCAGGATCGCCGCGATGGCCACCACCAGCAGGGTGGCGAGCCAGGAGTACGGCTCAAGTCTGGTGTCGAACGGGACCAGGCGGCGGCGCAGGATCGCGGGCAGGCCACGGCGGTCGGGTGTTTCCGGCCCGGCGCCGGGCGTCTCCGGTCCGGCCGAGGTCGAGTCGGCCGGGGGAGCGGCCGATGCTTCGGTGGCCGTACCGCCCGAGTGATCGCGATCGCTGTCGCGGCTTTCGGTCTGCGCTGTCGACGCCATGGTCACCCCGCGATCGTAGGCTGCGGAGGCGGGCGACGGAGTCCTACGCCGACCCGACGTTTTTACGTGTATCGATGAGGGGAAGTTTCTGGTGGGAGATATGTCGGTAAGCGGGCGACTTGTCGTACTTGGTGCGCCGCTCGGGAACCCCGCCGACGCCTCCAGCCGGCTCCGGGAAATGCTCGGCAGCGCGGACGTGGTCGCCGCCGAGGACACCCGTCGACTCGCCCGGCTCGCCCGGGACCTCGACGTCACCATCAAGGGCCGGATCATCTCCTACTTCGAGGGCAACGAGGAACGCCGTACGCCCGCGCTGGTCGACGCCGTACTGGCCGGCGAACTGGTCGCGCTGGTCACCGACGGCGGCATGCCGAGCGTCTCCGACCCCGGATACCGGCTGGTCAGAGCCGTGGTCGACGCCGGTGCGCCGGTCACCGCCGCCCCCGGCCCGAGCGCCGTCACGACCGCGCTCGCCCTCTCCGGGCTCCCCGTCGACCGGTTCTGCTTCGAGGGATTCCTGCCCCGCACCGGCGGCGCCCGCCGTACCCGGCTGCGCGCGCTCGCCGCAGAGGAACGGACCCTGGTCTTCTTCGAGGCGCCGCACCGGGTCGCCGGCACGCTGACCGATCTCGCCGACACGTTCGGCGCCGACCGTCCGGCCGCCGTCTGCCGCGAGCTGACGAAGACGTACGAGGAGGTGTTGCGCCGGCCGCTCGGCGAGCTGGCCACCTGGGCCACCGAGGGTGACCCGCGCGGCGAGATCACCCTCGTGGTCGCCGGTGCCAGTGCCACGCCCGCCGTCCGCCCGAGTGACGCGGACCTGCGCGCGGCGGTCGCCGACCGCGAGGCCGCCGGCGTCTCCCGGCGCGACGCCATCACCGAGATCGCCACCGGGTACGGCCTGCGCCGCCGCGAGGTCTACGCGGTCGTGCACACCGTCGACTGATCGGGTCGACCGATCAGAAGGTGGCGGCGAGGAAACCGGCGGTGATGGCCAGCGGGCCGGCGAATCCGACCAGTACCGCGCCCCGGCGGGCGGTCCGGCCCGGCAGTCGGCCCGCCCCGGTCGCCCAGACGATCCCGACACCGCAGAGCAGCACCAGGGTCAGCCCCAGCGCCCAGCGCAGGTGCAGGGGCCCGGTCCCGGTGCCGACGTACGCGGTGCGGCTGTCGCCGCTGATCATCCTGGCGGTGAGCTGCCAGCCTTCGAGCTTGTCCTGCGCCGGCACCCCGGCCAGCCGGATGCCCTCGGCGCTGAACCTGCCGTCCGCCGAGATGAACTCACCCCGGCAGCGCTGGCCGATGCCCTGGCCGGTGCAGTCGATGACCGTGGCCGTGCCGACGTCACCGTGGCCGAAGGCGAGCCACATCGGCTCCACGCTGACCCAGGCGAAGAAACTGGAGAGCAGTGCCAACAGGACCAACCCGGCCAGTCCGGACGCCGGTCGGCGCGGTGGCTTCGGCGGCGGGGTCGACCGCCCGTCCGGCGTACGCCTGGCCGGGAACGACCACAGCCGGCGCGGTCCCTCGTCCGGGTCGGGTCGGGCCGGCGTACCGTCCCAGTTGACCTGCTCGATCGGCAGCCAGAAGTCCTCCTCGTCCTCGGCGGCGGACGCGGGCATCGGCACCGCGGCCCGGTTCGGGACGATCGGTGCGTCGTCCAGCACCGACGGGACCGTACGCGGTCCGGCGTCGGCGATCCGGGGTACCCGTTGCGGCACCGTGTTGCGCGGGGCACCGGTGGTCGGCTCGATCCCGGCGGACACCGGCGCGGCCAGCCACGGTGAACCACCCACCCCCACCCCCGCCCCCGCCTCGGAGACCACCGGCTGCGCGGGGGGTTCGTCGGCGGTGGGTGGCGCCGGGGGTTTGTCGGGCGGTGTGGTGCCGTCGGTGGGGGACTGCTCGGCGGCCGGCGATCCGCCGCCATCGGCCCCGCCCGGGTCGGTTTTCCCTGGCTGTTGCCCGTCTGGTCTACCGGTCACAGACAGTATTGGACTATGTGCGTCCGCTCCGGAGGGGCAGCCGGGGCGCGTGTCGCCGACAAATCGGGCGCAGAAATCCGACCGGTTTCCGGATGGGATGGCCTTGCCCGCCGGTGCGGACTTGACGAGGGGTCGGCGAGGGTGATGACCTCGGTCGATGGGGTCGGCCCGGTCGGGCCCGAGCGCGGGCGGTCGCCGGAGGCGTCGGTGGGGCGCCGGCGAGCGGATCGGGCCTATTGGTTCGCGGTCGTCCGGCGGCGGTCATTAGGCTTCTGTCCATGAGTCACGTTCTTGCGGCGGTCGCCTGGCCGTACGCCAACGGCCCGCGCCACATCGGCCACGTCTCCGGCTTCGGAGTGCCCTCCGACGTGTTCAGCCGGTACATGCGGATGGCGGGTCATGACGTGCTCATGGTCTCCGGCACCGACGAGCACGGCACCCCGATCCAGGTGCAGGCCGACAAGGAGGGGGTCAGCCCGCGTGAGCTGGCCGACCGCTACAACCGGGTGATCGTCGAGGACCTGCACGGGCTCGGCCTCTCCTACGACCTGTTCACCCGGACCACCACCGGCAACCACTACGCGGTGGTGCAGGAGCTGTTCGAGGGGCTGCACCGCAACGGCTACATAGTGCCCAAGGTGACGATGGGGGCGATCTCCCCGTCCACCGGCCGTACGCTGCCGGACCGCTACATCGAGGGCACCTGCCCGATCTGCGGGTACGACAGCGCGCGGGGCGACCAGTGCGACAACTGCGGCAATCAGCTCGACCCGATCGACCTGATCAACCCCCGCTCCAAGATCAATGGCGAGACGCCGGAGTTCGTGGAAACCGAGCACTTCTTCCTCGACCTGCCCGGCTTCGCCGAGTCGCTGGGCAGGTGGCTGGACACCCGTGAGGGCTGGCGAACGAACGTACTGCGGTTCTCGAAGAACCTGCTCGGCGATCTTCAGCCCCGGGCGATCACCCGGGACCTGGAGTGGGGCGTACCGATCCCGCTCGACGGCTGGCGCGACCGCAACGACAAGCGGATCTACGTCTGGTTCGACGCGGTCATCGGTTACCTGTCTGCCTCGATCGAGTGGGCCCGCCGCTCCGGCGACCCGGACGCGTGGCGGCGCTGGTGGGTGGCGGACGGCGAGGGCAAGGACGCCACCGGCTACTACTTCATGGGCAAGGACAACATCGTCTTCCACTCGGTGATCTGGCCGGCGCTGCTGCTCGGTTACTCCGGCGAGGGCGACCGGGACGGCACGCCGGGGCAGCTCGGCCGGCTCAACCTGCCCACCGAGGTGGTCTCCAGCGAGTTCCTGACCATGGAGGGGCGCAAGTTTTCCTCCTCTCGCCAGGTGGTCATCTACGTCCGGGACTTCCTCGACCGCTACGACGCCGACGCGCTGCGCTACTTCATCGCCGTCGCCGGCCCGGAGAGCAACGACACCGACTTCACCTGGGCCGAGTTCCTCCGCCGCAACAACGACGAACTGGTCGCCGGCTGGGGCAACCTGGTCAACCGGTCGATCTCGATGGCGGCGAAGAACTTCGGCGCGATCCCGCCGGTCGACCCGGACGGGCTCACCGAGGCCGACGAGGCGATGCTGGCGGTCGCGCGTACGGGCTTCACCACGGTCGGGAACCTGATCGAGCGGCACCGGCAGAAGGCGGCGATCGGCGAGGCGATGCGGGTGGTCGGCGAGGCGAACAAGTACCTCTCCGAGCAGGCGCCGTGGAAGCTCAAGGGCGAGGAGCAGAAGGCCCGGATGGGCACCATCCTGCACGTCGCCCTACAGGTGGTGAGCGACGCGAACACCCTGCTCACGCCGTTCCTGCCGCACTCGGCGCAGCAGGTGCACGAGTTGCTCGGCGGCACCGGCGTACACGCGCCGATGCCCTCGATCGTGCAGGTCGAGGACCTTGACGGCGGGCCGTCGTACCCGGTGCTGACCGGTGACTACACGGTCGGCGCCCGGTGGGAGTCGACACCGATCGAGGCCGGTCGGCCGCTGGCCGCGCCGAAGCCCGTGTTCCGCAAGCTCGACCCGTCCATCGTGGACGAGGAACTCGCCCGCCTCACCGCCTGACCGCATCCGTACGGCGGCTCGCGTGCCACCAGGTCTGTGTCGTCCAGCCCCGTGCCGGGACGATCCAGACCTGGCGGCGCGTGCCGACCGGTCCGGCCGGATGGTCGGCGGCAACAACGCCGGCCGACTGATCACATCCTGGCCGACGGATCTGACACAACCCTCATGGAATTCTTGAATCCACTGGTCAGCACCACGCGGGTGAGTCGATCGAGGACGCGGGCGGGGCGTTAGAAGCCGGCGACGTAGCTGTTGGTCGCCTCGACCGCGCCCTGGGCGAGCGTCGCCGCCTCGTGCAGCCGCTGCTTGGCCTGTTCGAGGCGGACCAGCGCCTCGGCGACCTGGGCGTGGTTAGCCCCGCTGGTGATGCCGCGCAGCAGGGCCGACGTCCGGTCCATCGACTCGGCGATCGACCGGATGGTGGCCGCCTGGCGGGCCGTCTCGTCGTTGAACCGGCCGATGCCGGCCTTGACCTCTTCCACCGATGCCATCTCCGCATCCTCCCCATCGCCGGGTGCCACTGGACGTGACCGGGCCGACCGTACCGGAGGGGTCACGGTCCGTCGGGGCGACGGGTCAGGGGCCGTACGGCAGGTCGATCATCCGGTCGTCGGTGACCTCCTGGGCCGGCGCCCAAGCCTCGTAGATGCCGCGCTCGTAACACTGGGCGCCGCAGGCCGCCACGCTGTCCGGGTTGGGCCGGCACAGCCGCAGCCGCAGCCAACCCGTCTCCTCGGCCAGGACCAGGCAGAGCACGCCCCGCCAGGTGGCGTAGCGGGCCCGACGGCGGACCGCCTCGACCGGGTACCGAGCGGCCCGGGTCATCGCCAGCACCCGGAAGCCGCCGGGCAGGTCGGCGATCGCCTCGTACTCCTGGCCGTGGAAGTCGCCGACGAGCTGGGTGGTGCGCTGGGTCTCGCCGAACGGCACGTACTCCTGGTCCGGGGAGATGCCCGGCACCGAGGCCAGCAGGTGCCGCCAACGCGGCCCGGCCATCCGCAACCAGCCCCGCTGCTCCGGCTGGTACGTGTAGAGCACCACCTCGTCGCCGGCCGGCGAGTACGCCACCAGGGCCGCGTTCGCCGGCAACGGCAGGTCGGCCATGTCCCGGGTGACGAACTCCGGGATCAGGTGCCGCCCGCTCGGGGTGAACCCGGTTCCGAGCACCGGCGGACCGACCCGGTCGTGCGGCGGGATCGCCACCAGGCCGGCGTGTCGGTCACCGCCGGGTACGTCGTAGTCGAGCGGGTCGATCGCCCGCCACCGAAGCGCGTACGCGACCTCCAGCCCGTCCCGGCCGCCCTCCGGGTCGGTCCGCAGCAGCGCCAGGTCCTCCGGCGTACGCAGGTGCGCGATGTCGTACTCGCGGTAGCAGAACCCGTACGGCAGCCAGCCGCGCAGGTGTCCGGCGAGCTGGCGGGCGGAGAGCACCTTGACCATCGGGGTGCCCTGGCGGATCAGGGCCGAGGCCCGGACGCTGGCCAGGACCGGGTCGGCGGCGCCGGCCATGGTCTGGCTGAGCTGGTGGATGTCGGCCCAGTTCCGGGCCCGGTTCAGCGGTGCCATCAGCGGCGGCTCCAGCTCCGGGTCGCCACCGGACCGGGGCCCGTACACGGCGCTGACCTCGCTGGCGTGCACGAACCGGTGCCACGGCCGGCGGGCGTCCGGGCGCGGGTCGCGGGTGAATCCGGGCAGCTCGTCGGCGCTGAACAGCTCGTACGCCGCGCCGCGGGCGAGTTCCTCGGCCGGATGGTTGACCCCGGCGTGCGTCACCACCAGCCCGGCTGGTGCCTCGGGCACGTCCCGTGCCTGGGGGGTGACGCTCATGCGCGCGACGCTAGGAGGGTTCGGTGCCGTTCAGGTAAACGGCGGGTAACCGACAGGCAGTGCGACCGAAGGATGCTCGATGCCGGCCCAACGGGTGGCCCCGGCCGACCGGGCGGCCCAGCCATGATCGGCTCTCCGGGTACGCCCCGGGTGGTGACGACCGATGTGTGATGCTGACCGCGATGACTGAGCCGACCGAATCCCGCCGCCAGCGGGCCGCCCGCCGGGCCGGGGAGTTCCCGCCCGCACCCGAGCCGCTGCCCCTGCCGGTGCTGGACAGCCACACCCACCTGGACATCATCGTCACCGAGTCCGGCGTACCCGGCGCACCCCAACCCGCCACCGAACCCACGACCGCGCCCCCGGATGCCGGACCGGCATCCGGCGATCCGGTTCATCTGCTGATCGAGGTCGCCGCCGCGGCCGGTGTGGATCGGCTGGTTCAGGTCGGCACCGATGTGGGGTCGTCCCGCTGGGGCGCCGAGGCGGCGGACAGATACCCGGCCGTGCTCGCCACCGTCGCCCTGCACCCCAACGATGCCCCGCGCCTGGCCGACCTCGACGCGGCCCTGCGCGAGATCGAGGCGCTCGCCGGCCGGGACAGGGTGCGCGGCATCGGCGAGACCGGGCTGGACCACTTCCGGACCGGCGACGAGGGCCGGGCGGCGCAGGAGGAGAGCTTCCGGGCGCACATAGCGATCGCCAAGCGCCACCACAAGGCGCTGGTGATCCACGACCGGGACGCGCACGCCGACGTGCTGCGGGTGCTCGACTCCGAGGGCGCCCCGGAAACCGTGGTGCTGCACTGCTTCTCCGGCGACGAGGAGTTCGCGGCCGAGTGCGTGCGGCGCGGTTACGTACTGAGTTTCGCCGGCACGGTCACCTTCGGCAACGCGGCCGGGTTGCGCGCGGCGGCGAAGCTGACCCCGCTGGACCAACTGCTGGTGGAGACCGACGCGCCGTACCTGACGCCGACGCCGTACCGGGGGCGGCCGAACGCGTCGTACCTGATCCCGTTGACGGTCCGTACCCTGGCCGAGGCCACCGGTGCCGACCTGGACGAGCTGTGCGCCGCCATCTCCGCCACCGGCGAACGGATCTTCGGCCCCTGGTGAGAGCCCGGACCGGGTCCGCGGGCCGGCGCGGTCAGCCGCGCCGGGCGGACACCCTCGGCGTACGCCGGCCGCCGCGCATCCCCCGTGGACGGGGTACGCCGTCCTCGCCGACGGTGGCGGCCTCGGTCCCGCCGCCGGCCGTGGTGCGGGCACCGGGCCCGGTGCCGGCCCGGCCGGGCGTCCACGGGGTGGGGACGAAACCGCGTTTCACGGTGAGCAGTTCCACCCCGGCGCTCCACGACCGGACGCCGTCGATCCGGGCCAGTGTCCGGGTGGTGAACTCCAGCACGTCGGCGTGGGTCGGCAGGATCACCTCGCACATCAGCGACTCCTGGCCGAGGGTCGCGGCGACGTAACGCACCCCGGCCAACGCGGCGAGCTCGTGGGCCACCGCCTCCAGTCGGGCCGGGGTGACCGAGAGCCAGAACAGCAGCTCCGCCTGGAACCCGAGCGCCGCCGCCGGCACCAGCGTGATCACCTGTACGCAGCCGGAACCGTGCAGGGCCTCGAACCGGCGCCGGACGGTGCTCTCGCTGATGCCCAGGCCGAGCGCGACGCCGTGGAAGCTGGCCCGGCCGTCGTGTCGCAGGGCGGCGACTATCCGTTCGTCCACCTCGTCCAGGTGGTCCGGCGGACAGTCGTGCACCGGCGGCGTCGGCGGCCGGCTGTCGTCGCCGAGCAGCCGGCGACTCCACTCGTGGTCCGACTTGTACGTGTGCAGCAGCAGGTCGGCGATGGTCGCCTGGACACCCGGAATCCGCTGCACCCCGGTGAGCACGCTGTGCATGCTGGTCCCCCTCGGCACCAGCAGTTCGGCGACCAGGTCGTGGGCGCCGGTCAGCACGGCGACGAAGCGCACCTCGGGTCGGGCGGCCAACGCCCGCGCGGTCGGCAGTTGACTGCCCGGTGCGCAGCGCACCCGGACGATCAGCAGGTCGGCCGGGCCGCCACCGGGCTGCGGCGCGACCGCCACCTTGACCAGCCCGTCGGCGATCAGTTGCTGGGCCCGGCGGGCCACCGTGGTCACCGAGGTCCCGATCAGCGCCGCGATCTCCGTCCAACTTGCCCGGCCGTTGACCTGGAGCGCGGCGACGATGCGCCGGTCGGTCGGGTCGAGGTCGTACGGGCCGGAAGCCATCACGCGGGGGAGACGGTCGACGGGGCGCCGGAGATCGACGCCGCGATCGTCCGGCCGCGACGGGTGGGCATCATCGGGTTCGGTCGGTCCACGGTGACCAGCGTGGGGTACGGAACGCCGCGCAGCAACGCCGTCATGTCCTGATTTCGGGTAGCTCGTGGGGAAAGCGGAGTTGTACGCGAGGTGTCGGACCGGTAGTTCCCGGCGGTGGCGGTCGACGGCCCTCCGGTTCCCGACTCGGCGTGCCGGCCGGTCGCCCGACGCCGCACCGTAGGCTCTGGCCTCATGACCGGACTCCTCGGCCCGGCGGAGATCCGGGAACTGGCCGCCCGCCTCGGCGTCGCGCCGACCAAGAAACTGGGCCAGAACTTCGTCCACGACCCCAACACCGTGCGGCGGATAGTGGCCGCCGCCGAACTGACCCCGGACGACGTGGCCCTGGAGGTCGGCCCGGGACTGGGCTCACTCACCCTCGGGCTGCTCACGGCGGCGGCGCGGGTACACGTGGTGGAGATCGATCCGACGCTGGCGGCCGCGCTGCCGGCGACCGTCGCCGACCGGGCCGGCACCGCCGTCGACCGGCTCACCGTGCACACCGCCGACGCGCTCCGGATCACCGCTGCCCAACTCGGCGAACCCGCACCGACCGCGCTGGTCGCGAACCTGCCGTACAACGTGGCGGTGCCGGTGGTGCTGCACCTGCTCGCCGAACTGCCCACCCTGCGCCGGGGACTGGTGATGGTGCAGAAGGAGGTCGCCGACCGTCTGGTCGCCGGCCCCGGCTCCAAGACGTACGGCATCCCCTCGGTGAAACTCGCCTGGTACGCCACCGCCCGTGGCGCCGGCAAGGTCCCACCGAACGTGTTCTGGCCGGTACCGAACGTCGACTCCGGCCTGGTCGCCTTCACCCGCCGGGAGCCGCCCCGCGTCGACGTACCCCGAAAGAAGGTCTTCGCGGTGGTGGACGCGGCCTTCGCGCAGCGCCGCAAGACCCTGCGCGCCGCGCTCGCCGGCTGGGCCGGTGGCGCGGACCGGGCGGCGGCGGCGCTCACCGCGGCCGGCGTCGACCCCGGCGCCCGCGGCGAGGCGCTCACCGTGGAGCAGTTCGCCGCGATCGCCGCGTCGGCCCCGGCCGCCCCCGAACGCGCCGAGTAGGCTGGCGCCCGTGCTGTCGACGAGGTCCCTACCGTCCCCACCCGACGCCACCCCGGCGGTGGCGCCACGGGTCCGGGGCCGTGCCCGGTGACCGAGGCATGGCGACCCGGCGACGACGACGAGCGGTCCCGGCGCGGTGCGACCGGGCCGGTCCGGGTCCGCGTCCCGGCGAAGATCAACCTGCATCTCGGGGTCGGCCCGCTGCGTCCCGACGGCTACCACGAGCTGAACACCGTCTACCACGCCATCGCGCTCTACGACGAGCTGACCGCGCGGCGCGGTGACACCCTGACCCTCACCATGGAGGGCGAGGGGACCGGCGAACTGGCCCTGGACGACGACAACCTGGTCATCCGGGCCGCCCGCGCCCTCGCCGCGCACACCGGGATGCCCGCCCACGCCCGGCTGCACCTGCGCAAGCAGATCCCGCTCGCCGCCGGACTGGCCGGCGGCAGCGCCGACGCCGCCGCCGCACTCGTCGCCTGCGACACGCTCTGGGGCACGAACCTGTCCCGGGACCAGCTCGCCGCGATCGCCGCCGACCTCGGCTCCGACGTACCGTTCCTGATCTACGGCGGCACCGCGCTCGGCACCGGCCGGGGCGAGACGGTCAGCCCGGTACTGGCCCGGCCGACCACCTGGCACTGGGTCGTCGCGATCGCCGACGGCGGCCTGTCCACCCCGACCGCGTACCGCGAACTGGACCGGCTGCGGGCCGACGGCGCCGCCCCGCCACCGCTGCCGAACGCCGACGGGCTGCTCGCCGCGCTGCGCCAGCGCAACCCGGCCGTACTCGCCGGGACCCTCGGCAACGACCTGGAGGCCGCCGCCCGGTCGCTGCGCCCCGCCCTGGCCGAGACGCTGAAGGCCGGCGAGGCCGCCGGTGCGCTCGCCGGCATGGTCTCCGGCTCCGGCCCCACCTGCGTCTTTCTCGCCGCCGACGCCGCCGGGGCCAGCCGGATCGCCGCCGAACTGGAGGCCGCCGGGGTCTGCCGGGCCGCCCGTACGGCCACCGGCCCGGTGCCCGGCGCGCGGGTGATCTGACCGGCCGACGGGTACGCCACCCGCGTACGCTTGATTACTCCAGGCGTCTTCGCGTGCCGGCCCGACCGGCACCCGGAGCGCCTTTGATCATGAAAGGTGGGCCCCCGTGGCCAACATCGTCAACCTGGACCGGGTGTCCAAGGGCTATGGCGCGGCCGGGCAACTGCTCACCGACGTGTCCCTCGGCCTCGACGACGCCAACCGGATCGGCGTCGTCGGGCTCAACGGGGCCGGCAAGTCGACCCTGCTCCGCCTGCTCACCAAGCTGGAGGAACCGGACAACGGGCGGGTCACCCACCGCCGCGACCTGCGGGTGGCCTGGCTGCCGCAGACCCTGAACCTGACCGCCGAGGCGACCGTACGGGACGTGGTGCTCGGCACCGCCTGGCTGGACCAGAGCATGGGCGCCGAGCACGAGTGGGCCGGCGACGCCGGAGTACGCGGCATCCTCGACGGGCTCGGCATGCCGTACCTCGGGCTGGACCAGCCGGTCGGGCCGATGTCCGGCGGCGAACGGCGCCGGGTCGCGCTCGCCGCGCTCCTGGTCCGCACCGCCGACCTGCTGATCCTGGACGAACCGACCAACCACCTCGACGTCGCCGGAGTCGACTGGCTGGCCCGGCACCTGGTCAACCGCAGGGGCGCGCTGGTGGTCGTCACCCACGACCGCTGGTTCCTCGACGCGGTCTGCACCACCACCTGGGAGGTCGGCGACCAGACCGTACGCGCCTACGAGGGCGGCTTCGCCGCCTGGACGCTGGCCCGGGTCGAACGCGAACGGGTCGCCGCCGCCACCGAGGCCCGCCGGCAGAACCTGCTCCGCAAGGAGATCGCCTGGCTGCGCCGGGGCCCGCCGGCCCGGACCTCCAAGCCCCAGTTCCGGATCGACGCCGCGAACGCGCTGATCGCCGACGTACCACCGCCGCGCGACACCATGTCGCTGCAACGGATGGCCACGTCCAGGCTGGGCAAGCAGGTGTACGACCTGGAGAACGTCACCCTGATGGCCGGTCCGAAACTGATCCTGGACGACCTGACCTGGCAGGTCGGCCCCGGTGACCGGATCGCCATCGTCGGCGCCAACGGTGCCGGCAAGACCACCCTGCTGCGCCTGCTCGCCGGGATACTCGAACCGGCGACGGGCCGGATCAACACCGGCTCCACCGTCCGGCCGGCGTTCCTCTCCCAGGAACTCTCCGAACTGCCTAACCAGTTGCGGGTGCTCGAAGCGGTCGAGGAGGTGGCCCGGCGGGTCGTGCTCGGCGACCGTGAACTGGCCGCGTCGCAGCTCGCCGAGGTGTTCGGCTTCGACGACCGCCGGCTCTGGACCCCGGTGGGCGACCTCTCCGGTGGCGAACGGCGCCGGTTGCAGATACTCCGGCTGCTCGCCGGCGAGCCGAACGTGCTGCTCTTCGACGAGCCCACCAACGACCTCGACACCGACACCCTGGCCTCGCTGGAGGACCTGCTCGACTCCTGGCCCGGCACGGTGATCGTGTCCAGCCACGACCGCTACCTGATCGAGCGGGTCACCGACGTGGTCTACGGCATGTTCGGCGACGGGCGGCTGATCCACCTGCCCGGCGGCATCGACGAGTACCTCGCCCGCGCCGAGTCGGGTCAGGGCGGCCGGACCCAGACGGCGACCGTGGCCTCGGTCACCGCCACCACGCCGGTGGCCGGTGCCGGTACCAACGGCGACGGCGGCGGTCCCGCCCAGCTCAGTGCCGCCGAGGTACGGCTGGCGAAGAAGGAACTGAGCAAGCTGGAGCGGCAGATCGGCAAGCTGGACCAGCGCGAGTCGGCCCTGCACGGCCAGCTGGCCGAGTACGCCACCGACTACGCCAAGGTCGCCGAGCTGGACGGTGAACTGCGCGCCGTACGGGCCGAGCGGGAGCAGATCGAGGAAAGCTGGCTGGCCCTGGCCGAGCAGGTGCCGGGGTCCTGACCGGGGCGGGCGCGACGGTGGGGGCCGGGCGTGTGCGGCGTCACACCGTCGCGTGCGGGACAATGGTTGACGACCCCCACCGGAACGGCGTTGGAGAGTTACGACTATGGCGCACAACCCCGTCAACCACCCCGCGCGCCCGATCTACCGGGCGATCGGCGGCCTGACCGGTCTATACCTGGTCATCTTCGGTGTCCTCGGGCTCATCGAGACCGGTGGCAACGAGGTGTTCGCCCAGGACCAGAACACCACCGTGCTCGGCCAGGGCACCAACCTCGGTCACTCGGTGGTCGCCGTGGTGCTCGGCATGATCATCCTGATCGCCACCGGCCTGGGCCGCAACATCGACGCCGCGGTCAACAAGTGGTTCGGCTACCTGCTGATGGTGGTCAGCCTGGCCGGCCTCGCGGTGATCCGGACCGACGCCAACTACCTCAACTTCACCATCCCCGGTGTCGTGGTCACCATGCTCATCGGGCTGGTCCTGCTGATGGCCGGCATGTACGGCCGGGTCGGCTCCGAGGAGGAGGCCCGCGCCTGGCGGGACGGGCGCCTGGTCCTCTGACCGGCACCGGCGCCGGGTGCGCTGACCGGGGCGGATCCGCGTTCACCGGAAACCACCTCCCGATCTGGGTGACAATTCGGAAGAATCGTCGCCCGAACGGGAGGAGGAGCCGGTGGCGCACATCCCCATCAACCACCCGGCGCGCACGCTCTACCGGGTCATCTCCGGACTTGTCGGCCTCTACATCCTGATCTTTGGGATCTTCGGCATCGTCGCGACCGCCGGGCAGCCACTCTTCGGCCGGGACAACGACTACGCCCTCGGCCTGCGTACCAACCTGGCCTTCTCGATCGTGTCGGTGTTCTTCGGGATCGTCATCATGATCGGCGCATCCCGCCGGGGCAACCTCGGCCACCTCATGAACCTGACCGCCGGCGTGGTCTTCCTGGTCGTCGGCCTGATCATGCTCAGCGTGTTGCAGACCGACGCGAACATCCTCAACTTCTCCGTCGCCACCGTCGTGGTGTCACTGATCTTCGGCCTGATCACCCTCGCCACCGGCCTCTACGACAAGGTCGGACCGCCGGAGTACGCCGATGAGGAACGGCGATACCGGCGGGCCGCCTCGTCCGAATCCTCACCCGGCTGACCCGATACCGTGCACCGGGACGAGAACGTCAACGACCCCGGCGGGTCAGCAGGGTCGGCTTCGCCTCCAGGTGAGAAAGCCCGTGCCAGGCCAGATTGACCAGGTGCGCGGCCACCGTCTCCTTGCGCGGCTTGCGTACCTCCAGCCACCACCGGCCGGTCAGCGCGACCATGCCGACCAACGCCTGCGCGTACAACTCGGCCAGCTTCGGGTCGTAACCACGACTGGAGAACTCGGCACCCAGGATGTGCTCCACCTGGTGCGCCACGTCGTTGAGCACACTGCTGAAGTTCCCCGTCGCCGACATCACCGGCGACTCGCGCACCAGGACCCGGAAACCGCTGGTTTCCTCCTCGATGTAACCGAGCAGCGCCAGCGCGGCCTGCTCCAGCAACTCGCGCGGATGACCGGCGGTCAGCGCGGCCGCCACCCGGTCCAGCAGAGCCCGGACCTCCCGGTCGACCACTACCGCGTAGAGGCCCTCCTTGCCACCGAAGTGCTCGTACACCACCGGCTTGGACACCTTGGCCCGGGACGCCACCTCCTCTATGGAGGTGGCATCGAAACCCCGCTCGGCGAAGATCTGTCGGCCGATGGCAATCAACTGTTCGCGGCGTTGCGCCGCTGACATCCGTACCCTGGAACTTTGCTTGGTTGGCGCCGCCGGCGGTCGCCCACGCCCGCTGCCCCCGCTGCTGCTCGGGCTCTCTGTCACCCGGCCATCCTGCCAGGTGGCAGTTCCCGGAAGGGTGCCCGGCGCGAGGCGGTCACTGCGGAGCGGCCGGTTTCACCAGTTTCGCCGCGATCCGATCCGGCTTCGGCCAACGTACGTCGAACGCCGCACCGGTCTTTTCGAAGACCCAGATAACCCGCGCCGAGATGTCCACCTGCCCGCGCAGCACCCCGTGCCGGGCACAGGTCGGGTCGGCGTGGTGCAGGTTGTGCCAGCTCTCCCCGAAGGAGAGGATCGCCAGCGGCCAGAAGTTCGACGCCTTGTCACCCTGGCGCACCTCGAACGGGCGCTCCCCGTAGACGTGGCAGACCGAGTTGATCGACCAGGTCACGTGGTGCAGCAGGCCGACCCGGACCAGCCCGGCCCAGAAGAACGCGGTCAGCGCGCCCTGCCAGGACCAGGTGACCAGGCCACCGACGGCGGCCGGGGCGAGCAGCGAGATGCCCACCAGCAGCGGGAAGAGCCGGTCGACCCGGCTGATGTCCTTGTCCGCCAGCAGGTCCGGGGCGAACCGCTCCCGGTTGGACAGCTCACGGTGGAACAGCCAGCCCATGTGCGCGAAGAAGAGGCCCTTGGTCAGACCCCAGACGCTCTCACCGAACCGCCACGGCGAGTGCGGGTCACCCTCCACATCGGAGAACGCGTGGTGGCGGCGGTGGTCGGCCACCCACTGGGTGATGTTGCCCTGGACCGCGAACGAACCCGCGACCGCCAGGGTCACCCGCAGCCACCGCTTGGCCTTGAACGACCCGTGCGTGAAGTAGCGGTGGAAGCCGACCGTGATGCCGATCCCGGCGACCACGTACCAGACCGCGGCGATCGCGACGTCGGTCCAGGTCAGCCAGCCGCCCCAGGCCACCGGAACGGCGGCGACCAGGGCGACGAACGGAACGATGACAAAGGACCACAGGGCGATCAGGATGCCCGTCGGCTGCTTACCTTCGGTGAGCGGCTTCGGCCCTCTGTCGGTGGTTTCCGTGGGCGATCCGGTCAGGGTGGTCGACATGGCACCTCGCTGGGCGGAGACGGGGAACGAGAGCGGCAAACTTACGCCTACGTCACCGTAACCTACGGCACCGTAACTCGCTACGGATGCCTTCCCGACAGTTCCCCGCGAGGTCCCGCCGAAACCTGTCGTACGTCTGTACTAATCTGCTGCTCATGACCGACGATCTCGCCGCCGAGGCGCGGCGGCTGCGCACCGTCGAGGGCCTTGCCGTGGCCCAGATCCGGCAACGCCTGGGCATCGGCAAAGACCGGCTGTACGAGCTGCTGCGCGGTGTCCCGGCGCCGGAGTGGACCCGGCGGCCGAACGCCAAGGACGAGCTGCGGGAACGGGCACTGCGGTTGCGGGAGACCGGCTGGTCGGTGACGGACATCGCGACCGAGCTCGGCGTCGCCAAGTCCACCGCCTACCAGTGGGTCCGACACCTGCCGCTGGACCCCGACTCGCCGCAGGTGAAGCAACGGCATGCGCGAGCCGCCGTGCTGCGGGCGGCAAAGGCGGAGCAGCGGCGGGATGCGGCAGCGGACCGGGAGGACGCGCTGCGCCAGCGGGCCCTGAAGTGGGCCGGTGACCTCGACCTTCGCGAACTGATGCTGGTCGGCGCCCTCATGTACTGGTGTGAGGGGGCCAAGAACAAGCCGCACCGTAAGCAGTACGAGCTGACCTTCGTCAACAGCGATCCGCGTCTGGTGGAACTCTTCCTACGGTTTGTCGAGGCAACGGGGATGACCCGTGGCGAATTGCGTTACCGGCTCAGCATCCACGAGACCGCCGACGCGGCCGAGGCGGGCCGGTGGTGGGCCGAGCGACTGGGGATCGGGGCGGAGCTGTTTCGTCCGCCCCAGATCAAGCGACACCAACCAAAGACGAACCGGCTCAACACGGGCGCCGACTACCGCGGCTGCCTGGTGGTACGGGTGCCCCGGAGCCGCGAACTATATGTGTGGATCGAAGGGGTGATTGCTGGCACTGTGGCCGGAGTGGCGCCCGCTGGCTTCACCGGGGTGGTGGGGTCGGGTTAGGCTGAAGCGCGTCACGATCGGCCGTGGTGTAATTGGCAACACGTCGCCCTTTGGAGGCGATTTTCTAGGTTCGAGTCCTAGCGGCCGAGCTGTCCTCTTCGTCCGATTCGTTCGGTTCAGGGGAACCCCGCGACCGGGTTCGGTGGCGCGGCTAGCATGGGGCCGCAGACTGCCAACCGTTCTGACGGGAGCTCCCTCGTGTCCCAGCCCCGCGTCCGCACCGTAGTCGTCCTCGCCGCCGGCGAGGGCAAGCGGATGAAGTCGACACTGCCCAAGGTGTTACACCCCCTGCTCGGCCGTACGCTGGTCGGTCACGTGCTGGCCGCGGCTTCACCGCTGGCCCCGGACCACACCCTGGTAGTGGTCGGCCACGGCGCCGACCAGGTCACCGGGCACCTCGCCGAGGTCGCACCCACCGCCTTCCCGGTCCTACAGGCCGAGCAGCGCGGCACCGGGCACGCCGTCCGGATCGCCCTCGACGCCGCCCCCGACCGGGCCGGCACGGTGATCGTGATCAACGGCGACGCGCCGCTACTCCGCCCGGAAACCCTCGCCGCGCTGGTCGAGGCGCACGAGACGGCCGGCGCGGCGGCGACCGTGCTCGCCGCCGAGGTGCCCGACCCGACCGGCCTGGGCCGGATCGTCCGGGACGGGGTCGGACGGCTGGAGCAGATCATCGAGGAGCGCGACGCGACGCCCGCGCAGCGCGCGATCCGCGAGATCAACGCCGGCATCTACGCCTTCGACGCCGCCCGGCTGCGGGACACACTCGGCAAGCTCTCCACCGACAACGACCAGGGCGAGGAGTACCTCACCGACGTCTTCGGCCTGTTTGCGGCCAGCGGCGAGCCGGTGGTGGTGCACGTCGCCGCGGATGCCACCGAGACCCTCGGTTGCAACGACCGGGTCGAGCTGGCCGCGCTGCGGCAGTTGCTGCGCGACCGGGTCAACACGGCCTGGATGCGCGCCGGGGTGACCCTGCTCGATCCCGCGACCACCTGGATCGACGTCACGGTGACGCTCGACCGGGACGCGGTGGTGGACCAGAACACACAGCTGCGCGGGGCGACCACGATCGGTACCGGCGCGGTCGTCGGGCCGGACGTGACGTTGATCGACACCGGCGTCGGAGCCGGCGCGACGGTGCTGCGCAGCCACGCGGTGAGCGCGGTCATCGGCGACCGGGCCAGCGTCGGACCGTACGCCTATCTGCGGCCGGCCGCCCGACTTGCCGAACAGGCCAAGGTGGGTACGTTCGTAGAGGTGAAGAACTCCGAGGTCGGCGTAGGCGCCAAGGTGCCGCACCTGTCGTACGTCGGCGACGCCACGATCGGCGCCCGGGCCAACATCGGCGCGGCGACGATCTTCGTCAACTACGACGGGGTGACCAAGAGCCGCACCACGGTCGGCGAGGCGGCCTTCATCGGCTGCGACACCACCCTGATCGCCCCGGTCGAGGTGGGCGCGGGCGCGTACGTGGCGGCCGGCAGTGCGATCGACACCGACGTACCGCCCGGTGCGCTCGGGGTGGCCCGGAGCCGGCAGCGCAACGTCGAGGGCTGGGTGGCCCGTCGGCGGGGCGGCACCCGTTCTGCCGAGGCGGCGGAACGGGCCCTGGCCGGGGCGGCGGATCGCATACCGTCCGGGGCCGGCGGCGCAAGCCAGGGTGAGGCAATCCACGCGGCGACCGATGCGGGTGGCGTCGGCCCGGCCAAGGGAGATACTGCAACCGAATAGTCCCTGGTCCACCGCCGGGAACCACCGACCAACGGGAGCAGACGAGCCGATGGGCAGCATCGTCGCCGAAAACCGCAAGAGCCTGATGCTCTTCTCCGGGCGGGGCTTCCCGGAGTTGGCGAAGGAGATCGGCGAAGTACTCGGAGTGGCGCCCACGCCCTCCGACTCGTACGAGTTCGCCAACGGCGAGATCTTCGTACGGTTCAAGGAATCGGTACGCGGTTCGGACGCGTTCGTCGTCCAGTCCGTCACGCACGGGGTGAACCGGTGGGTGATGGAGACGCTGATCATGGTCGACGCGTTGAAGCGCGGTTCGGCCAAGCGGATCACCGTGGTCCTGCCGTTCTACCCGTACGCGCGGCAGGACAAGAAGCACCGGGGGCGGGAGCCGATCTCGGCCCGGCTGGTGGCGGACCTGCTCAAGACCGCTGGCGCGAACCGGATCCTCACCGTCGACCTGCACACCGCGCAGATCCAGGGCTTCTTCGACGGCCCGGTGGATCACCTGTTCGCGATGGACATCCTGGCCGAGTACGTCGAGCGCCAGTACGCCGGACGCCCGATGACCGTGGTCGCGCCCGACTCGGGTCGGGTACGGGTGGCGGAGCGCTGGACCGACCGTCTGGGTGGCTGCCCGCTGGCGTTCATCCACAAGACCCGTGATCCGCTGAAGCCGAACCAGGTGGTGGCGAACCGGGTGGTCGGTGACGTGGAGGACCGAGTCTGCCTGATCGTCGACGACATGATCGACACCGGCGGCACGATCCGCAAGGCGGCGGACATCCTGTACGACTCGGGCGCCTCGGACGTGATCGTCGCCTCGACCCACGCGCTGCTGTCCGACCCGGCGACCGAGCGGTTGAAGAACAGCCGGATCAGCGAGGTGATCGTCACCAACACGCTGCCGTTGCCGACCGAGAAGCAGTTGGACAAGCTCACCGTACTGTCGATCGCACCGTTGCTGGCGCGGGCGATCCGTGAGGTGTTCGACGATGGCTCGGTGACCACGCTTTTCGGTGGTCTCAGCTAGCCCGGATCCGGCCGGTGCCGGTGCCGGTGGCGGCGTTGGAGTGGTTACCCGGGGTACCGGCTGAATGCTTGTCGGAACCTCGGGTAGAATAGTGCGGTTGCCACGGCGAGGGTGCCCAGCGGGCCGCTGACAGAAGCGCCGCACGGAGGTTCCGTCATCGACGCGGTGCTCCGGGCAGTGTTCTGCACGCAAGAGCCCCAGCGAGCCCCTCGCCCCAGCACCGCCAGCCGACGTACCGCCGTAGCGACGATATCAGGAGTTTCCCCGTGTCCGAGGTAAAGATCAGCGCCGAGCCCCGTACCGAGTTCGGCAAGGGTGGTGCCCGTCGTACCCGTCGGGCCGGCAAGGTGCCAGCCGTGCTGTATGGCCACGGTGAGGCCCCCAAGCACATCGCGCTTCCCGCGCGTGAGTTCGCCGCGGCCATCCGCCGTGGCGGCGCGAACCAGCTCTTCGCCATCGACGTCAGTGACGGCACCCAGGCGCTCGCCCTGCCCAAGGCGATCCAGCGGGACCCGATCAAGGACACCTTCGAGCACATCGACCTGCTCCTGGTCCGCCGAGGCGAGAAGGTCACGGTCGAGATCCCGGTGCAGCTCGTCGGCGAGGCGGCCCGCGACACCCTGGTCATGCCGCAGATCGACACGCTCTCGGTGAGCGCCGACGCGACCCGGCTGCCGGACCACCTCGACCTTTCGATCGAGGGCCTGCCGTCCGGCTCGCAGATCACCGCCGGCGACGTGAAGCTGCCGGAGGGCGTCGAGTTGATCGCCGACCCGGAGCAGGTGCTCGTGGTGATCACCGGTGCGCCGACCGCCGAGCAGCTTGAGGCCGAGGGCGCCGGGGTCATCGAGGAGACGCCGGCCGAGGAGTCCGAGGAGGCTGCCGAGGGCGAGACCGCCGAGGGCGAGACCGCCGAGGCGACCGAGGCCGAGGCTCCGGCCCAAGCCTGATCGTTGTCGTGACACAGGCGCTCCCGACCCGGTCGGGAGCGCCTGTTCCGTACTGCTGACACGCAGGGGAGACGGGTGTGGCGGACGAGGCGGAGCCGTGGCTGGTGGTCGGGCTGGGCAACCCCGGCCGGGAGTACGCGGGCAACCGGCACAACGTCGGGTTCATGGTCGCCGACCTGATCGGGTCCCGGATCGGGTCGAAGTTCGGCCGGCACAAGCGGGCGATGGCCGATGTCGCGGAGGGGCGGCTCGGTTTCGGCGGGCCGAAGCTGGTGCTGGCGAAGCCGCTGACGTACATGAACCTTTCCGGTGGTCCGGTGGCCGCGCTGGCCCAGTTCTACAAGGTGCCGGCGGCCCAGGTGATCGCGGTGCACGACGAGCTGGACATCCCGTACGGGCAGGTGCGGGTGAAGATCGGTGGCGGCGAGGGCGGTCACAACGGGCTGCGGTCGATGTCGAAGTCGCTGGCGACGAAGGACTACGTACGGGTCCGGTTCGGCATCGGGCGACCGCCGGGGCGGCAGGATCCGGCGGACTACGTGCTCTCGGACTTCTCGCCGGTGGAGCGCAAGGAGTTGGATTTCCTGGTCGACCGGGTGGCCGACGTGGTGGAGTCGGTGGTCGTCCGGGGAGTGGAGTGGACCCAAAACGCGTACCACAGCGCCTGACTCCCGGACACCCGGCGGTAGTGTGCCGCAGAGAGCGGCCAGGCGGGGTTCCGTCAGCGAGGAGGCGGTCGATGATCGTGTGTGTGGTGGTGGCCGTGGCCGCCCTGACCCCGACGGTTCGCTGATGGCCGCGCCACCGGTGATCGACAGTGCCTTCGCCCGCTGGTTGGCGGCCAAGGCCGGGGACGCGCTGATGGAGTTGCGGGCCGAGATGGGGCACGCGGATCCGGGGGCCCTCAAGGCCGCCGGGGACAAGGTTTCGCACGATCTGCTCCGTACGGAACTGGCCCGTTGGCGGCCGGCGGACGCGGTCCTCTCCGAGGAGGACGACGGGGCGCGGCGGGCCTGGTCCACCGATCTGGGGCCGGCGGCTCCGCCGAGGTTCACCGCCGACCGGGTGTGGATCATCGACCCGTTGGACGGGACGCGGGAGTTCTCCGAGCCGGGCCGGTCGGACTGGGCGGTGCACGTGGCGCTCTGGGCGCGTACCGCGACGGCCGAGCACGGTCTGGTCGGCGGGGCGGTGGCGTTGCCGGCGCAGCACCGGGTGCTGGGTACCGACCATCCTCCGGCGTACCCGCCGATGAATCTGCTGGCCGCGACGGCGCCGGGTGGGCGGACGATCCGGTTGGCGGCGAGTCGTAGTCGGCCGCCGGCGTTCCTGACGGAGTTGGCGGAGGAGGTGGGTGCGGAGTTGGTGCCGATGGGGTCGGCGGGTGCGAAGATCGCGGCGGTGGTCGGTGGTGAGGTGGACGCGTACGTGCATGCGGGTGGTCAGTACGAGTGGGATTCGGCCGCGCCGGTGGCTGTGGCGACGGCCACGGGTCTGCACGCTTCCCGAATCGACGGTTCTGCGCTGAGATACAACGAGGCTGACCCCCGGCTGCCCGATCTGGTGGTCTGCCGGAAAGATCTTGCTACCCGGCTGCTGACAGCGTTGCGGCGACACCTCCGGGTAGCCTAGCCCCCAGTGTTCTCGGGTTGACCGACCGGAAAGGTCTGGAATGCGCATGAGTGGCGGCGGATGCAGCGGACGCGCGGCATGAACGGCACGGCGGCGTACCGGGTGTCGCATCTGGATGCTCTGGAGGCGGAGAGCATCTTCGTCATGCGTGAGGTGGTGGCCGAGCTGGAGCGTCCGGTGTTGCTGTTCTCGGGCGGTAAGGATTCGATAGTGATGCTCCGGTTGGCGCAGAAGGCGTTTGCTCCGGGCAGGATCCCGTTTCCGGTGATGCACGTCGACACGGGGCACAACTTCGCCGAGGTTCTGGAGTATCGGGACCGGCGGGTGGTCGAGTTGGGGTTGCAGTTGGTGGTGGCGTCGGTGCCGGAGGCGTTGGAGTCGGGGTTGGTGCGGGAGTCCGCTGATGGGATGCGGAACCGGATCCAGACTCCGGTGTTGTTGGCGGCGGTGGAGAAGTACCGGTTCGATGCCCTGTTCGGGGGTGCGCGTCGGGATGAGGAGAAGGCGCGGGCGAAGGAACGGGTGTTCAGCTTCCGGGACGATTTCGGGCAGTGGGATCCGAAGAACCAGCGGCCGGAGTTGTGGTCGTTGTACAACGGTCGCCATCATCCGGGTGAGTCGATCCGGGTGTTCCCGTTGTCGAACTGGACCGAGCTCGACATCTGGCACTACATCGCCAGGGAGCGGTTGGCGTTGCCGTCGATCTACTACGCGCATGAGCGTGAGGTGATCGAACGGGACGGGATGTTGTACGCGGTGAACGAGTTCATCTCCCCGCGTGGTGGTGAGGTGCCGTTTACCGAGCGGGTCAGGTACCGGACGGTCGGTGACGCCTCCTGCACGGCGGCGGTCCGTTCGGTCGCCGACTCGGTGGAGTTGGTGATCGAGGAGGTCGCCGCGACGAGGATCACCGAGCGTGGGGCGACCCGTGGTGATGACCGGGTCAGCGAGGCCGCGATGGAAGACCGCAAACGGGAAGGCTACTTCTGATGAGCACCACAGCGGTCACCGAGGTGGTTCCGGTCGAGGGTCGGGCGATGGACCTGTTGCGTTTCGCCACCGCCGGGAGTGTCGACGACGGGAAGTCGACCCTGATCGGCCGACTGTTGTACGACACGAAGTCGTTGTTCACCGACCAGTTGGCCGCCGTCGAGGCGGTCAGTGCGGCTCGGGGGGACGAGTACACGAACCTGGCGTTGCTCACCGACGGTCTGCGGGCCGAGCGGGAGCAGGGCATCACGATCGATGTGGCGTACCGGTACTTCGCCACCCCACGGCGGAAGTTCATCATCGCCGACACCCCCGGGCACGTGCAGTACACCAGGAACATGGTCACCGGTGCGTCGACCGCCGACCTGGCGTTGATCCTGGTCGACGCCCGTAAGGGCCTGGTCGAGCAGTCCCGGCGGCACGCGTTCCTGTGCTCGTTGCTGCGGGTGCCGCACCTGGTGCTGTGTGTCAACAAGATGGACCTGGTCGACTGGTCCCAGGACGTCTTCGAACGGATCAGCGACGAGTTCACCGCGTTCGCCGCGAAACTCGAAGCACCCGACCTGACCGTGGTCCCGATCTCCGCCCTGCACGGCGACAACATCGTCACCCGGTCGGAACACACCCCCTGGTACGAGGGCCCGTCGCTGCTGCACCACCTCGAACGGGTCCACATCGCCTCCGACCGGAACCTGGTCGACGTCCGGTTCCCGGTCCAGTACGTGATCCGCCCGCAGTCGACCACGGTCACCGACTACCGCGGCTACGCCGGACAGGTCGCCTCCGGGGTACTCAAACCCGGCGACGAGGTGATGGTCCTGCCGTCGGGGTTCACCAGCAGGATCGCCGGCATCGACACCGCCGACGGACCCGTGACCGAGGCGTTCCCACCGATGTCGGTCACCGTCCGCCTCACCGACGAGATCGACATCTCCCGCGGCGACCTGATCTGCCGACCGAACAACGCCCCGACCATCGCCCAGGACATCCAAGCGATGATCTGCTGGATGGACGAAAGCCGGCCGCTACGCCCCGGCGCGAAATACGCCATCAAACACACCACCCGCACCGCCCGGACCGTCATCCGCGAACTCCACTACCGCCTCGACGTCAACTCACTACACCGCGACGAGACCGCCACCGAACTCGGCCTCAACGAAATCGGCCGGATCCGACTCCGGACCACGATCCCACTCCTCGCCGACGAATACCGCCGCAACCGCACCACCGGCGGCTTCATCCTCATCGACGAGACCACCAACCGCACCGTCGCCGCCGGCATGATCGTCGACACGGCCTGACTCTCCGCGCTGATCTTGCAGTTGTGGTCCTACTGTTCGCCCTGTTTGAGGCGATATGTAAGGGACCCCAACTGCAAGATCGTCGGTGGGTCAGGTGTGGCGGTGGGCGCCGGGGGAGGGGGTGGCGGTGAAGGTGTGGGGGGTTGTGAAATTTTGGGCGGTGTATGCGTTTTTGACTGCGGCGGTCACGGGCTCGGAGCGGTTTGCGTCGATTAGGGCTAGGACGCAGCCGCCGAAGCCGCCGCCGGTCATCCGGGCGCCGTACGCACCGGCGGTCAGGGCGGCCTCGACGGCGGTGTCGACCTCCGGAACGGTGATCTCGAAGTCGTCGCGCATCGAGGCGTGCGAGGCGGTCAACAGCGGCCCGATCTCGCGTACCCGGCCGGCGCGCAGCAGGGCCACCGTCTCCAGCACCCGGCGGTTCTCGGTGACCACGTGCCGGACCCGACGGCGGACCACCGGGTCGTCGAGCCGGGCCAGTGTCTCGTCCAGCCCGTCGGCGGGGACGTCCCGCAGCGCCGGTACGCCGAGCGCGCGGGCCGCCGCCTCGCAGGCCGCGCGGCGGGCCGCGTACTCGCCGGTGACGTGCCGGTGCGGGGCCCGGCTGTCCACCACCAGTACGGCCAGCCCGGCGGCGTCGACGTCGAACGGGATCTGCTCGACCGCCAGCGACCGGCAGTCCAGGAAGAGGGCGTGCCCGTCCCGGCAGCGGATCGACGCGGACTGGTCCATGATCCCGCAGGGCATGCCGGCGTAGACGTTCTCCGCTCGCTGGGCCAGCGCCGGCCGGTCGTCCACCGGCAGGTCCAGCCCGCCGAGGTCGGCCAGGGCGGTCAGCACCGCCGACTCCAGGGCCGCCGACGAGGAGAGCCCGGCCCCCAGCGGTACGTCGGAGGCGATCGCCAACCTGGCCCCCGGTACGTCGAAACCGGCGTCCCGCAGCGCCCAGACCACCCCGGCGACGTACGCACCCCAGCCGGTGACCCGGCCGGGTTCGGCCACGTCGGCGAGGTCGAGGTCGATCCGCTCGCCGGACTGCTCCGACCAGACCGTCCAGAGCGGCTCCGGCCGGGGCGTGACGGCGACGACGGTCTGCTGCGGCAGGGCGAACGGCAGCACGAAGCCGTCGTTGTAGTCGGTGTGCTCGCCGATCAGGTTGACCCGACCGGGGGCGGCCCACGCGCCGGCGGGCTGCTCGCCGTACCCGGAGGTGAAGCCGTCGATGGCGCGGGCGGCGACCGCGGCCACGACGTCGCGTTGGTCGGTCCGGGTCATTCGACCGGCTCGGCGAGGATGTGCGCGCGGTAGAAGCTCCAGGCGTCGGTCACCATGTCGGCCAGGGTCGGCTTCGCCGGCACCCAGCCCAACTCGGTCCGGGCCCGCTCGGACGAGGCGACGAGTGCGGCCGGGTCGCCCTCCCGGCGCGGGGCCATCTCCACCGGCAGTGGGTGGCCGGTCACCTCGCGGACCACGTCGACCACCTGGCGGTTGGAGAAACCGTTGCCGTTGCCGAGGTTGTAGACCCGGTGCTCGCCCGGCGTGGCCGCGTCGAGCGCGAGCAGGTGCGCGCGGGCCAGGTCCTCGACGTGGATGTAGTCGCGTACGCAGGTGCCGTCGACGGTCGGGTAGTCGTCGCCGAACAGTTGCAGCTTCTCCCGGCGGCCGGCGACGACGTCCAGCGCGATCGGGATCAGGTGGCTCTCCGGGTCGTGGCGTTCGCCGAGCGCCAGGTCGGGGCGGATGTACGCGCCGGCCACGTTGAAGTAGCGCAGCGACACCGCGCCGAGCTGGTGCGCGATCGCCTCGGAGGTGAGGGCCATGTCGACGGCGAGCTTGGTGGCCCCGTACGTGTTGGTCGGTGCCTTGGTGGCCTGCTCGGTGATGGGCAGCTCGGTCGGGTTGCCGTAGACCGCCGCGGTCGAGGAGAAGACGAACCGGGGTACGCCGGCGGCGCGTACGGCGTCGATCAGCGCGAGCGAGCCGATCGTGTTGTTCTCCCAGTAGATCTCCGGTCGGACCATCGACTCACCGGCGGCGATCAGCGCGGCGAAGTGCAGCACCCCGTCGAAGCCGGCGTCCGGGGTGAGCACCCGGGCGGCATCGTGGATCCGGGCCTGGACGAAGGTCGCCTCCGGGGCGAGCGCCTCGACGTGGCCGGTACGCAGGTCGTCCAGGACGACCACCCGGTGTCCGGCGTCGATCAGGAGCCGGGTGACGATGCTGCCGATGTAGCCCGCGCCGCCGGTGACGAGCAGTTTCACGTGATGCCCTCCCTGCCAGGCCCGCCGGGGTGTGTGCGCCGCGCACGCGAGGACCCCGGAGAGTGCGGGGACAGATTACGGGCGCCGCCGTACGTCACCGACGCCGACGCTGCCCCAGCCCCACCGGGTCCCGGTCCCGGTCGACCCGGTCATGTTCCACCATCAACCGAGCAAGGGTGTCGCGTCCGGCATGTCCTCGTCCGGAACCCGCCCGGTGTCTACCATTTCTGACATGCGGGTATCCGGCAGTACCGGGCCCCGGCGCAGAGTGCCGGGGCGTCCTGTTCGACAACCCGGCCCGGTCGCCCGCGGGCTGGCCGCGGTGGTGGTGCGCGCCGCCGACGCGGCCACCCGCCTGGTCACCGCGATGCTCGGGGCCAGCCCGACCTCCGGCCGGGAACGGATCAGCGAAGCGGAACTGCGCGACCTGGTCGCCGTGAACACCCTGCTCGACCCGGTGGAACGCCGGATCATCGGCGAGGTGCTGGTCGCCGGGGCGAGCCTGGTCCGCGAGGTGATGATGCCGCGTACGGAGGTGGTCTTCCTCAACGCGCGGCTGACCCTCGACGAGGCGGCGAAGCTGGTCCGGGCCGAGACCCACAGCCGCTACCCGGTGGTCGACCTGCCGCACGACGACGTGATCGGTTTCGTCCACCTGCGCGACGTGCTGCTGCATCCGGAGGACGACCGGCGGGTGACGATCCGCGAGCTGACCCGCGAGGTCAAGCAGCTGCCCGGCAGCAAACGGGTGCTCGCCGCGCTGACCGAGATGCGCCGGGAAGGCCAACACCTGGCCGTGGTCGTGGACGAGTACGGCGGCACCGCCGGCATCGTCACCCTCGAAGACCTGATCGAGGAGCTGGTCGGCGAGATCCACGACGAGTACGACGCCACGCCGGAACCGGCGCTGGCCGGGGCACCGGCGGTGGTCGACGGCCGGCTAAACCTGGCCGACTTCGCCGAGCGGGCCGGGTTCGCCCTGCCCGACGGCCCGTACGAGACGGTCGGCGGGTTCGTGATGGCCGCCCTCGGCCGGCTGCCGGCACCGGGTGACGAGGTCCCGGTCCCGGTGGACCCGAGCGACGCCGGCCGGAACTCCGACGCCGAGCCGGCACCGGCGGACCGCGACGGCGCACCGGATCGGGTCGGGACCGACAGCGGTTGGGTGCTGCGGGTGCTCGCCCTGGACGGCCGGCGGGTGGCCCGGATCGGCATCTCCCCGTCCCGCCTGCTCCAGCAGCGGCGGCCCGGCTGAGCGTACGGCTCCGGCCCGGAGCGGGACCCGTCCTTGCCCGGCACAGGGTCAGCGGAGGTTGCCGGGGACGGGAGGGCGGCGTTTCGCGGGCCGGTGGCGGGGCCGGGCGGACTTGGCATGGGCCCGTCATGACGCGGGTCCGGGGTTGCTGTCAGAATTGCCGGCATGTCCGACGTTCCTGCCCGCCCTCGGGTGCTGTCCGGGATCCAGCCGACCGCCGACTCGTTCCACCTGGGCAACTACCTCGGTGCGGTCCGCAACTGGGTGGCGATGCAGGAGACGCACGACACCTTCTACTGCGTGGTCGACCTGCACGCGATCACCGCCGGGCACGACCCGGCGGTGCTGCGCCAGCGGACCCGGGTCGCGGCGGCGCAGCTGCTCGCGGTGGGTCTGGACCCGGAGCGGTGCACCCTGTTCGTGCAGTCGCAGGTGCCGGAGCACGCCCAGTTGGCCTGGGCGCTGAGCTGCATCACCGGTTTCGGCGAGGCCAGCCGGATGACCCAGTTCAAGGACAAGTCCGCCAAGCAGGGCGCGGACCGCTCCAGCGTCGGGCTGTTCACGTACCCGATCTTGCAGGCGGCGGACATCCTGCTCTACCAGGCGGACGCGGTCCCGGTCGGCGAGGACCAGCGCCAGCACCTGGAGTTGACCCGGGACCTGGCGCAGCGGTTCAACACCCTGTTCGGGGCGACCTTCACCGTGCCGGCGGCGTACATCGTGCGGGACACCGCGAAGATCGTCGACCTTCAGGACCCGAACGCGAAGATGTCGAAGTCGGCGTCGTCGCCGGCCGGTCTGATCGAGCTGCTGGACGACCCGGCGAAGTCGGCCAAGAAGATCAGGTCGGCGGTCACCGACACCGGCCGCGAGATCGTCTTCGACCGGGAACAGAAGCCCGGCGTCTCGAACCTGCTGACCATCTACGCGGCCCTCACCGGCCGCAGCATCGAAGAGCTGGTCTCGGCGTACGAGGGCAAGGGGTACGGGGACCTGAAGAAGGACCTGGCCGCGGTGGTGACCGAGTTCGTCACCCCGATCCAGGAACGTACCCGCGCCTACCTGGACGATCCGGCCCAGTTGGACAAGCTGCTGGCGATCGGTGCGGAGAAGGCCCGTGCGGTCGCCTCGACCACGCTCGCCGCCGCGTACGACCGGATCGGGTTCCTGCCGGCGGCACGGCGTGACTGACCGGCGGGGTGACACCGGCCGGATCCGGCCCGGGACGACCCGGCGACGTTGAGGGGTCGGCCGGCGTCCTGCGCCGGCCGGTGGGGCAGAGCGGAGCGTGGTTCGGACGGACGGGTCGCAGCAGACCGGGAGCGCCTCGACCCGGATCGGGGTCGCGGTGGACATCCCGCAACCGTGGGGTGAGTTGCTCACCCGGCGCCGGGCCGAGGCGGGTGACCCGCAGGCGGCGTACGTGCCGGCGCACCTGACCCTGCTCGGGCCGACCGAGATCCCGCTGGAGTACCTGCCGGCGGTGGAGGCACACCTGGAGAAGGTGGCCGCCGACCATCCGCCGTACACCCTGCACCTGCGGGGGACCGGCACCTTCCGGCCGGTCACCGAGGTGGTCTTCGTCGCGGTGGCGGCCGGGATCGGCGAGTGCGAGCTGCTGGCCGAGGCGATCAACGGGGCGCCGGGGCTGGTCCGGGACACGCGTTTCCCGTACCACCCGCACGTCACGGTGGCGCACGACGTCGCCGCGCAGGCGTTGGACCGGGTGTACGAGGACCTGGCCGGGTTCTCGGCCCGGTTCGAGGTACGCGGGTTCACCCTCTTCTCGCACAGTGGCGCGGCGCGCTGGCAGCCGCGTCGGGACTATCTGCTGGGCGGCTGAGCTCCGGTGCGGGCCCCCGCGCGGCGTACGGATGTGTCTCGTCGCGTGCCCGACGCGCCGAAACCCGTCGGATCGGCGAGGATGACGGCGTGAACGTCCTGGATCGGGTGGTGGCGCGCGCCGAGCGGCGGGTGCGGGTGTGGCGGGACCGGTCGCCGGTGTTCGACCACTTCTGCCGGGCGGTCGGCCGGTACGTCGAGGTGCTCGGCGGGCGGCTCGCCGCCGGGATCGCGTACTACGGGTTCTTTGCCGTGTTCGCGCTCGGCCTGGTGGCGTACTGGATCTTCGGCACGATCCTCGGCGAGAGTGCCCGGGTCAACTCCGGGGCGTCGCACTTCTTCCGGCAGAATCTGCCGTTCCTGGACCCGGAGCAGATCCAGCAGGGGGCCAAGCGGGTCGGCATCATCGGCGTGGTCCTCCTGGTGATCACCGGGGTCGGCTGGGTGGAGGCGATCCGTTCGTCGCAGCGCCTGATCTACCGGCTCAACCAGCAGCCCGGCTACGTGGTGATCCGGCAGCTGATCGACCTGGTGGTGGTGCTCGGTGTGTTCCTGCTGCTGGGCATCTCGGTCGGCGCGGTGGACACGCTCCAGTCGGTGTTCCGGATGGTGTTCGGTTCGCACTCGATCCTGGTTTCGATCACCAGTTGGCTGCTGGCCGTCGTGATCAACATGGTGCTGGCCACGGCGCTGATGCTGGCGGTGCCCCGACTGCGGATCACCCCGCGCCGGTTGTTCTCGCCGGTGCTGCTGGTGGCGCTGGGGGTGACCCTGCTGAACTCGGTGGGTCGCTACTACGTGATCCGGTTCGAGCGGAACCTCGCGTACACCGCGGTCGCCGGTACGGTCGGCCTGCTGGTCTACCTGTACCTGTTGAACCAGTTGCTGCTGTTCGGCGCCGCGCTGGCGGCGACCAGTCACCGGGGTCGGGTGATCGACCTGGCGGCGGACGACCCGCTGCCACCCGGCCCGCCACGGTTGGGCGAGCCCCGCTGACCGCCGCCGCCCGGTCGGTGGCGGTTTCGGGTACGGGGCGTCGCATCGCCATCGGCCGATACGCGTAGTGAGATTGTCACAGCCCCTTGTGACGAAGATCCACTTGGTGGCATGCTGGCCGGGTGTTCGCGATCATGGTGTGAGCTGGGCCGATGCTCGTCGTCGACCGGCTCTCGACGCGACCACCGATGGGCCCCCGGCGGTTGTCGCTGCCTGAGCTGAGGCGACCGCCGGGCCGATATCACCCTTCTTCGGTCGGCTGGCCGGTGACGGCCGGAAGCTAGGGCAATTCGGGCAAATGCCTACGAGGTAGGCGATCGGCCGCGATGATGATTCGCGTGGGCGCACTAGTGACGCTGGAACTGTCGGACGACTCGCCGATCCACGACCTGCCGTGGATCATCACGTTCGGCCCGTTGGGCGACGACGACGAGTGGGAGCCGGTGGTCTGCGGCCCGTACGAGCGGCCGCACGCGCTCGCCCTGGCCGAGTCGGTGGTGGCCGACGAGGATCTGATGGCGGTGGTCGAACCCCTGCTGCCCCGGCTGAGCGCGGACGAGATCCGGGGTGAGATCGCGGCCTCCCGGATCGCCGCCGAGGACGACGCGGTGCAGTCCGACGACGCCGACATCTACGGCGACTACGAGGACCTGCTCGACGAGGAATCCGGCCCGGAGACGGTGCAACAGCACGCCGAGCCGCGACCGGCGCCGAGCCCGGAGGAGTTGCGGGCGGGCATGGCCCGGATCGCCGACAAGCTGGGCAATCTCAGCGGTTGACGTTTCTGTTCAGGGCCTGGTGCTGACCGGTGCGGAGGCCGTGTAGGAGGCGAGCAGGGTGAGCTTGTCGGCGCTGTCGGTTCCCGGGTCGGGGTGGTAGACGGCGAGGGCGAGAGTCTGGGCGGTGTCGCCGACGATGAGCTTCGAGCGATTGAGCCGGAGCGGCCCAACGAGGGGATGATCGATGGCGACCGGCCAGTTCTGCTGAGCCTGGACGTCCTGCTGTGCCCAGAGGGTCCGGAAGCGGTCGCTGGTGAGGGAGAGCTCTCCGACGAGCTTGATGAAGCGGCTGTCGTTGGTGTCGGTTCCGACGGAGCGGCGGAATCCCGCGACGAGCCGGGCGGTGGTGTCGTCCCAGTCCGGGTAGAGGGCTTGTTCGTCCGGGTCGAGGAAGACAGCGCGAAGACGGTTTTCCCCCGGGATGAGCCGGGGCGAGAGCGCGGTGGCGAGCGGGTTGACGTCCAGCACGTCGAGGTAGCGGCCTTCGACGAAGGCGGGCAGCGGTAGGGCGGTCAGGAGTTTCCGGATGCCTTCCGGGACAGTTTCGCGCCGTGGTCCGCGGCGTACCCGTGCCGGGGTTTGCTCGGTGAGAGAGAGCAGGTAGGCGGTTCCGGTCGGGTCGAGCCCGAAGACGCGAGCGAGGGCTCCCAGGATTTGCGGCGAGGGGTGCCGGTCGCGGCCTTGTTCGAGGCGAAGGTAGTAGTCGGCGCTGATTCCCGCGAGGATGGCCACTTCCGCCCGGCGCAGGCCCGTCACTCGGCGGTTGCCCGTATCGGGTAGGCCGACCTGGTCGGGACGCACCTGCGCGCGGCGGGCGCGGAGAAAATCGCCGAGCATGTTCTTCCCGGAAGCCATGTCCCGATCGTAAGTCGCCGGAATGCGGCTGGTCGTAGCCCTGCGGGGACCACTATCGGCAAGGCATACCCGCCGTGATGGCGGCGGGACCATCATCGGTAACAGACCAAGCGCCAGGCGCTTCCGAGCGAAGGCGCAAGCGCCCGCAGTCGCCCATCCGGCTGCGAAAGAAGAGGACAGACATGAGTGGGCTGGCAGTAGTTACCGGTGCGTCGTCCGGGATCGGCCGCGAGTACGCGCGCCGGCTGGCGTCGCAGGGTGTGGACCTGATCGCGGTCGGGCGCCGACAGGAGCGACTCGACGAGCTAAAGGCAGAATTCCCCGACGTCACCGTGCAGACGGTGGCCGCGGACCTCGCGACGCAGGACGGCATCGAGCAGGTGATTGCCGCGGTCGCGGACCTGCCGGTGACGATGCTGGTCAACAACGCGGGTGTGGCGCACTACAGGGCGTTCGTCGAGCTCTCGCCGGAACAGGCAGCGGAACTGGTCGGGGTGAAGGTGCTCGCGCCGACACTGCTGACCCGCGCAATCGCGCCGGGCATGGTCGCTCGTGGCGCCGGGCAGATCGTCAACGTGTCCGGGATGATCGCGTTCAGTGGCCCGGCGAGCCTGGAGCAGGTGCCGCTACGCCGTGCGGTGTACGCGGCCAGCCTCGCGCACAGTGTCGCGCTGTCGCAGACACTGCATGCCGAACTGTCGCCGCACGGAATCCACGTCCAGGCGCTGTGCCCAGGCATCGTCGCGACCGAGTTCCACGAGCGGCAGGGCATGGATCTCAGTGCCGCCCCGCGCATGAGCGCCGCCGACGTGGTCACCGCGAGTCTTCGCGGTCTTCAGCTCGGCGAGACCGTCACCGCGCCGGGCGTCGAACAGAACGAGCTCCTGCTGAGTGTGTTCGACGCCGACCTCGCCGCATTCGGTGGCCAGTCTCCCCGACTGGCGACCCGCTACCGCTCCTGACCATCGAGCCGCGGGCTGCGGGTCGATTCATCGGCTCGGGCGATCGGGGCCCGCCAATGAAGGGCGCTCACCCCAGTCGCCCGTCGGCGCGGGGCACAACGGACGACCAGGTTAGGACCGGGGTACCCGGCTGGCGGCGGTTCGAACCCGCCGGATCCGAACGGGTCGGCCGGCGCGGTCATCCCCGGCCGGGCGGGTCAGTCGTCCACCGGTGTCGCCGCCAGCAACGCCCGTACGCCGGCGAGGTAGGTTGCCCGGTCCGGTCCGTCGGCCAGGATGCGCTGCATGAAATAGCCGGGGACCAGGCCGAACAGGGCCGCGCCGGTGGCCTCGGGATCGGCGCCCGCCGGTAGCTCACCGGTCTCGCGGGCCCGTTTGGCGAGGATCACGAATTGGTGGCGGAAGTCGGTGTACTTCTGCCGGACGAACTCCGCCAGCGCGGGATCGCGCAGCGACTCGGACCAGACCTGGACGGCGATGCGCAGCACACCGTCCGGACCGGTCTGCCCGTCGACAAAGGTCAGTGCGCGGTCCATCGCGGCGAGCAGGGGCAGTGGCGGGTCGTGTGCGGTGATGTCGACGAACACCTGGTCGGCACTGCTGATCGCGGTCTCGGCGATCGAGGTGATCAGGTCGTTCTTGCTCCTGAAGTAGCGGTACACCGCGCCGACCGAGAGCCCGGCCTCGGCGATCACGTCCTGCATCGAGGTGTTGTGGAAGCCGTCGCGCAGGAAGCAGCGTCTCGCCGCGTCGAGGATCTGCTGGCGGCGGGCGGCGAGATGTTCGTCGGAGACGCGGGGCATGTCACAAATAATAAAACGAGCGTTCGTTCTTGACTAGCGATCCGGGGCGATGGGACGCTGCGCTTAAGAGAACGAGCGCTCGTTTTAAGGAGAGGGAGATGACTGAGCCAACCACCCGGGCCAGGTCACCGATTGTCGTCGCCGTCCTGCTGGCCGCCGTGGCGGTGGTCCTACAGGCGCTGCTCGTACCCCTGTTCGCGGCACCGGCGGCGAACCTGGCGCCGCGCGACCTGCCGATCGCGGTCGCCGGCCCGGCGCCCGCCGCCGAGGCGCTCGCGGCCCGGCTGGCGCAGAGCCGGCCCGGCGCCTTCGACCTGCGCCTGCTGCCCGACCCGGCGGCGGCCGATCGGGCGTTGCGCGACCGCGAGGTGTACGCCGCCTTCGTCCCCGGCCCGGACGGGCTCACCCTGCACACCGCCACCGGTGCCAGCCCCACCGTGGCCACCCTGCTCACCGAGGCCGCCCGTGCCGACGGCACTGCGGTACGGGTGGTCGACGTGGTGCCGGCCGACCCGGACGACCCACGCGGCACCGGGTTCGCGGCCGGGTTCCTGCCCCTGGCGCTGGTCAGCGTGCTGGCCGGAGCGCTACTCGCCCTGTTCGCCGCCGGTCGGGTCGCCCGGCTGGCCGGTCTGCTCACCTACGGCGTCCTGGCCGGTCTCGTCGGCGCCGCCGTGCTCCAGGGCTGGCTCGGTGTGCTGCCCGGCGACTACCTGTCCAACGCCTCGGCCATCGGGCTGTTCGCGCTGGCGACCTCGGCCATGGTGACCGGGCTAGGCGCACTGCTCGGCCGGGCCGGCATCGGGCTCGGCGCCTTCCTGCTCTTCCTGGTCGGCAACTCGCTCGGCGCGGTGGCCGCCGCACCCGAACTGCTGCCCCGGCCGTGGGGGGAGATCGGTCAGTGGCTGCCGGTCGGCGCCGGGTCGAACCTGTTGCGGTCGGCCGCCTTCTTCGAGGGGGCCGGCGCGCTCGCGCCGCTGTTGATCCTCGCGGGGTACGCCCTGCTCGGGTTGCTACTGGCAGTGATCGGTCGGGCGGCGATCGCGATCACCCAGGGCGCCCCCGCCGATACGGAGGAGAGCCGAATGCTGTCGAATTCGGTGGCTTGAGGAATTGTTATTAACGCGGAACTTGGCCAACGGTTCCCGGTTGGTCACCCAGTGGTACGGCTCTGAGCAGGGGAAACTCCGCTTAAGGTCCGTTTAGGTGGATGTGGTTGTTCGGGTACCACCACGAAGAGTGATTTCGACCACGAGAGAGTTACGTGAGGGTAACAGCACCTCAACAGTCGGGCACGATTGTCAGCCGGTGGGTGGGCGCGGGCGTACGCTCCCGTCCTAACGTGGGACGCCGGGTGCAAGGTGCAGGCCGGCTGATGGGCTGCCACCGCGAGTCGGTGTGCATGGGGAAGGAGACCGTCTTGCGCTCAGTGCGTGGGATGCGGATCGTTTCGGTATTCGCGGTAGGTGGGCTCGCGTTGGGCGTCGCCGCCTGCGGCGAGGCACCGAGCGAGAGCGGCGGCACGGACACCGCCGCCAAGAAGTACAACGCCTGCATGGTGACCGACGTCGGTGGCATCGACGACAAGTCGTTCAACACCTCCGCCTGGAAGGGCCTGCAAGAGGCCAAGGCGGCGGACCCCAACATCGACATCAAGTACGTCGCCTCGAAGGCCGAGGCCGACTACGAGCCCAACCTGACCCAGTACGTGCAGCAGGACTGCGACTTCATCCTCGCGGTCGGCGGCCTGATGGGCGACGCCACCTCCAAGATCGCGAAGGCGAACCCGGACCAGCAGTTCGGCATCGTCGACGCGAAGCTGGCGGAGAGCAACGTCTACCCGATGCAGTTCGACACGGCGCAGGCCGCGTTCCTCGCCGGCTACGTCGCGGCGGGCATGACCAAGACCGGCAAGGTCGGCACCTACGGCGGCCTCAAGATCCCGCCGGTGACCATCTTCATGGACGGCTTCGCCGACGGCGTGGCCGAGTACAACAAGGTCAAGGGCAAGACGGTCCAGGTGCTCGGCTGGAACAAGGCCACCCAGGACGGGTCGTTCACCAACGACTTCGTCAAGCAGGACGAGGGCAAGAAGGTCAGCGACACCCTGGTCGCCCAAGGCGCCGACATCGTCATGCCGGTCGCCGGTGGCGCCGGTCAGGGCACCACCGCCGCCGCGCAGGCGTCCGGTGGCAAGTTCAGCGCGATCTGGGTCGACGTGGACGGCTGCGAGAGCACCCCGAACTGCCCGGCCCTGGTCACCACCGTGGTCAAGAACATCCCGGACGTCGTCCGGGACGCCGTGACCAAGGCCGCCAAGGGCGAGGCGCTCGCGCACGACCCGGGCTTCACCGGCACGCTCGCCAACGACGGCGTCGCGCTGGCCCCGTACCACGACTTCGACAGCAAGGTTCCGGCCGAGCTGAAGGCAGAGGTCGAGAAGCTGAAGGCCGACATCAGCGCCGGCACCATCAAGGTCACCTCCCCGGCCCAGCCGAAGTGACGTCCGACCGGCCGTCGTAGCTGGGAACACCTTCCCGACGGCCGGTCACCCGGCACCAAACCGGCCGCTCCGGCACCGTGGTCGCACCGCGGACCGGAGCGGCCGTGGTACGCCCCGGGGCGTTGTCCCGCCCTGGTCGGGACGGCCCTGAGCGTACGTTCAGGCAGGCCCCGTAGCATGCTCAGCCGTCGGCCGAACGGGTCGACACCGCTGACCCGTTCCCCCTCCCGCCCCGTCCCGGTGGCGGCTAGGCTGCACCATCGCCCGCACTCCAGGAGGTTGCGCTGAGACTCGAACTGCGCGGCATCACCAAGCGGTTCGGTGACCTGGTCGCCAACGACCACATCGATCTGACGGTTGAGCCAGGAGAGATTCACGCGCTTCTCGGAGAGAACGGCGCGGGCAAGTCCACTCTGATGAACGTGCTGTACGGCCTGATCCAGCCCGACGAGGGCGAGATCCTGGTCGACGGCGTACCACTGCGGATCAAGGGGCCGGCGGATGCCATCGGCGCCGGGATCGGCATGGTGCACCAGCACTTCATGTTGGTGCCGGTGTTCACCGTCACCGAGAACGTCATGCTCGGCGCCGAGCAGGTACGCGGCGGCCTCGCCGGGTTCCTCGACAAGCGGCGGGCCCGCAAGCTCGTCTCCGAGGTCTCCGCCCGCTACAACCTGCGGGTGGACCCGGACGCGGTGATCGAGGACCTGCCGGTCGGGGTGCAGCAGCGGGTCGAGATCGTCAAGGCGCTGACCCGCGACGTCGACCTGCTCATCCTGGACGAGCCGACCGCGGTGCTGACGCCACAGGAGACCGACGAGCTGCTCGCGGTGATGCGGGCGCTCAAGGAGTCCGGCAAGTCGATCGTGTTCATCACGCACAAGCTGCGCGAGGTCAAGGCGATCGCCGACCGGATCACGGTGATCCGGCGCGGCCGGACCGTCGGTACGGCGAGCCCGCAGGCCAGCGAGGACGAACTGGCCGCCCAGATGGTCGGCCGTACGGTCAACCTGCTGGTCGAGAAGGGTCCCGCCGATCCGGGCGAACCGGTGCTGGAGATCGAGGGGCTGGTCGTCGACGACGAGCGCGCCTACCGGGCGGTGGACGGTGTCGACCTGACCGTGCGCGCCGGTGAGGTGCTCGGCATCGCCGGGGTTCAGGGCAACGGCCAGACCGAACTGGTCGAGGCGATCATGGGTCTGCGGCCGGTGCTGGCCGGCTCGGTGAGCCTGGTCGGACAGCGGATCGACGGCTGGTCGACCAAGAAGGTGCTGCGCGCCGGGGTCGGTTACGTGCCCGAGGACCGCAGCGTCGACGGGTTGGTCAAGGAGTTCAGCATCGCCGAGAACCTGGTGCTGGACATCTACGACCAGCCGCCGTTCGGCACCGGGCTGCGGCTGCGGCCGGACGAGATCGCCCGGTCGGCCGCCGAGCGGATCGAGCAGTTCGACATCCGTACGCCCAGCGCCGACGCGGCCGTCGGCACGCTCTCCGGCGGCAACCAGCAGAAGGTCATCGTGGCCCGGGAACTGTCCCGCCCACTGAAGCTGTTCGTCGCCGCGCAACCGACCCGTGGCGTCGACGTCGGCTCGATCGAGTTCATCCACCAGCGGATAGTGCGCGAGCGGGACATCGGCACCGCCGTACTGCTTATCTCCAGCGAGCTGGACGAGGTGATCGGCCTGGCCGACCGGATCGCGGTGATGTACCGCGGCCGGATCCTCGGCATCGTCGGTCCGGACACCCCTCGCGAGGAGATCGGGCTGCTGATGGCCGGGATAACCGACGAGTCGGCGACCCCGACTCCCGGTAGCACCCCTGCGGACGAGGAAACGGCATGAGCGAGCGGAGCGAGCGAATCATCGGGCTCAGTGCGGATGGGCCTCATGACGGCGGCGAGCGAAGCGAGGCGGCGGCATGAGCGAGATTGCTGGTGGGGCGTCGCCGGACAAGGATCCGGCGAGCCAGGCGGGGGCCGCGCGGTCGGCGGCGGCGAACGCCGACCCGCCGAAGCCGGGTACGGGTGACGAGCCCGCGACCCCGCCCGGTCGCGGTCCACAACTGCTGCGCAGCTTTTTGCAGAACCTCTGGGCGGCCAACACCCTCACCGTGACGGTGCTGGCCATCGTCCTGGCGACGGTGATCGGCGCGATCCTGATCATCATCTCCGACCCGGAGGTGCTGCACACCTACAGCTACATCACCGCCCGGCCGCAGGACGCGTTCAATTCGAGCTGGGCCGTGGTCAGCGAGGCGTACGCCAACCTGTTCAAGGGCGCGGTGTTCGACCCGGCCGCCGTACAGGGCTGGATCGACGGCAAGAACGGCTGGGAACTGGTCTTCGCGCCGATCTCCGAGACGCTGACGTACACCGCGCCGCTGGTCTTCACCGGGCTGGCGGTCGCGCTGGCCTTCCGTGGCGGGCTGTTCAACATCGGTGCCCAGGGTCAGGCCACGCTCGGCGTGATCCTGGCCGCGCTGGCCGGCTTCCTGATCCCGCTGCCGCCGGTGATCCACCTGATAGTCGCGCTGCTCGCCGGTGCGCTCGGCGGGGCGATCTGGGGCTTCATCCCCGGTTTCCTGAAGGCCCGGACCGGCGCGCACGAGGTGATCAACACGATCATGCTCAACTACGTCGCCGTCTACCTGCTCTCCTGGGTGATCCTCCAGAAGGTCGTACACGACCCGGACCGGTCCGACGCGATCAGCCGCTCGGTCGACTCGTCGGCGCAACTGCCCCGGCTGCTCGGCAGCGACCTGCGGGTGCACGCCGGCATCCTGCTCGCGGTGGTCGCCACGGCGGTGGTCGCCTGGCTGCTCAACCGGTCCACCTTCGGCTTCGAACTGCGCGCGGTCGGCGCCAACCCGGACGCCGCCCGGACCGCCGGCATCAGCGTCACCAAGACGTACGTGCTGCTGATGGTGATCTCCGGGGCGCTGGCCGGGCTCGGCGGGGCGAACATGGTGGTCGGCTCCACGGCCAGCGCGCTCACTCCGCTGGTGGTGGCACAGATCGGCTTCGACGGGATCCTGGTGGCCCTGCTCGGGCGGGTCAAACCATGGGGCGTCCTGCTCGCCGCGCTGCTCTTCGGCGCACTACAGGCCGGCGGCAACCGGATGCAGTCGTACGCCGGGATCTCGCTGGAGCTGGTGACCGTGCTACAGGCACTGATCGTCATCTTCATCGCCGCACCCGCCCTGATCAAGGCGATCTTCCAGCTCCGCGCCGCGCGAGCCGCCCGATTGCAGACGAGCCTGGCGAAGGGCTGGTAGTCGATGTCCACGATGGCAGTGGGGGATGTCGCTCTGGCCCCCGTACACCAGGGGTTTTGGACCCGCAACCGGCGGATCGGCCTCGGGCTGGTCGTCTTCGGGCTGGCCGCGGCGATCGCCTTCGGGGCGCTCGCCACCGGCGAGCTGGCCCGGTTCACCCTCAGCGAGGACGCGGCCGGTGCCGCGTTGGAGATCAACGGTACGGCCGGCGCGATCCTGTTCGGGCTGATCGCCGCCGCGGCCGGCGGTGCGCTGCTGTTCGGCGTGCCCAAGCGCTGGTTCACGGTGCTGCTCGGCGTCGGCGTGGTTGGCCTGGTCCTCTCCTTTCTCTGTTGGCAGGTTTCGGCCGCCCCGACGGGGCAGAACTTCATGCCCCTGGTCAACATCGTCCGGAACACCTTCCTGCTGGCCCTGCCGCTGATCTTCGGGGCGCTGGCCGGGGTGCTCTGCGAACGCTCCGGTGTGGTCAACGTGGCGATCGAGGGCCAGCTGCTGATGGGCGCCTTCGCCGGTGCGCTGTTCGGCTCGCTCACCGGCAGCGTCTGGGTCGGGCTGGTCGCGGCGGCCATCGGCGGCGCCTTCATCTCGCTGCTGCTCGCCGTCTTCTCCATCCGCTACCTGGTCGACCAGGTGGTCATGGGAATCGTGCTGAACCTGTTGGCGGTCGGCCTGACCGGGTTCCTCTACGAGCGGCTGATGCAGACCGACGCGGCGACGTACAACCAGCCGCCGCACTTCGGCAACTGGTCGATCCCGCTGCTGTCGGAGATCCCGGTGATCGGGCCGGCGATCTTCGAGAGCAACATCTTCCTCTACCTGGCGCTGGTCCTGGTGCTGGTGATCCACTTCGGTCTGTTCCGGACCCGCTGGGGGCTGCGTACCCGCTCGGTCGGCGAACACCCGACCGCCGCGGACACCCTCGGCGTACGGGTGCTCCGGCTGCGCTACCGCAACGTGCTGCTGGCCGGTGCGGTCGCCGGGATCGGCGGCGCCTCGTACACGCTGGCGCTCTACACGTTCAGCAAGAACATGATCGGCGGTAAGGGCTTCATCGCCCTGGCCGCGCTGATCTTCGGCCGGTGGAGTCCGACCGGGGCGCTGCTCGCCGCGCTCTTCTTCGGCTTCGCCGACCAGCTCGGCACCTACCTGAGCGCGATCAACAGCGTCATCCCCAGCGACTTCCTGGCGATGCTGCCGTACCTCGCCACCATCCTGGCCGTCGCCGGGCTGGTCGGCCGGGTCCGGGCACCGGCCGCCGACGGCAAGCCCTACATCAAGGGCTGATCGGGGCGGGTTACGGCGGCCGGTTGGCGGGTCTGACCAGCGGCGGGGCAGGATGGGGACGTGACAATGGAGATCGACTGGATCGGCCTGCGGGCCGCCGCCACCGAGGCGATGCGGCACGCCTACGCCCCGTACTCGAACTTCCCGGTCGGGGCGGCCGGGCTGGTTGACGACGGCCGGGTGGTGGTCGGCTGCAACGTGGAGAACGCCGCGTACGGCGTGACCCTGTGCGCTGAGTGCGGGGTGATCTCCGCCCTGCACGCCACCGGTGGTGGCCGGCTGGTCGCCCTGTCCTGTGTCGACGCCACCGGTGAACCGCTGATGCCGTGCGGCCGGTGCCGGCAGCTGCTCTGGGAGCAGGGCGGGGCGGAATGCCTGGTCGAGGCGACCCCCCGGCCGCTGCGGATGGCCGAGTTGCTGCCGCATGCGTTCGACGTGGCGGACCTGGAGGCGGTCCTCGCCCCACCGGTCCTGCCGACCGTGCCGGAACGGCTCGCCGCCTGGCGGGGCCGGGGCACCGTCTTCGTCCACCCGGACGTCTCCGGCGGGAAGCAGGTCTGGACCGGCTACTGGGAGCGGTCCGCGGGCGACGACGGCGACGAGCCCACCGGGGTGCTGGAGGAGGCGCCGAGCTGGGACGACCCGGACGACGCGGTCACCTGGGGCCACGCCCGTACGCCCAGGGTGGTGGTGGTCGACGCGGCCGGTGGCCTGTACTGGGCCGGCGAGGGCGAGCCGCCGATGGAGATCCCGGTCCGCTGGCCCGGATCCGACATCGACTGACCCCGGCGATCGAACCCGTCCCTACCGGGGCGGGGTACGCCGTGCCGGGGCGGGAACGTGGTGCCGGGCGGGCACGCAAAGATCAAATTATCGGAAAGGCGGGTGGCGGGCCCATGGGTACGTTCAGTGCGGTCGAGGTGATCCGGACCAAGCGCGACGGTGGTGTGCTCAGCGACGGGCAGATCGACTGGGTGGTCGACGCGTACACCCGGGGGTTGGTCGCGGACGAGCAGATGTCCGCCCTCGCCATGGCCATCCTGCTGCGCGGCATGACTCCGGCGGAGATCGCCCGGTGGACCGCCGCGATGATCAACAGTGGTGAGCGGCTCGACCTGTCCGGCGTACGCCGGCCGACCGTGGACAAGCACTCCACCGGTGGCGTCGGTGACAAGATCACGCTGCCGTTGACCCCGCTGGTCGCCGCCTGCGGCGCCGCCGTACCCCAGCTGTCCGGACGCGGGCTCGGCCACACCGGCGGCACCCTGGACAAGCTGGAGTCGATCCCCGGTTGGCGGGCCGCGCTGACCAACGACGAGTTCATCAACCAGCTCGCCGACACCGGCGCGGTGATCTGCGCGGCCGGCGACCACCTCGCCCCGGCCGACCGCAAGCTGTACGCGCTGCGCGACGTCACCGGCACGGTCGAGGCGATCCCGCTGATCGCCAGCTCGATCATGAGCAAGAAGATCGCCGAGGGGACCGGCGCCCTGGTGCTGGACGTGAAGGTCGGCAGCGGCGCGTTCATGAAGTCCGTCGACGACGCCCGCGAACTGGCCCGCACCATGGTCGACCTCGGCACCGCGCACGGCGTACGCACCGTCGCCCTGCTCACCGAGATGTCCACCCCGCTCGGCCTGGCGGTCGGCAACGCGGTCGAGGTGACCGAATCGGTCGAGGTGCTGGCCGGCGGCGGACCGGCCGACATAGTGGAACTGACCCTCGCGCTCGCCCGGGAGATGCTCGACGCCGCCGGACTGTCCGACGTCGACCCCGAGCCGGCCCTGCGCGACGGCCGCGCGATGGACGCCTGGCGCGCCATGATCCGGGCACAGGGCGGCGACCCGGACGCCCCGCTGCCGACCGCGAACGAGACCGAGCTGGTCCGGGCCGACCGGGACGGGTACGTCTCGACCGTCGACGCGTACACCGTCGGGGTCGCCGCGTGGCAGCTCGGTGCCGGCCGGGCCCGCAAGGAGGACCCGGTCAGTGCCGGTGCCGGCGTACTGCTGCACAAGCGTCCGGGCGACCGGGTACGGGCCGGCGACGTGCTCTACGAACTGCGTGCGGACAGCGCGTCGCGTATCCCGGCGGCCCTGGCCACCGCCGGCACCGCGGTCACCGTCGCGGACGCCGCACCGGTGCCGGCACCGCTGGTCCTCGAACGGATCAGCTAGCCCGTGCGCCGTTCGGTCAGCCCGCCCGGTACGACCGGTGGGTCGCCATGGTGGCGCCGCCCGTGAACCGCTACTCTCCCTGGCCAGGGGGATCATCCGGTGCCGAGCCGCTGACGACTTGCAGGGACGAAGCTGTGACCGTACCCGCTCCCGACCCTCGGGCCGTACGAACGGCCAACCTCGACGAGATGAGCCGCCTCGGGCTGCCGCTGCCGCCAACGCAGTTTCCCCTCGTCTGGGAACCCGGCGACGAGGTGGAGCTGCGGCCGACGGCCGAGATCGAGGCCCGCGCCGCCATCTTGCAGGTGATCCTGGCCCGCTGCTTCGGCATGCCGCCCGAGGCGGGGATGGGCTGGTTGCTCGGCTCGCATCTGCTCGACCTGGTCACCCCACCGGAGTGGCAGTTCGTGATGGGCGGCCGGGGCGACCACCGCTCGTTCGTCCTGCACCACGACGCGGTCTTCGCCCTCGCCTGGGTGCTCGGGCTGACCAAGCACCTCGACCCGTCGGAGCCGACCGACGAGCGGCTGACCGAGTTGTTGCCGAACCTGGTGGCGGGGGAGACGTTTGCCCAGTGGCGGTCGCGCACCCTGGTCGCACCCAGGGATGCGGTGGAGGTCGCCGCCCTGCTCGACTTCTACTACTGCCTCGACTGGGGGCACCTGGAGCTGGAGCGGCTGGGCGGGACACACCCGAGTCTGATCGGCGCGAACGCGATCGGCCAGCGCCGATGGGCGCTGGAGTGGGCGGTGATCTTCCGTGGGCCGTACCACGATCCGCCGGGCGGCTGGGAGGAAGTCGACCTGTCCACCTGACGTCGGCCGGTCCGGGGCGGCTGCCTCAGCGTGGTCGGTAGTGGGCCAGTTCCACGGCGGCGGTGACTCCGACCGGCTCGGGTAGTGCCTCGATCCGGGCCGTGAGCCGGGCCGGGTCGACATGCCAGGCGCTCGGTCCCATCCCGACCAGGGTGGCCACCTCGCGCCGGTCGAGCCGCATCGGGTGGGTGTGCCGGGTCCGGTCGACCAGGTCGAACTCGCCGGCCAGGCTGCCCGCCACCCGGTCGGCCTTGGCCGGGTCGACCCGCAGCAGATCCAGCTGGTCGACCAGCTCGGTCAGGTGGTCGCCGGCCGGGGTGACCACCAGCAGGGCGCCGTCGGGCCGGAGCACCCGGCGGAACTCCGGCCCGTTGCGCGGGGCGAAGACGTTGACCAGCAGGCGCGCGGACGCGTCGGCCAGCGGTAGCCCGGCCCAGGTGTCGCAGAGCGCGGCCGCCGCCCGGGGATGCGCGCGGGCCGCCCGGCGCAGCGCCGGCTTCGACACGTCCAGGGCCAGCCCGACCGCGTCCGGCATGGCGTCGAGCACCGCAGCCAGGTGCCAGCCGGTCCCGGCACCGGCGTCAACCACCAGATCCGGGTACGTCCCGCCGCCGTCGGTCGGGGCGGTGCTTCGCCGTGCCGCGTCGACCAGGGCGGCGGCGATCATGTCGTAGTGGCCCGCGCCGAGGAAGTCGACCCGCGCGGTGACCATCTCCGGGCTGTCTCCGGTGTGCGGGGCGCGGCCGGCGAGCAGGTTGACGTACCCCTGGCGGGCCAGATCGAAGCTGTGCCCGCGCGGACAGCGCAGCGCCCGCGCGGCGCCCGGGTCGACCGCGGTGAGCGGCTGGCCGCAGAGCGGGCAGCGCAGGAACCGCAACGGATCTGAACTCACTCCCACCAGCCTAGGCGGTGCCCGGTCCCCGCCCCGCCCGAGCCCGGCCCGCGCGGGGCGGACCGGGCGGGACGGCCGGCGTCCCGGCCGCGCCTTCCCGGTGCCGGCGGCCGGAGCACTAGGGTCTGGTCATGGTGGCAATCCAATACGAAGACATCGTCAAGGCGCCCAAGGCGCTGCTGCACGACCACCTGGACGGCGGGCTGCGACCGGCGACCATCATCGAACTGGCCGACCCGATCGGGCACCCGCTGCCCAGCACGGATCCGGACGAGTTGGGTCGGTGGTTCGTCACCGCCGCCGACTCCGGATCGCTGGAGCGGTATCTGGAAACGTTCGCGCACACCGTGGCGGTGATGCAGACCGCCGACGCGCTGCGCCGGGTCGCCGCCGAGTGCGCGCTGGACCTGGCCGCCGACGGCGTCGTCTACGCCGAGGTCCGATTCGCCCCGGAGCAGCACCTGGACGCTGGCCTGAGCCTGGACGAGGTGGTCGAGGCGACCGTGGCCGGGTTCGCCGAGGGCACCGCACTGGCGGCGGCGGCCGGCCAGCGGATCCGGATCGGCACCCTGCTCACCGCCATGCGGCACGCCGCCCGGTCACAGGAGATCGCCGAGCTGGCGGTCCGGTTCCGGGACAGCGGCGTGGTCGGCTTCGACATCGCGGGCGCGGAGGCCGGTTTCCCGCCCACCCGGCACCTGGACGCCTTCGAATACCTTCAGCGGGAGAACTTCCACTTCACCATCCACGCCGGCGAGGCGTTCGGCCTGCCGTCGATCTGGCAGGCGATCCAGTGGTGCGGCGCCGACCGGCTCGGGCACGGCGTACGGATCGTCGACGACATCACCGCCGGCACCGAGCCGGTGCTCGGCCGGCTGGCCGCGTACGTGCGGGACAAGCGGATCCCGCTGGAGCTCTGCCCGTCGTCGAACGTGCAGACCGGTGCCGCCGCGTCGATCGCGGAGCACCCGATCGGGCTGCTGCGCGACCTGCGGTTCCGGGCCACGGTCAACACCGACAACCGGCTGATGAGCGGCACCTCGATGTCGCGCGAGATGGCCCTGCTGGTGGAGGCGTTCGACTACGGCTGGGCCGAGTTGCAGTGGTTCACCATCAACGCGATGAAGAGCGCGTTCATCCCGTTCGACGAGCGGCTGGCGATCATCAACGAGGTGATCAAGCCGGCGTACGCCAAGCTGCTGCCCTGATCCGTGCGGCTGCGCCGGACGGTCAGGCCGTACCCCCGGCGCAGCCCACCGTGGCTCCGTTGTCGACCGTGGCTCCGTTGTCGACCGGGGTGCCGTTGTCGACCGGGGTGCCGTTGTCGATCGCGGCGTGGTGCAGGGCGGCGACCCGCCGGATCACCTGACCGCCCCGGGTCGGCTCGCAGCCCAGGCCGGTCTGCCGGCGCAGCACCGCGGGTTCGGCACGGGCGAGTGCGACTCCCCGACGAACCAGCAGCCCCGGTGCCTTACGTCGTTCACTCAGGTCGCGTGCCAGTCGGCGAAAGAAGGTCGCGCCGCGTGGCCGGCGCAACGTGTACGCTCCGGCGAGCAACCCGAGTCGACGGCATTCGGGTACTATCTCGGCAGCGAAAATCCCTTCGGCGATAAAGAGTGGCGATCCGGCTAGATCGAATGTCCGAGTGTCCACCCGCCGGTCCGCGCCGATCGCGTAAACCGGCACTTCGGCAGTGCCGCTCCCGACCAGCGAGGCAATCGCCGCCACGGCACCGGCCGAGTCCCACGCCTGTGGTGACTCCCAGTCCGCCAAACCGGTCCGACGCGGCAGCGTAGGGTCGTCACCGTCCTTGTAGAAATCGTCGAGGGAGAGCACGGGAAGCCCGGTGCGACGGGCGATGTACGACTTTCCGGAGCCCGAGGGTCCAGCGAGCAGCACCACTCCGACAGAGGATCTCATTACTTTGAGTTACTCCCAGCAGACGGATTGCTAGCAAATTGCATGAACATCCCATCACACCGTCGGCGACGGACAACCTGGGCTTTCTCTTTGACTTGTGTCGTGATGGAATCTCGGAGGTCCGACCCGGCCGGGTCGGTCGATGGGCGGTGCCCGCTGCGACGCGCGGGAGCCGAAAAGGGAGGGCGGTGACGTGAGCAAGCGGCCGAACACGGCGAACTCTTTCCTGTCGCGTCTCCGCCGGCCAATGGGCCGGCTCCGTGACATGCCGATCTGGTCCAAGCTCGGCATCATCATGATCGTGCCGACCCTCGCCACCATCGTGGTCGGCACCACCGGGCTCATCGACCACCTTCAGACCTACAACAACGCGGAACGCGCCCGCACCCTCGCCAACCTGGCCCAGGCATCCGGCGAACTCGTCGACGGCCTCCAGGACGAGCGGGCCGCCGCCGTACTGCTGCTCGGCTCGCCGAACCAGGAGGCGAAGGAGAAGTACCAGGACGCGTACGGCAAGGTGCACCCCCGGATCGACCAGGCCAAGGGCCCGTACTCCGAGCAGCGCGCCGAGCTGAACGACCTGCCGGCCAACTTCACCGGTCTGCTCACCCGGATCGACCGGAGCCTGGCCGACCTGCCGGCCACCCGGAGCCAGGTGGTCAACGCCAAGCTGAAGCTCACCGACGCCTCGCAGTCGTACGAGGGCCTGATCAGCGACCTGCTCGACATCCGCGACTCGGCCTCCCAGCTCGCCGGCGACAGTGCGCTGAGCGAGCGGATGCGGGCCGCCACCGCGACGTCGCGCGCCAAGGAGTTCCTCTCCGTACGCCGGGTCGTGGTACACCGCGCCCTGATCCAGAACGAGCTGACCCCGGTGCTGCGCACCGACTACATCGCCACCGAGACCGGTCAGCAGCAGGCACTCCAGTCCTTCCAGTCGGTCGCCACCCGGTCCGAGGCGGAGTTCTACGAGCAGACGGTGGCCGGTTCCGACCAGCGCGAGGCCGACAACTACAGCGGCTACATCCGGGGCAAGACCAACGACAGCATGGCGGACGCCCCGTTCGACGCGGACAAGTGGGACGCGGCGATGATCGGCAACGCGAAGCTGATCCGTACGGTCGAGGCCCGGCTCGACAGTGACGCGGTCAACCGGGCGACCGCAATCCGCGACGACGTACGCCGGCAGGTCTTCGTCGAGACCACGCTGCTGCTCGCCACGCTGCTGTTGGCCATCCTGTTCGCCTGGATCGTGGCCCGCTCGATGGCCCGGTCGCTGCGCGAGCTGCGCCACGGCGCGCTCTCGATCGCCCAGTACGGCCTGCCCCAGGCGGTCGCCCGACTGCGTGACCCGGCGCTGTCGGCCCAGATGTCGCCGGTGCAGCTCGCCAACCAGATCGCCGAACCCCTGCCGGTACGCGGCAAGGACGAGTTCGGGCAGGTCACCGAGGCATTCAACGCGGTCCACCTCGAAGCGGTCCGGACCGCGGCCGAGCAGGCCGCGCTCCGTTCGTCCGTCGCGACGATGTTCGTCAACCTGGCCCGTCGTTCGCAGATTCTGGTCGACCGGCTGATCGGTCACCTGGACCGGTTGGAGCGCGGCGAGGAGGACCCGGACCGGTTGGCCGAGCTGTTCCAGCTCGACCACCTGGCCACCCGGATGCGTCGTAACGACGAGAACCTGCTGGTGCTCGCCGGCGCGGACTCCACCCGGGTGCAGCGTGAGCCGGCCGCTCTGATCGACGTGCTGCGGGCCGCCCAGTCCGAGGTCGAGCACTACACCCGGATCGAGTTCGGGGTGGTCGACCGCGACATCGAGGTGGCCGCGCACGCCGTCAACGACCTGGTCCACCTGGTCGCCGAGCTCTTCGACAACGCCACCGCCTTCTCGCCGCCCGACTCGCAGGTCATGGTCGAGGCCCGGCGGGTCGGTGACCGTGCGTCGCTCTACGTCGAGGACCGGGGCATCGGCATCACCGCCGACCAGCTCTACGACCTCAACGAGCGACTCGCCACGCCACCCCAGGTGGACGTCGCGGTCTCCCGGATGATGGGCCTGGTGGTGGTCGCCCGACTGGCCGCCCGGCACGGGGTCAAGGTCGAGCTGCGACCCGGCTCCGACCGGGGCACGGTGGCCGATGTCACCATGCCGACCTCGGTGCTCGTGCCGCGAGCGCTCTCCGGCCGGGCCCAGCAGTCCGGTGGTTACACCACCCCGGCGCAGCAGCCGCCGAACCAGCGGCCCAGCTTCGGCCCCCCGCTGGCCCTGGAGAGCGGCCAGGTCCCGCCGGTCCAGCGGACCCCGGAGCGCGACCTCGGGTCGACCGGTCGCCCGTTCGAGCCGGCCGCGTTCAACAGCGGCGGCCTCGGCAACGGCGGTGGCGGTCTCGGCAACGGCGGTGGCGGCCTCGGCAACGGCGGTCTCGGCAACGGTTCCGGTCTGGGCAGCAACGGCGGCGGGTTCGGTAACGGAGCCAGCCGTGGCAACGGCGCCGGGCGCGGCATGCCGGCCTGGTCCGACCTCACCGGTGCGAAGGCCGGCAGCAACGGCAGCAGCGACGGGTTCAGCCCGCGTCCGTCCAACGGGCACGGCGTCGACCCGCTGCCGCAACGCCGGGCGACCGAGTCGAGCAACGACGCGGAACCGACGGGCACGCCCGCACCGAACATCCCCCGGCAGCTCCCGACCACCCCGGAAGCCCGACCGGCGAACGCCGGGCTGACGCCGCCGGTCCTGCCGCCGGCGTCCACCCCGTCCGCTCCGCCGGTGTCGACGCCCCCCGCGACGGCGGCGGGTGCCCCGCCGGCTTGGCCGCCGGTCAGCGCGGCCGACCGGGAAGTGCCCGCACCCTCTGTTCCGGAACGGCTCGCGGCGGCGCTGGACATGACGGCCGAACTGCCCCGGATCGCCCGTTCGTCGGTCGAGCCGCCGATCACGGTGCCCTCGGCGGCGGCGGTCGAGGCCCGGCCGAGGTTCGCCGACGAGACCATGGAACTGCCGATCTTCCGTGAGCTGGAGTCCGCCTGGTTCCGTACCCGGCGCGAGGTCAACGACGAGACCGCCGACGACGCCACTGCGGGCAACGGCCAGTACGTCACCGCCGACGCCGCCCGGAGCACGACCCAGAACGGTTCCGTCAACACCCCTACCAGCCCCGCTATGGCGGCTCCGGCGGTTTCCGCCGGGTTGGGCCGGGGGATGGGGCCGGCGGAGACGACGACGGCACCGGTTGGCTACGGCAACGGCGCCAGCCGGCCGGCAGGCTCGTCCGTGGGCGGCTGGCAGACGGCCGCCGACGACGGGTGGCGTGCCGCATCCGCGGCCACCGACGTGCCGGTCGCCGAGACCACGCAGAAGGGTCTGCCCAAGCGGGTGCCGATGGCACAGTTGGTACCCGGCGGGGTGGAGAAGCCGAGCGTCTCGGTGCAACGCCGGACCCCGGAGGCGGTACGCGGCCTGCTGTCCGCGTACCACCGTGGAGTACAGCGCGGCCGTACCAACCCCTCGGAAGACCCGTCGACCAACCCGGAAGGGACTCCGGGAGGTCAGCAATCCCCGCAGGCCGGCTTAGGCCCCGCGGCCGGGAGCGGTCAGAAGGAGCATGAAGCATGACATCTACGCAGGATCTCGGTTGGCTGCTTGCCAACTTCGCCGACCGGGTGCCGGGCGTCGCACACGCGATCGCGGTCTCCGCGGACGGTCTGCTCCTCGCGTCGTCACGGGACCTTCCGCGTGACCGGGCCGACCAGCTCGCCGCCATCGCGTCCGGACTGGTCAGCCTCACCCAGGGCGCGGCACGCTGTTTCGAGGGTGGCGCGGTTTTGCAAACCGTGGTCGAGATGGACAATGGCTTCCTGTTCCTCATGTCCATCTCGGACGGTTCGTCGTTCGCGGTGCTCGCCGCTCGCAACAGCGACGTGGGACAGGTCGGTTACGAAATGGCACTGCTCGTCGACCGGGTGGGAGACGCGCTCACGCCCGCGCCGCGCGCCGCGGCGGGGATGCTGGGCTAGGAGTGCCGCCGGTCGGCCACCCGGTCAACGGGTGCGACGGCAACGAAAGAAGGACGACGAGTTCCAGGGGCTCGGGTCACGGACGGGGCGAGAAGGGGGTGAACGGCGATGATGGCTGAACGCGACGAGCCAACTGGCGCGTTGGTCAGGCCATATGCCGTCACCCGTGGACGGACCCGGCCGAGGCTCAACATCGCCCTGGAGGCACTGGTCGAGACGACGGTGCGCGGCCGGACAGCCGGTAACGGCAACGGCGGCCAGGGTCGGGAGCACCAATACATCGCCGCGCTGTGTGACGGTCAGTTGCAGTCGCTCGCGGAAATCGCGGCGCGGATGCAGCTACCGCTCGGAGTGGCCCGGGTCCTCATCGCTGACATGGCCGCCGAAGGCCTGGTCGCGGTGCATGAACCGACAATCCTGGACGACTCTAACGACGCGGTGGGCACTGAACTGCTGGAGAGGGTGCTGAGTGGACTTCGCAGGCTCTGACATGTCGCACCGCCCGATGCCCGGGCGCGTGACATCGGCGAAGATCGTCATCGCCGGTGGGTTTGGCGTCGGCAAGACGACGCTGGTCGGCTCGGTCTCGGAGATCACGCCGTTGACCACTGAGGCGATCATGACGTCCGCCGGCGTCGGCGTCGATGACACGCGACAGGTGCCGGGAAAGACGACCACCACGGTCGCCATGGACTTCGGTCGGATCTCGATCGACCGGGATCTGATCCTCTACCTGTTCGGCACCCCGGGCCAGACACGTTTCTGGTTCATGTGGGACGAACTGGTACGGGGAGCGATCGGGGCCGTGGTGTTGGTGGACACCCGTCGATTGGCCGACTGCTTCGCGGCGATCGACTTCTTCGAGCACCGGCGGCTGCCGTACCTGGTGGCCATCAACTGCTTCGACGGTATGCAGTACCACGACCCGCAGGACGTGCGGGACGCGCTCGCCATTTCGAGTGACGTCCCGGTGGTGGCTTGCGACGCGCGTAACCGCGAGTCGACCAAGCACGTGCTGATCTCGCTGGTGGAGTACGTGCTCACCATGCGCAGGTCACGCGCTGTCGCGCCCGCCTGACGCGAGTTGACGTACCGACCGCCCGACCGGGAGTTCCATCCCGGTCGGGCGGTCGACGTGCGTACGGAATAGGGCGGGCTGAATGACCACCGAGCGCTCGGGGTCGGGCCGGGTCAGGAGATCCGGGTCCACTCGCCACGGCTGACGGTGAACACGCCGAGCGAGTCGGGCTCCATGCCGCCGTGACGGATCGGCGCGAACGCGTACGAGCCGGCGATTCCCTCGGTCACCTGACGGGCCAGGTACACCCGCAGACGTCCCCGGTCGACGCTGTTCGCGAGCCGGGCGGCGGCGGTGATCAGGTGCACCGCGTCCGACGCGTACGGCGCGAACCCGCTGAACGAGCCGTGCTCCTGGATGTAGCGGAAGACGAAGTCCCGCCGGGCCAGGCCGGCGCTGGTGGTGTTGGTCAGCGAGGAGCCGCTCAGCGCCATCGGGTGGACCACGAAGGACCCCTCGACCGCCTCGGCGTTCTCGGTCGAGAGGGTCTCCTCGGCGACCGCGCCGGCGTCGAAGAAGATCGGGCCCTGGTAGCCGGCGTCGCGCAGCGCGCGGGCGGCGGCGCCGGAACTCGGGGCGGTGGCCCAGATCGTCACCCCGTCCGGCTTGCCGCTCGCCACCCGGGTCGCGGCGGACGCGAAGTCGGCACCGGTGGCCGGCAGCCGTACGGTCTTGTTCAGGCCCACCCCGACGGTGTCGAGCGCCCCCGTCATGGCCCGTACGCCGGAGTTTCCGTGCAGGCCCGGTGCGGCCAGCAGGGTGACCTTCTCCAGCCGCTGTGAGTTGATCAGGCGGGCCAGTTGGCGGGCGACGTCGCTGGCGTCGGGGGTGAGCTTGTAGACGAAGGTCCGTTGGGGGAGCGGCAGCACTATCTCGTCGGCGGCGGCGAGGGAGATGAACGGGACCTGCGCCTCCTGCGCGACAGCGATCATCGACATCGAGGTCTCGGCCAGGGTGCCGCCGACCAGCGCGTGCACCTGGTCGCGGTTGACCATTTCGGTCGCCTGCTCCGCCGCGGTCTTCGGGTTGCTGCCGTTGTCCTGCACCACCAGGCGGATCTTCCGGCGCAGGTTGCCGACCGGTACGCCTTCCTCGTTCAACGTTTCGAGGGTGATCCGCAGTGCCCGTTCCTGGAGGACGCCCAGTGCCGCGCCGGCGCCGGTCAGTTCCAGGCTGGCACCGATGGCGAGGTCCTGTGGACCCTTGCCGGTGGGGCCGCTGCGATCGTCCTCGTCGCCGCGCCCGCAGGCGGCCAGGAACAGCGTGGAGGTGCCGGCCAGGAGCAGGCCGCGACGGGTAAGGGCGGATGAACCGATCGCCGGTGTCGCCATCAGATGCCGCCTCTCACGCCGGCATGCTCACCGGCCCGCCTACTGTTCCGCCGGTATGTTGCCGAGCGGATAGTCCTGCCGTCAAATATTTATGGTGTGGCCAGGAACACTCGACGGTATGTGGGCCCGGTCACAGGGGCATGGGATTGGCGGTGGTCAGGAGCGGTAACCGGCGGAGCGGAACTCGTACTCCCGATCGTCGTCCCGCTCGTTGCCGTCGCGGGTGAAGTCCCAGCCACCCGCGGCCTCGCGTCCGGGGCGACCGCCGACCGCGAAGCCGCCGATTTCCTGACCCCTGCGCCAGCCGCGGAAGTAGCCGGTGGTGTGCTCGGCGATCCGGGCCGCGTCGCGCACGATGCGCAGCGGCCGCTCGTCCCGCAGCGGCGAGCCCGGAACCAGGTTCGCCTGCGGCACCCGCTTCGGCAGACCCGCCCGCGTCTCGTCGCCCACCTGCGGCCTGGCCGCCTGCTCGGCCGCCCGCCAGCCGGTGTCGGCGGTCGAGACCCACTCCACCTGTGCGTCGTCCTCCGGATGTCCGGTGAACCAGGCCGAGCGAGCGGCCGCGAAGATCAGCAGGTCGCCGTCGCCCTCGGCCGCCACCGGCGGAGCGCTCGGCTCGGCGGCGCGGCGGGCCGACCGGGTGATGAGCCGGCCACCGCGGTCCGGGTCCTCGGGCTCCACCAGGCGCAGCGGCGGGCCGTCCAGACGCTGGTCGGCGGTTGGGCCGGGCTGGTGGTCGCGCAGGGCGCGGTCGGTCAGGGCACGGTCGGCCAGCGGCGGTGGCTCGACCAGCCGGAGCATCGGCGGTTCCTGCGGCAGGTCGTCCGCGAGCCACGGCGGGGTCACCCGTCCGTCGCCCGGTCCGGCCGCCGCCGGCAGGTCGAGACCGGCCGGGGAACGCTTGTCGAACTGGTACGCCGGCTCGGCGGCGGCAGCCAGGTCCCGCCCGGCCCGCTCACGGTCCAGACGGTCGCGCTCGGCCCGGTCCCGGTCGGCCCGGTCCCGTTCGGCTCTGCCATGTTCGGCGCGTTCGTTCCGCTCCCGGTCGGCCCGGTCGCGGTCCAGACGGTCGCGCTCGGCGCGTTCGCCCCGCTCCCGGTCGCTCCGGTCGCGTTCGGCGCGCTCATTCCGCTCCCGGTCGGCCCGGTCGCGCTCGGCGCGCTCGTTCCGCTCCCGGTCGGCCCGGTCGCGTTCGGCGCGTTCGCGGTCGGCCCGGTCGCGGTCGAGCTGCTCCAGTTCCAGCTGGTTACGGTCCTCGGCGGGGCCGACCAGGGGCCAGTTCGCCCGCGATCCCGGCGGCGCGGTGACCGCGTCCGGCCGGGGAGTCGGCACCGGAACATTGAGGTCGGTGGCGCCGAAACCGGTGGCGGCGAGACCCGGTTCGCCCTTGGTCTTCGGCCGCGGCACGATCGGCGTCGGGCGCTGACGCTCGCTGCGGGCGCTGTTGATCGCTGCGGTGGTGAGGGTGGCGCGGAACGGCTCACCCGCGTCGACCGGCGGCACGCTGCTGCTGCGCTGCACCGGCACGATCGGCGTGATGCCCGGCGGCGGCGGGGGCGGGGCGGACACCGGCCGGTTGGCCGGCGACTCCCGCCACTGCGCCGGTCCCGCCGGGTTCGCGGGCGGCGGTGGGGGCAGGTCGCGTTGCGGCTGTGCCACCGGCGGCGCGAGCTGCCGGCCGGGCAGGGCGGCCGCGGGTGCGAGGGGCTGCGGGGCGCTCGGCGGCGGGGTCAACGGCGCGGGCGCGACCGGAGGCGGTGACATCGGCTGCGGGGTGACCGGCATCCCGCCGCCGGGGGCTGGTTGAGGCCGGCTGCGTCGGCCGACCGCCGGTACCGGCTCGTGGTTCGCCGGCCGTACGCCGTGGTTGCCCGGCCCCTGGCTGCCGACGCCGTGGCTGCCGACGACGCCGTGGCTGCCGGTCCCGTGGGCACCGGCGCCCGTGGTGGCGCCCACGGTGGCGCGGCGCACCGTACGGCGGCCGGACAGCGGCGCGGGTGTGGTGACCCGTGCCGCCAGCGTCGCCACCAGCGCGTCACAGCCCGCGTCACAGGCGCGTACCGCGGCGACGGCCTGCCGCACCGCCTCGGCGACGGCCGAGGTGAGCGCCTTGTTGCTGACCGTGGCCCGGCGGGGTGTCTCGACGATCGCCACCTGGAGCGCGGTGATCGCCTCGGAGATCTCCTCGGGGTCGGCGATGCCGTCCGCGGCGAGGTGGGCGGCGATGGCGTCGGCGGCGACCGAGGTGTCCCGGCCCCGCTCGCCGGTGCCGGCGAGCATGCCCGGCTCGGGCAGCGCGTCGAGCACCGCGAGCGGCACCGGATCGGCCGGATCCGGGTACGCCCGCAGGGCGGCCGGGTACAGCTCGCGGAGCACCTCGCGCAGGGTCGCGGCGGCGGAGTGACGCCCACTGGCCAGCGCGGCGTGCGCCGCCAGTACGGGCTTGTAGCCGGCCAGGTCCCGGGGCGCCGGAAGGGTCATCGCGGAGAGCGCGCCGGCCTGCAACGCGCGGGCGAGTCCGACCGCCCGCCGCTGGGCCGGCGAGCTCTCCATCTCCTCCACCGACTCGTCGTCGGCGAACCGCTCGGCGAAGTCGTCGACCGAGTCGTCGTCGGCGATCGCGAGGGGTCGGCCGGCCGCGCTCAGCAGCGAGGTGACCAGGTGGTCGTCGCTGTCGGCGGCGATCGCCACACCGCTCATGCCGCTCGAACGTTCGACGAGCAGCGCGCCGAGCTGGGCGTAGCCAGCCGGGTCGTCGCCGATCTCGCCGACGTGGAGCAGTCGGCCTGCGTCGTCAACCACAGCAGACGTCAGCGTGGATCCGGCCGAAGCCGGTCCAGCGGACGGATCCGCTGAGGCCAGACCGCAGTACACCCGCACGAGCGCCACGGCGTCGTCCTCCTCCCGAGACCCAGGTGGTGTGCCAAAGACTGATGCTCCCTGGTGAGGGGTCAGTCGCGCCAGTCCACCGATGCAGAGATCTTGCCGATAATCGTGCGCCAACCCAAACTTGCGGTTTGTGCCCCGATTTTCTTGAGTCGGCGCCGCCCCATGAAACCGCCGAGGCCACCGTTGGCCGTCGCGCGCAGCGCCTCGTCCAGGTCATCGAGGCTGGAGCCGGTCGAGAGCATATCCAGTACGGAGGGAAGCCGCAGCGCGTACGACAGGTCGCGGGCGATCTCTCCGGCCGAGATGAGCAGGGCCGGGTCCCACGTGTCGTGGCCGCCGCGGAGGTTCTCCACGACCAGGTCGAGCTCGTACGAGTCATCGTCCAGTGGGGTGATATCCGCTGGTTGGAGCCGGGCTACCAGGTCGTCCCAGGTGTCGAGCCCGGACATGTCGTGCGGTGCGCCGGACAGGACGAAGCTGACCAGTGACTCGCGGCTCTTGAAGAGCAGCAGTTTGCCCCGGTGAGTGAGAAAGACCGCAACTTCTTCGGCTTCCTCATCGTCGTCGGCTTCGTCCGCTTCCTCATCGTCGGCGTCGTCGTCGGCGAGCAGTTCCTCGTCGTCGACCTCGTCGCCGTCACGGGTACGGCGGACCCGCCGGGGCTTGCCGTCGTCGTCCTCGAAGTCCTCGGCGAACTCCTCGTCGAGGAAGACCACCGTCTCCTCGTCCTCCAACCGGCGGGCGCGGGCGTCGAACGGGTCGTCCTCGCGTTCGCCGATCTCGGTCGGCGTCACCGTGTTGGACATCCGGTACGCCCGCAGGGTGAAGCCGCTGCCGGCGGGCAGCGCGATCTCCACCGGGTCGATCCGCACGTCTTCCCACAGTGCGCGGTTCGCGGGCTCGGTTACCTCGTCGTCGTCGAGGTCCTGGTCGGCCTCGACGGGGTCGGCTGCCGCGTCCGCTGTGCTGTCGGTCGCGGTGTCGGTGGTCCGGCTGCTCTCGTCGAACTCGGTGTCGGGTTCGTCGGCGTCGGGCCGGTGGGGCGACTGGCGGGCCACGCTGACCTCCGTGTGCACTCAAGGTTTGCGGCACCCGATCCGGGGTGGAACTGTCGGGTGGGTGACTCTGCGCACATACCCTAGTGGGCGGCTCGACGGGGCGGGTGCCGGCACCCCGTTGGCGAAGCCACCATCTATTAGTAGTCTTGCTACCTATGAAGGCCCAGGCGTTGCACGGCCATCTCGACGCGCTGCTGCTCTCGGTGCTTGAGGAGGGCTCGCTGCACGGCTACGCCATCATCGAGGCGCTCCGCGAACGCAGCGGCGGCATGCTGAACCTGCCCACCGGGACGATCTACCCGGCCCTGCGCCGGCTTGAGCGGGCCGGCTACGTCGACAGCACTTGGAGCACGGTGAACGGCCGGGAGCGGCGGACGTACCGGCTCACCGGGGCGGGGCACCGGGCCCTGGCCGGTGAGCGGACGAGCTGGCAGGAGCTCAGTTCGACGGTGGGCCGCTTCCTCGGCGTGGACGGCCCGTCGCAGGCGCCCGCCTGACCCACCCGGCCACGCCGCCGTTGCGCAGGGCCGCCACCCCTCACCGGCCTCCGGTCGGCCGACCCGTCGCCAGGCAGGCGTACGCCGCCCGACCCAGCCAAGCGTGCACGGCGACCAGCGCGATCCCGCCGACCAGCATCGGCGGCCAGGCCAGCGCCGAGTCCCAGAGGGTCACGGACCAGGCGTACACCGCCACCGTGACGATCCAGCCGAGACCGAGCGAGACCGACAGGCCGATCCCGGCCGCCCGCGCCAGCCGTACCGGACCGGTCCGGCCACTCCGGGCGTACCGGGCCAGGCACAGGTAGGAGCCGAGCGCGAGCAGGAGGATGCCCCGCCAGAGCCAGTCCAGCGAGCCGGAGAGCAGCAGGTAACCGGCGGGTGGCCGGGGGCCGGTCCAGGGCGCCTCGTGCCACATCAGGTCGGCGGTGGCCATCAGCACCACACCCACGAGGACAACCCGGAGGGCCAGGGCGCGCAGCGCGCCGGCGAGCAGCTCCGACTGGTACTCGTGGGCGAGCCGGCCTACCGGGCCGAACTCGGTGATGGCCCGCCGCTCGGCCTCGGCCGGGTGCAGGCCACCGTCGCGGTAGCCCTCGGCGCTGTCGGTCAGGCTGTGCCGGGCCTCGGTCAGCAGGTCCGATTTGAGCCGGGCCGGCCCGTGCAGCGCCCGGCCCAGCTCGTGCACGTACTCGTCGATCATGCCGGGATCGGCCGGTGTCCGGTTGCCGCGATCGCCCGGACGGTCAGCCAGGTGAGCAGGCCGAAGGTGGCGTTCAGCATGATCCAGGCGGTGATCATCGGTGGCCAGGTCAGCGCCGCCGGTGACTCCCGGACCGCGTTCACCCCGGCGAAGACGCCGAGCGCCCAGATCAGGCCGCCGACGACCAGGGCGACCACGGCCAGCGGGCGGACCACCCCACGCGGGGCGATCGGCCACCGGCGGCCGGCCGGGCCGAGCAGGAGGAGCGCGAGCAGGGCCAGGGCGCCGGCGGCGTACGAGGCCCAGTCCAGGGCCTGGACCAGGAGCAGGAAGCCCGACGGCGCCGACGGGGTCGTGGCCGGCGGCTGCCACCACATCAGGTCGGCGGTCAGCATCGCGACCGGGACGAGCGCCACCAGCAGCGCCAGCCGCCGCCCCTGCCCGGCGGTCAGCTCGGCCTGGTAGGCCGGCGCGAGCCGGTCGGGCGCGCCGAACTCGGCCACCGCCCGCCGCTGCGCCGCGATCGGATCCAGACCACATTCCCGGTACGCCTCCGTCGCGTCCCGGAGGCTGTCGCGCACCTCGGTCAGCAGGTCGCGTCTGAGCCGGGCCGGTCCGCGCAGCCGGCCGCCGAGCAGTCGAAGATAGTGGTCGATCGGGGCCTCGCGGGTCGACATCCGTTCAGCCTGCCATGTCGGCCCGCCGCCTCAGGTCCGGCGTTCCCCCGGTTCCGTCCCCGAGACCGACTCGGGGTTCGCCGGGCGGCTCGCCTGGCGCCGGACCGGGGCTCGCCGGTCGGTGGACCGGAGTTCGCCGGGGATCGGACCGCCGGGCGGTGGGTCCTCAGTGGGCGGTGAGGGCCAGGTAGTCGCCCTCCGCCGCCTCCTGGGCCAGCCACTGTTCCCGGTACCAGCCGGGCTGGTCGAGCAGGTCGGCGTGCCGGCCACGTTGCCGTACCCGGCCGGCGTCCAGGACCAGGATCTCGTCGTACCGGTCCAGGCCGCGCAACCGGTGGGTGACCAGCAGTACGGCGTGCCCGGTCGGGATCGTGTCGGTGATCGAGGCGAGCACCCGGTCGGCGGCGGTCGGGTCGAGCCCCTCGGTCGGCTCGTCCAGCACCAGCACCGGTGGCCGGGCGAGCAGTGCCCTGGCCAGGGCCAGCCGCTGCCGCTGGCCGCCGGAGAGCTGGCCGCCGTCCTCGCCGACCATGGTCTCCCAACCGGCGGGCTGCTGTCGTACCCAGTCGAGCAGGCCGGCGGTCCCGGTCGCGGCGGCCAACTCGTCGTCGTTCGCGTCGGCCCGGCCGAGCAGCAGGTTCTCCCGGACCGACGCGTGGAACACGTACGCCTCGGCGAGCAGCCCGCCGACCAGCCGGGGCAACTGCTCGACCGGGTACGCGGACAGCTCCCGACCACCCACGGTGACCCGGCCGCCGTCCGGCACCACCGCGCCGGTCAGTACGCCGATCAGCGTGCTCTTGCCGGCCCCGCTCGGCCCCACCACGGCCACCCGCCGGCCGGCCGGCAGATCCAGGCTCACCCGGTCGAGCGCGGCCGGCGCCCCGTCCCGGTACCGGACGGTCACCTCGTCGACCACACAGTCGTGCCGCTCGACCACCGACCCGCTCGCCCCGAGCCCGCCCGTCGATCCGGCGGTCGCCCCGCCGGTCGTTTCGTCGGTCGTTTCGTCGGTCGTTTGGCCGGTCGATGCAGCGGTCGATTCGACGGTTGCTTCTTCGCTCGACGTGGCGGTGAGCAGGGGTGCCACCCGGCGCAGGGCGGCGCGGAGCTGGGTCCACTGGCGGGCGGCACCGACCAGGGCCAGGCTCACCTCCACCGCGGCCAGGGTGCCCACCGCCAGTACGCCGACCAGCACCCCGTCCAGCCCGGCGTACAGCGCGGTGGCGACGACGGCGGCGGTGGTCGCACCGGACACCAGCACCCCGAGCCCGTCGATCGCCCAGCCGGCAGCGGCCAGCCGCCGTTCCAGCCCGGCCAGTTCCCGGGCCCGGCCGTCGGCCCGGTCGAGCGCGGCCCGGGTGGCGCCGAAGGCGGCCAGGTCGGCGGCGCCGTGGGTCAGGTCGACCGCGTCGACCGCGAGCGCGCCGCGCAGCGGGGCGACCCGGTCGGCGGTGCGCCGGGTCAGCGCGGTGGCGGCGGCCGGCAGGACGATTCCGGCCAGCAGCAGCCCGAGGGCGAGCGGTGCCGCTGCCGCGGGGGCGAGGGCGGCGGTGCCGGCGACGGCCAGCAGGCTCACCACCGCTGCCGCCGCGCCCGGCACCAGCACCCGCAGCAGCAGGTCCTGGACCGCCTCCACGTCGGAGACGAGCCGGCTGAGCGAGTCGCCGGTGTGTTCTGCGGCGCCGGTGCGGCGTCCGGCCAGGGTGGCGAAGACCCGGGCCCGTACGTCGGTGACGAAGCGCAGGGTGGCGTCGTGCCCGGCGAGGCGTTCGGTGTAGCGCAGCACGCCCCGGCCGATGGCCAGCGCCCGGACCGCGACGATGGCCACGGTGAGTACGTCCAGCGGCGGCTGCCCGGCGGCGGTGATCAGCAGCCAGGTGGCGGTGGCCATCAGGGCCAGTCCGGCGAGTTCGGTGCCGGCGGCGAGCAGTCCGGCGCCGACCAGCCGGCCCAGGTACGGACGGCCCAGCCGGAGCACTGTCCGCTCGGCCCCGAGGCCGTCGAGCGCGCCGTTTCCGTTCATCGGGCCGCCCCCGCCCCGCTGCGGTCCGGTAGCCGGTCGGGGGTGAGTTCGGTCACCCGCCCGTTCTCGATCCGGAGCACCCGGTCGGCCTCGGCCAGCAACGCGGGCCGGTGGGCGACCAGCACGGCGGTCCGGCCGGCGACCAGTTTGCGGGTGGCGGCCAGTACGGCGGCCTCGGAGGCGCCGTCGAGCCGGGCGGTGGGTTCGTCGAGCAGCACGACCGGCGCGTCCCGCAGGAAGGCGCGGGCCAGCGCTACCCGCTGCCGTTGCCCGCTGGACAGCCCGTGGCCGCGTTCGCCGAGCAGGGTGTCCAGTCCCTCGGGCAGGTCCCGCAGCA